>JAQUSU010000002.1:16463-98119 GCA_028710085.1 Anaerotignum sp.
AAACCCCTGTTACAGCACAGTAAATGCCTAAAAGATTGGAAATCCCCGGCTTGTCCTCGCCAAAACGCACTTGATTATCGGAATCTGTCATAGCACGTTTGAATTTATTCATAATGACTGAGGGTTCATCCAGCAGTGCAATGGTATTGTTTTGATTTTCATCGGATTTGGACATTTTCTTGGTAGGCTCCTGCAACGCCATGATTTTTGCCCCAACCTTCCCAATATACGCTTCAGGAACCTTAAAGGTATCACTATGAATGCCGTTAAAGCGCATAGCAATATCTCTGGTGATTTCCAAATGCTGACGCTGATCCTCTCCAACAGGCACCAAGTCCGTCTGATACAGCAAAATATCCGCTGCCATCAAAACTGGGTAGGTGAATAAGCCTGAGTTGATATTATCGGCATGCTTGGCAGATTTATCCTTAAACTGTGTCATTCTGCTTAACTCACCCATGTAGGTATAGCAATTCAAAATCCAGCTCAATTCTGCGTGCTGAGACACATGAGACTGATAATAAATAATGTTTTTTTCGGGATCCAAACCAACCGCAAGGTATTGGGTTAAAAGGTCCCTTGACTGCTTACGCAGCTTCTGAGGATCCTGACGCACCGTAATTGCGTGCATATCTACAATGCAATACAGACAGTCGTAATCATCCTGAAGCTTTGTCCAGTTATTGAGGGCACCTAAATAATTCCCCAAAGTAATTAACCCCGAAGGCTGCATACCGCTAAAAATTCTTTTTTTCTCATCCGCCATTTATTTCTATCTCCTCTCATGTATCACAATGAAAAAGATGGCCTGCGGAAGCTTCCCAGTGCCACCTTCTTTTGTTTATTTCTTTTGTCTTATTCCTTTTCTTTGTATTCGCCGTCAATATAACCTGTATCCACTGGGATAATGCATACACAAATCACATATGCCAAAACGCCGAAAAATATTGCTGTAAACAAGCTTGCCAACACCCAAAGCAAACGAACTAAGGTAGGATCAATATCAAAATACTCACCAATGCCGCCGCATACACCTGAAATTTTTACATTTGTACTAGAACGATATAATCTTTTTGTCATAATTTTCCCTCCATGACTTCTTTATTTAATAATTTATTATCCAAAAAACTAAAAGTTGTGCCATCCGCAACAATAATATGGTCAATCAGCTGAACCTCTATGGCATACAACAGCCGCCACAGCTTTGTTGTTGTTTCGATATCCTCAAAGGTAGGTTTGCTGGTGCCACCGGGGTGATTATGGGTAAAAATCACAGCAGAAGCCTGTAATTTCAAGGCGGCCTGTATCACAATCCTTGGGTGTATCGCAGCCGAATTTACCGTCCCCTCCGCAATTTGCACTGTATTAATTAACCGACGCTTATTATCAAGACAGATTACATAGAAATACTCCCTATTTTTATATGCCATAAGGGCTTTGCAATAATCAACTGCACGGCTTAAGGAATTTATCATCGGTCTGTCTCTCCAACGGGCTTGCATACACCGTCGGCTCAGCTCCTTTTGCAGGGAAATCAATATTGCCGTGCTTTGTCCTACGCTGCAAAGGTTGGAAATATCCACAGGCTCCGCTTCCACCAAGGTTGGCAAGGAACCAAATTCCTTGATCAATTTATGTGCAAGGGGATTGGTATCGCCTCTGGGCACAGCATAATAAAGAAGCAGCTCCAAAAGCTCATGATCATGAAAGCCTTCGCCACCCTCTTGCAAAAAACGCTGCCGCATTCGTTCCCGATGCCCACTATGGATATCCGCTGCCATAAATTACCCCTCAATTTCCAAAAATCGAATTAATTCGGCAAAGCCATTGTTATATATAATTTGCAAAAGTGCATCTAAGCGCCGCAGGGCATCTTTTACATTTTTTTCGCAAATACTGCCGCTTTCCAAGCAATCAGCCAGTTCAGCCAAGTCAACCACCTTCACAAAACCATTCTCCATTACAATGACATCCGCCAATAAATCAGTAAAGATATAAGAATTTTCGTCTTTATTGTACTCCGTATCAATAATATCACAATAATAATAAACCAATTCATTTTTTTCATTCAAAAACTTACTTATTTTAAAGCCTTTTTTTAAATGATAGCAGGAAACTCCATGATCAAACGCGTCCTTCGGGCGAAAAACATACCACTTGGTAATAATCACATCATCATCATGATAAAAAATTTTATCATCCTTTAGGCAAATTGTTTCATTTGGAATAAAGCGCTTGCGGTAGAGCTTTAAATCACTCAATTTCTCACCCATCCTCATCTTAATGCTCATTCAAAGGTTAAAACGTCGCATTGAATTAAGTTGGAATCTTCCCGTAAAGCACGCATTTGGGGTGCATAGGTAGTAAAGTGTGTGGAATTTTTGTGGGCATCCACTGCCTCCTGGTCAGCATATTTTTCTACAAAATAATATACATTTTCCTCATTGGAATCTTGAACCAAATCATAAAAAATACAACCTGCTTCTTTTCTTGTTTCTGCAACCAATTTTTCCGCTACCTGTAAAAATGCATCCTTGTTTTTTTGTGGTACAACACTCTTTGCAATTAAAACGATCATGCTTCTCAGTCCTTTTTCTTTTTATTATAGTACATTATAAAAAATTATACCATAAAATACAAGAATGGACTTTAAAAAGCATCAAATTATTTTATAATTCTTTATTAAGGTAATACCGCATAGTTCTGTATGTCCAGCTGTGCAGTCAGATTTTTCGTCAGACTAAACAAAAAGCGCAGTGAATACTGGAGGTATTTGCGAGCATTTTTGTGCAGGCTGACGGAAAAGATGCAATCAGATGGGCGTACAAGGCGTCAGCCGCGAATTGTGCGGTGTTGCCTTAATACTATTGGCTTATTGTCCCTGGGCAAGCCAACCTCCGTTAAGCGGCGCAATATTTCCTCATCGGC
Source organism: Anaerotignum sp. (assembly GCA_028710085.1). Taxonomy (GTDB): domain Bacteria; phylum Bacillota; class Clostridia; order Lachnospirales; family Anaerotignaceae; genus Chakrabartyella. Next base: position 19,392 of record JAQUSU010000002.1, read on the forward strand.
AGGACAAAAGGCAAACTTGGGGATTTCCTCAACCTTTATCCAGCGAAAATCCTCATGCTCCAGTAATTGGGGGGAACCTTGGAAAATTGTCGCCCGAAATAGGGTAAGAGCTATGGTAATATCGGGATACACATGGGTCAATTCCATAAAAACCTCACCCACCTTCACCGTAATACCCAACTCCTCTTGGCACTCACGCACAAGTGCCTCCTCCTTGCTTTCGCCGCCCTCTCTTTTGCCGCCCACAAATTCCCATAAAAGGCCTCTTTTTTTGTGCGCCGGCCGTTTGCAAATCAAAAAACGGTCATCTTGGCAAAGTAAGGCCGCAACCACTTCCGTCATATTCTTCACCTCTTAACCAAAATAGCCGCAATCGCAAAGCAATGCCAAGCACTGATTCACCTCATCATCCTCAAAGAAAGCGCCATATTCCCCCTTGACCATTATCGCCTCCATGGATAAATCCAGACGATTGTTTTTTTTGAGCACCTCAAAATTTTCAGAGCTGCCGTTTCTCTCCAGGGCTCTTTTGGCAACAGACACACCGCCATGTTCTTGAATACTTTTTAAAAGCCTTGCGGCATTATAGTCCTCCATCCCTTGGGTTTCCTCGGCTTTTTTCATCCATTCCTCAGAGAATTTTTTTTCTAAAGCTGTCATTTTCGTCCCTCCTGGGTTTTATAATTCCTCATTGCTTTAAATGATTGATTTTTAAGCTTCCGCCGCCAAAAGCAGGATCTATGCCGCCAACAAAAGTGGAGCGTACCACGGTTTCTCTGCCGTATTTTCTGCGTAGAAGATCCATAGCTTCATCCGCTTGCTTTTCCTTGCTCCAGTCCTCCTCTAAAAAAGAAAGCTGAATACACCCATCGCTGGAAAGCTGGGCGGCACGAATGCCCAAATGGCGAATGGGCTCTTTTTTCCAAGCCTCATCGAAAATCGTTTTTGCCGCTTCATAAACCGCATTGGTGCAGTCAATGGCATTTAACAGCTTTTTTTGGTGGGAATACACTTCAAAATCCGTTGTTTTAATCACTACGCCAATTTCACTTGCACAAACCTTGCCCTCCCGCAGGCGCATGGAAACCGTTTCCGCCAAGGAAAGAAGTATTTTATAGGCTTCTTCCTTTTCCTCCACATCATAAGGGATGGTGGTACTGTTTCCGATGCTTTTCACCTCCCGCACGGCTTCCACATGGGCAACGGGGGTATCATCTATCCCGTTGGCATAGGCGTGGAGCATTCTGCCATAGCTTTTGAATTCTTTCTCCAAAAGCGCCACAGGATATTTTGCCAAATCACCAATGGTGCGTATGCCCATTTTTCTGAGTCGTGGGGCAGTCCTTCTGCCTACCATAAACATTTCGTCCACAGGCAAAGGCCACAGCTTTTTTTCCAGCTCTTCAGGGTAAAGGGTTATGATTTTATCCGGCTTTTCCAGCTCCCCGGCCATTTTCGCCAAAAGCTTATTGGAGCTGATGCCAATATTTACAGTAAAACCCAATTCCTTTTTGATATGCTCTTTCACTTTTTTTGCGCCCTCCAAGGGAGTGCCAAAAAGCTGCTCCATCCCCGAATAGTCAAGAAAGCCCTCGTCAATGCTAAACGGCTCAATGCGGTCGGAGTATTGTTCAAGAATACGAAACATTTCCTCCGAATTGCGGGTATACAAAGAAAAATCCGGGGGGACACAAATCAGCTCAGGGCATTTTTGCAAAGCAAAGCCCTTTGGCTCCCCTGTTACAATACCATATTTTTTAGCGGGGGTACTTTTTGCAAGAATAATGCCCCGACGGCTTTCGCTATCCCCCGCAACAGCTGAGGGAACGGTGCGTAAATCCAGCATACCACCATCCTTAAGCAGCTGCACTGCACTCCAGCTTAAAAACGCACTATTCACATCAATATGAAAAATTGTTCGCATACCGCCCCTCCTTTTTTATACAAGTTCTTGAGATTAATAAGTTCTTGGGACTCTATCCCGAACCTGCAAGTCTTTTCAAAAGCTTGCGCGAAACTTTCCAAAAAAAAATATTCATTTTTGTTAACAACTAATTTTTCCTAGTATATCATGAAAAAAACAAGGCTTCAATCGTAGAAAAGCTACTGACATGGAAAGAATTTTCTCCATTTTTTTAAAAAAATAGAAGCAATCGAAAATATTAATCGTTTGTTCATACCATATTAAGAAAACCTTTCTTGTTTTCCCCATGAATCAACCTTATAATGAAAAGAAAAAATGAATCGCGGTGAACTCTTTGAAATATCTTAAAACTAAAATTGCCTGCTCTTTCATTTGCCTAGCGGGCTTTTTATACTGGCAAAACAACGGACTTATGCTGACACAGCTTACCTATTCCCAAAACGTCCCCGAGGGATTTGATGGCTATAAAATTTTACAGGTTTCCGACTTGCATAATAAGTCCTTTGGGCAAAACCAAGAAAGGCTTTTGAACAAAATCAGAACTGCAGAACCGGATATTATCGTAATTACAGGAGATTTGATTGACCGAAACCGTACGGATTTGGAGGTGGCAATGACCTTTGTAGAGGGTGCTGTAACCCTTGCGCCGGTTTACTATGTCAGCGGCAATCATGAGCATCAATCGGGCTGTTTTGACGAGCTTGCGGAAAAATTAACGTCAGCAGGTGTAATCGTTTTGGAAAATGGGAAGTCTATGGTTGAAAGGAATGGGGATACCATAGAAATCCTTGGTCTTGCGGATAAGCGCGTAAACCCCTATTATGCGCAGGTTCTTTCCACCCTCATAAAAGGCGGAAACGAAGCTTCTTTTCGCGTTCTTCTCTCCCATCGGCCCGAATTATTTGAAACCTATGTGGAAAGTGGTGTGAATCTCGCTTTCACAGGGCATGCCCATGGAGGACAAATTAGATTGCCCTTGATCGGCGGTATTTTCGCCCCAAATCAAGGCTTTTTCCCAGCCTATACCTCGGGAATTTATGAGGAAGAAAACACGGCAATGGTGGTTAGCCGTGGCTTGGGCGGCAGCAGCTTCCCTTTTCGCATTTTTAACCGCCCCGAAGTGGTAATGGTTACCTTAAAACACGAAAATAAGATTTAACCAATATTTACTTTCCATACCCCATTATGCTATAATGAGCCAAGCTATCCCATATTTCCAAACCTTGGCAATGTCTTTTTACACAAAGCCTTGATTTATTGTGGGTAAAAAAAGCAATGAATTTTAATTTTGAATATGAAGCATGAAAGGAAGATTATCATGGCAAAAAATCCAATTGTAACATTTGAACTGCAAAACGGCGGCGTAATTAAGGCGGAGCTTTATCCAGAAATCGCTCCCAACACCGTAAATAATTTTATTTCCTTAATCAATAAGGGCTACTATGACGGGCTTATTTTTCACCGTGTCATTAATGGCTTTATGATTCAGGGCGGCTGCCCCGAGGGCACAGGCACGGGCGGCCCCGGATACCAGATCCGTGGTGAATTTTCCACGAACGGTGTAAAGAACGATTTGAAGCACGATAAGGGTGTGCTTTCCATGGCCCGTGCAATGAACCCCAACAGCGCAGGCTCTCAGTTCTTTATCATGCATGAAAAATCTCCTCATTTGGATGGACAGTATGCTTCCTTCGGCAAGGTAATCGAAGGCCTTAAGGTTGTGGATACCATTGCAACGGTTCAAACCAGCCGCGGCGACCGCCCCGTTGAGGATCAGGTAATGGTAAAGGTAAGCGTAGATACCTTTGGCGAAACATATCCCGAACCGGAAAAAATGTAATTTTTAAAAAAAAATTAGAAAAACTGCTTGCATTATAAAAAATTTTGTGATAATATAAGCAAGCAGTTTTCCTTGCGGATGTGGCGGAACTGGCAGACGCACCAGACTCAAAATCTGGCGGTAGTGATATCGTGTGGGTTCGAGTCCCACCATCCGCACTAAAATAAAGTCATGTATTGAGTTTTAAGCTCATACGTGACTTTATTGTTTTTTATGATATTATGCCATTAAGGCTATTTTATTAATCTTTAGCGGTGAATAATTTGGGTAGGCAGATTAATAATCGGGGGGAATAATTATGTTTCGAGGCATGAGAAGATTCAAACAACAATTATCCAAACAGGAATGCGTGGACGTTTTAACACATGAGCCAAGAGGTGTATTGGCAGTGCATGGAGAGGATGGATACCCATATGCCCTTCCGATGAACTACATCTATCTGAATGGAAAGATATACTTTCACTGTGCAAAGGCAGGGCACAAACTTGATGCCTTAGCATCTAATGACAAAGTGTCCTTTTGTGTGATGGATGAAGGTTTTCGTAAAGATGGCGATTGGGCGTTAAATATAAAAAGCATCGTAATTTTTGGCTGTATTAAAAAAATAGAAATGACACAAGAGACGGTAGAAATTGTTCGCCAGCTTGGTCTAAAGTATTTTCCGACAGCAGAAGGCGTTGAGGAAGAAATCCGCAAAGCTGGAGCATACGTTCAGATTTTAGAACTGTCAATTGACCATATGACGGGAAAATTGGTGAACGAGTCATAATAGAAGCACGTCATAGGCTATTTTGTGAGTATAAGAAATACTCTGTGATGGTGATTTTCGAAATCTTAATTTTAAAATCAAAAAACAATTGATATCTTTATATGGCTGAGCTCGTAAAAAAAGAGTTGTCAAATTTGACAGCTCTTTTTTCTTGCCTTGCTATGGCCTTTGCTTACGAATACATATTGTTTGCTGACATATAATCGTAAATCATCTTGCCGTGACCCTGCTCCTCTTTTTGAATATGATTCAGTATGTTGCGTATTTTTTCATCCTTAAATTCAAAAACGCAAGTGTCATATAAATGAGAAACATGCTTTTCCGCAGAAAGTACATCGGTACACAAATAGCTGTCGTTTTGCTTCTCCGTTGTATTGGCGGGCCCATAGGCTGCGGTAAAGGTAGGCTGAGGCTGTGCTTTGCCCCCCTGTGCTGGAATCGTACCGTTTTCAATCTGTGTAAGGGTGTCAAAATGCTGCTGTTCAATTTGCGCAATTTGTGAAAACAGATTCTTAAGCTGCGGATCAACCGCTTCTGAGGAATACTTTTTGTATTTATCTACGCAAAGCTTTTCCTGTTCCTTTAAATCTTTTAAAAGGGTCGTTTCTTTTTGTGTTAATTGCATCGCTTCATTTTGTGTTAATTGCATATTTATCACCTCGGTTTTTAGTATGCACAATACGAATAAGTCTATACTCTGTTATTCATTTTTTGTTGGTTTTTCAAGTTGAATTCTATGGAGTACCAACGAAAATTTTCAATTTTATATTCCTAGGCTCTGCATTCAAATCAAGAATACAATCATAATTAAAAACGCAAAAACTCGAACCATTCTTCCTTGAATCCTTTTATTGAATCTATCTTTATGGTATAATAAAAAAATAATTTAATCATTTTAAGCTGGTGATAGAGTGAAAAAGTGCATTGTAATTACTGAAATAGTTGAATAAAAAATAAACCATAGGAGGTTTTTTATGACTATTTCAGATAAAAAAATATTTCCCCGAAAGAATGATTTTGAAACCGTATATTTAAAAAATATTGTTTCAAATCCCAATATTATCGTTGGCGATTATACAATCTATAATGATTTTGTTTCTGACCCCAAGGAGTTCGAAAAAAATAATGTGTTATATCACTATCCAATCAATGGGGATAAATTGTATATTGGAAAATTTTGTTCCATCGCTTGCGGTGCGAAATTCCTTTTTACCAGCGCCAACCACACACTGAAATCCATTTCCACTTATCCATTTCCAATTTTTTTCGAAGACTGGAATTTAGATAAAAAGCACGTTGCATCTGCTTGGGATAATAAAGGCGATATTGTAATTGGCAATGATGTTTGGATTGGATATGAAGCAGTAATCTTATCTGGTGTTCACATTGGGAATGGTGCAATTATCGCCGCAAGAGCAATGGTAACCAAGGATGTTCCCCCGTACACAATTGTTGGTGGTATGCCTGCACAAAAAATAAAAAAGCGCTTTAATGAAGAAACCATAGAAAATTTGCAAAAGCTGCAGTGGTGGAATTGGTCTTATGAAAAAATTCAGCAATTTCTGCCCTATATTATGAGCGGAGAAACTGATAAGTTATTTCTTTAAATTTATTAAAGACAAATTTTGCCGTATGCGCTGCATTTAAAATTAACAAATGGTAGAATTTCCGGTAAAAAAGAATTCCTTTTTTACCGGATTTTATTATGCTATAATGCTTATGTATTGTAAAATATTTACATCATGAAAATTAGAGTAGGAGCGCCCTATGGAATCGGTTATAATTTTTTCAACCATGGAAAACCTAAAAAATGAGGAAGCTGCAATAAAAATGGCGGCCTATATGAGAAATCAGTTCCCGTTTTTAGGGGTACGTCCACCGAAAAGAAAGACAGTCTGCAAAGAAGTTTTTCGGGAAGCAAAAAAAAGTAAAACCGTTGATTGGGAATTTCTGGACAATTGTTGGGAAAACCGGTATCGAGAAATGCAGTATCTTGTCATGGATTATTTAGCTGTGATGCAAAAATTTTTAACGTTTGAGGATGTACCAAAAATCAAGCATTATGTAAACACCAAACAATGGTGGGATACCATTGACGGCTTGGACAGAATTATTGGAAGCATTGGGCTTGTAGATGACAAAATAGATGGGCTCATGCTAGCTTGGTCAAAGGATGAGGATTTTTGGGTTCGACGTCTCGCCATAGACCATCAGCTTTGCCGAAAAGAAAAGACAAATAAAGAATTACTGGAAGAAATCCTCGTCAATAATTTTGGAAGCAATGAATTTTTTATCAACAAGGCCATCGGCTGGAGCTTACGGGATTATTCCAAGGTGAATCCCCATTGGGTACGAAATTTTGTTGAAAAATATCAAGATCAAATGAATCGCTTAAGTATTCGAGAAGCAAGTAAATATATTTAATAATTCATTTGATTTTCTCAGCTTATGAACAATTTTATTAAAACAAAATAAGAAGGTGAAATAATGGCAGTCGCAACAATACAAGCTACCCTTCCATATGATATTCAAAAAGTTTGGGACACAGTCACCTCTTTGGAAAACACTTCATGGCGAAGGGATTTGAGTAGTGTTCAGGTTTTAAGCCCTACGAAATTCGTGGAATATACCAAAGAGGGCTATTCCACCACCTTTATGATTACTCAAACCCAACCCTGTCAGTGTTGGGAATTCGATATGGAAAATGACAATATAGAAGGCCACTGGACAGGAATTTTTTCCCATAAAAACGGTGAAACTACAATTACTTTTACAGAAACGGTTGCTGCAAAAAAAATGTTGATGAAGCCATTTGTAAAAATGTACTTAAAAAAACAACAGCTGGCTTATCTCTCGGATTTAAAAAGAGCACTGGCCAACGAATAATTGCATTTAGAGAACTGCTGATTTAACGGAGAGTATACAGATACCACAAACGGCACAGCGGCTTTGGAATTTGCAAAAGAGGTTATGCTTACGATAAAGGTTGCATGGAAAGAAAAAATCATAGAGTAGTACAATTTTCATAAACAAGGTTTTTATCTTGCGCAATGCCTAAAATGTAAATTTTGTGGTTATTCAACAAAAAAATGCCCGATTGCAAGAACTTGCCTTGTCACTCGGGCATTTTTAATAAACACAACTAAGAAAATTTCACTTTTCTGTACGATAATATTCCGCCGCTTGTTCCGGTAAAATGCAATTGATATAGCTTCCTGTGGCATATTCAAAGCCCGCAAAGCCGCCAATTCTGGGCAAAATTTCAATATGCCAGTGGAAATCCCCTTTTACCTCGCCATCAATCATGCAAATATTATATCCCACATCCTTGCGCAAAGACGAAATTTTTGGCAAAAGCTCCTTAAATAAAACAGCTAACGACTTCAATTCCTCTGTTTTTACATTGGCAAAGCTTGTAATATGGCGTTTGGGGCAAATCCAAAGCTCATAGGGAAAACGGGAGGCATAGGGCGTAATTGCCAAAAAATCTTGATTCTCCTCCACAATGCGTGTCCCCTGCTCCTTTTCATAAGTAAGCATTTTGCAAAAAAGGCAATCCTCCTCTTGCATATGGTGCCGCATCAAATCCTCTCTTTGGGGCATAACAGGCATCCCAACAATCTGCCAATGGGAATGGCGAATACTCATCCCTGCCGAGGGGCCGCAATTCTTAAATACCTGAATATATTTCACTTCTTCCGCCCACATCATTTTGCAGTATCTTTCCTGCAACACAATAAATATCCGTTCCAACTGTGCCAATGAAAACTGGTCTATCGTCTCCTCGTGGTGGGGCGTATCCACTAAAACCTCATGCATTCCCCTACCAGAAATTTGTTCATAAAAAGGGTTTTCTAAAATCGTTTCCGTCTCTTTCTCCACCGTGGGAAACATATTGGGGAAAACGCGAATTCTCCAGCTATCATCCTCACCATCTTGGTAAAGCGGGGGGGTTGTTTTATCCTCATGTCCGCCGCAAAACGGGCATCCCTCGTTCCCGATAAATTTCCCCTCAATTTTGTGCATAAATTCATAGGGACGTTTATTCCTGTTTTGGGCATAATGCGTCCACTCTCCCGTAAAAGGATTTCTTCTTACCTCAGACATAGTCTCCCCCCTATTCTTTTTCACTTCCATAAGTCCACCCAGCAATGGAATTAAAAATATCATCTTCTGTGGGAATAATTTCTCCGCCAACACGGGCGGAGGTGAGCATTGCCTTATTGCGAAAAGCAATGCTAATATAAGGCAGCTCCTCGGCAATCCGCTTTTGCAGACTGCTGTACGCCAAAAGGGTTGCCCCCTCCCCAACGGCTTCATTTGCCGCCAAAAGCAAGGCATCCAGCTGCTCATCCTGATAACCAATATAATTTAGGCTTCCGTTGGTGCCAAAAAAATCGTACAAATTAGTGACGGGCGACATCTGCCATCCGCCCACAACGAGGTCAAAATCCCCATTGATAAATTTTTCCTGATATTCAACGAAAGGTAGAATATCCAAAGAAACATCAAATCCCAAAAGGATTAGCTCATCCCCTAGCTTCGTCGCAATTTGTCGTCTTGCACCGTTTTCCTGATTCGCCAAAATAGTAACCTGAAGCTGTTCCTGCCCGTTTTCACCGTCTTTTTCCAGCCTGCCATCACCGTTTTTATCAGTCCAGCCTACATTTTTCAATAAGGTTGCCGCCATACTCGAATCATATTCAAAAGGCGCAACGTTTTCCTCATAGAGCCATGAGCTTGGGCTTACAGGGGTATTGGTGAGATTTGCGTACTGCAAATAAACGTTATCATAAATTGCTGTTTTGGGCAGCGCATAGGCAACCGCCTGCCGCATATTTTTATCCTGAAATAAATCTCGTTGGAAGTTAAACCCAATAAAATCATATTGGTTGGAAGTAAATTGATATACGCCCACCGCACCTTCATCTGCATAACGCCCTGCATCGCCGGCGTCTGTCACCAAAACATCCGTCATCCCCTGGTTAAAAGCAAAAACATCTGTTTCTGCGCCTCCCGTAGTACGAACGGAAATCGTTTCAATTGCAGGCTTTTGCCCTACATAAGAAGGGTTTGCCGTCAATATCATCTCCGACGCCACAGAATAGGATTCCATGGCATAAGGCCCACTGCCCCTAGGCGTGAGATTAACCTCGCTTTTCGGATCCGTCTGCCCTTGGTAGTATGCCGCAGAAATGACCGGAAACTCCAGTGCGGCCAAGTTCTTACTGTATGGGGTGTAAAAAGAAATATCTATGGAATACTGCCCCGTTTTGTGGTAGGAAGAAATATAATCCAACACCTTTTTATAAACAGAATCCACCTCCGCAGCCTGAATGGTTTCGATGGAAAACGCCACATCATCTGCAGTCAAGGTCGCCCCATTTTGCCAAGTAATATCGGAGCGAAGCTGCAAGGAAAGGGTTCGCCCATCCTCAGAAAAGCTCCAGCTTTCGGCAACCGAAGGACAAGGCTTTCCCGTTTCATCAAAGGCAATCAGGGGCTGATAAATCAGCTTTAGTATGGTATCCACCGTTTCTTCTCTGTTTCGCAGTGGGTTTAAGGTTTCCGGCACCCGCATGGATAAAGTCAAAACATGGTTTTCCCCTTGACTTTGCTCCACCTCCCCAGAAACAGAAAAATTATTGTTTTCTTCTCCTCCTTCTCCACACCCCGTAAAAATCAGAACGCAAAGAAGGATTAGAACCATAAATTTTTTTTTCATATGTGCCTCCAAAAAACTATAAACGGTAAAAAATTTTATAAAGCTTTTGCACAAGTTCAACCTTTTTTACATAGCTATTCGTTTCCGGAAAAGGGATCTCCTCCAGATGATAGCCATCCTCACTGTATTGATTATCACTAAGCCATTGGCTTACCTTTCCATGCCCCGCATTATAAGCGGCCAAAACCGTGGGCCGAACCTCTCCGAATTTTTCCTCCAGCCATTGCAGATACCACGTCCCCACAGCAATACTGGTTTCCGGATCTTTTAAATTGAGGGTTTCCACATCCAAATAATCCACACGGCTGGCAACCCACCATCCGGTTTCCGTCGTTACCTGCATCAACCCCTTGGCATCTGCCCTGGAATGCGCCTCGGGATCAAAACGACTTTCGCAAAAAATAACGGCAAATATTAAGGATTCCTCAACATCATACATCTTTGCATATTTTTCAACCTGTTCACGGTATTTTATAGGCAATACTTTAGGTAATACAACAAAATACCCTATCGCCGCCACCGCTAGGAGCACAACAACCCAGGTAAGTATTTTCCTAATCAAACGAAACATTTCTTCACCCACGCCTTTAAAGTCATATTTTTTATCACAAATTCCGCAAATAAGCAAAAACCTTTGATTTATACATATTTTTTCATTAAGCCTGCCACCTGTGTCTGTACCTCTTGCAGTGTGCCGCTGTTGTCAATCACCGCTTGGGCAAAGCTTTCATATTCCGCCCATGATTTCTGATTTGCAATGCGTGCCTGCGCGGTTTCATAGGAAATGCCGTCTCGCTGCATCACACGGCGGGCACGAACCTCCACGTCGGCATATACAACCCAAATGGCATCACAAATTTCCACAAGCCCTGCCTCCACCAATAATGGGGCATCAATAATAATCAATTTTGCCTTGCCCAATTCCTTCGCCTCTTGGATTTGCCGTGCAATCTCCTGTGCGATATATTTATGGGTACAGCGGTTCAAAAATTCCAGTTTTTCTTTCCCTCGAAACACAATTTCCCCAAGCTTCCGCCGAAAAATCTCGCCGTCCTCTTGCAAAATTTGTCCTCCAAAATAGTCCACCAGCTCCTCATAAGCCGGTCTTCCTTTTTTAATAATCTCATGGGCAATCAAATCAGCATCAATAATTGCGGCGCCTACATCCCGAAGGCATTGGCTTACAACACCCTTTCCGCTGCCTGTTCCCCCTGTTAAACCGATTACTTTCATGGCATATCCCTCTTTATTTATTTCGCCTCAAACCAAGAATTCCCTTCATGCACATCTACATCCAACGGAACCGAAAGCTTTGCTGCCTGCTCCATATTTTCTTTCAAAATCCTTGCCACTGCCTCTTTTTCCTCGAAATAAGTTTCAATCAGCAGCTCATCGTGCACCTGCAAAATCAAATGAGAGCGATAGCCACCCTCCTTTAATGCCTTATGCACACGAACCATGGCAATTTTAATAATATCCGCCGCACTGCCTTGAATTGGCATATTCATGGCAACCCGTTCCCCAAAGGAACGCTGCTGAAAGTTATTGCTTTGCAGCTCGGGCATTGCCCTTCTTCTGTTCCAAAGGGTGGAAACGTAGCCTTGTTCTGTGGCTTGTTGAATGGTTTCATTCATATATTTTTTGATATTGGGATACTTTGCAAAATATGCGGCAATATATTGCTCTGCCTCTTTTCGGCTAATCCCCAAATCCTGACTTAGGCTAAAAGCGCCAATGCCGTAAACAATCCCAAAATTCACCGCCTTTGCATTGCTTCTTTGTGATGATGTCACCTCATCAAAGGGTACATGGAACACCTGCGATGCCGTTAGCCTGTGAATATCTTGGTTATTGATGAAAGCATTGATCAAGGTTTCATCGCCAGCAATGTGGGCAAGGACACGCAACTCAATCTGGGAATAATCCGCATCCAAAAAGCAGAACTCCTCGCTTTCGGGAATAAAAACCTTCCGCAGCTCTCTGCCCAATTCCAAACGCACAGGAATATTTTGTAAATTCGGCTCTGTGGAGCTGATGCGCCCTGTGGCGGTAATGGTCTGGTTAAAGGTGGAATATATTTTCTCCGTTTTTTCATCCATCACAGCCAAAAGTCCATCTGCATAGGTGCTTTTCAGCTTTGCCAGCTGGCGGTAATACAATATTTTTTCCACCATAGGGTGCTCAAATCTCAATTTTTCCAAAACATCGGCGGCAGTGGAATAGCCTGTTTTTGTTTTCTTTCCGCCCTTTAATCCTAGCTTTTCAAACAAAACAACACCCAACTGTTTTGGGGAATTCAGGTTAAATTCCTCTCCCGAAAGGGCAAAAATTTCCTTGGTAATAATTTCAATGCGCTCTTCAAGATTTTTTTGAAACACAAGTAAGGCTTCCTTATCCACCTTGATTCCGTATTCTTCCATATCGGCGAGAACATAAATTAACGGCATTTCTATCTCATAAAAAAGCTGATTTTGCCCGTTTTCCCCAAGCTGCTTTTCCATGACTTTTTTCGCTTCAAAGCACACCTTTGCCTGGGTTACGGCATAATTCTTCCGCTCCTCTTTGGAAAGAGTACAAAAAGCCTTTTTGCCTTTGCCCTTACCCAAAACCTCTTCATCAGAAGGAAAAACCTGATTCAAAAACGTCTTTGCCAAGTCATCATATTCATAAGACGAGCCTGTGGGATTTAAAATATATGCCCCAATGGCAGTATCAAAGGAAATTTCAGGCATTTCCCCAAAATATCCGCGCAATAATTTCATGTCTTTTTTCATATCGTGGCCAATTTTTACAATATTTTTATCCATAAAGAATGGTTTCGCCAACACAAAAAGCTGTTCCTCGGTGAGCTTCTCCCCAACCTCAAGCCAAACGCCGTCCGAATCCTCTTGATATAAGGCAAGCCCTTGGCAAAGCCCATCATCCATCAAAAGAATATAAGCCGTTTCCTTCTTATCCAATGTTTGGAAGAAAGCTTCCGCATCATCGAAGGAATCAATTCCACGAAAATCCAGAACTTGCGCCGTCTGCACCTCTTCCTTTTCAAAGCGGTCATACATACTTTTTATTTCCAAACGCTTCGCCATGTCATAAGCGGCAGGGTTGAATAAATCCCCTATTTTCGTGCTTTCTTTCTCAAAGGAGATGGGCATATCCCGAACAATGGTTGCTAAAAATTTACTGAGCCTTGCCTGTTCTTGAAATTCCGCCAAGTTTTCCGACGCTTTTTTGGGCTTTACCTCGGCCGCATGGGCAATGGAATTTTCCAAATCATGGTATTCCTGAATGATTTTTACGGCAGTTTTTTCCCCAATCCCCGGAACACCGGGAATATTATCGGAAGCATCCCCCATCAACGCCTTTACCTCTATAAATTCCAACGGTGTTACACCGTATTTTTCCACAACATCCTTTGCATAGTAGTCTTCCGTTTCCGTGCGCCCACCCTTTGTTTTGGGAATACGCACCTTTAGGGTTTCACTGGCAAGCTGCAATAAATCTCTATCGCCGGAAACAACAACGGGCACAACCCCCTGTTCTTCCGCTTTGGCAGAAAGGGTGCCTAAAATATCATCAGCCTCAAAGCCTTCCATTTCATAAATTTGAATGTTCATGGCCTGAAGCATTTCCTTCAACAAAGGCATTTGTGTCCGCAATTCATCAGGCATCCCCTTTCTTGTGCCTTTATAGCCATCAAACTCCTTATGGCGAAAGGTGGGGGCATGCAAATCGAAGGCAACCGCCAAATATTCGGGTTTCTCCTCATCCATCAGCTTAAAAAGAATATTCAAAAATCCGTAAACTCCGTTGGTATACTGCCCTTCACTGTTGGTCAAAAGGGGCACACCATAAAAAGCACGGTTTACAATGCTATTTCCGTCTATCAACATTATTTTTTCAGTCATAATTGACCTCCTATATCAGTCAAACCCATTTTCGGGAATTTTAGCGTAATTCACCATACTAATTATTTATTATACACCAAATCCTTATAAAAACCTATTACAAAAAGCGAAATTTTCCCAAGGACAATTTGAATTTAATGTCCTTCTTGCATATAGTAACAATGAAAATATGCGCAGGAGGTCATTTATGAAAAAAATCATTTCTTTTTTATTAGCAGGTTGCATGGCGTTAGCCCTATTGGCAGGTTGCTCTTCCCAGCCGGCAGCGCAGGCGGAGCTTACCCCCGTCCGTCTCAACGAGGTTGTGCATTCCGTTTTTTACGCACCCCAGTATGTTGCCTTGGAATTAGGCTTTTTTGAAGAAGAAGGGCTGGATGTATCCGTTGCCATCGGAAACGGCGCAGATAAATCCATGACGGCACTGCTCTCCGACTCTGCAGACATCGCTCTTTTGGGTACAGAAGCAGGCATCTATGTTTATAACGAGGGTAAGGAGGATTATCCAAAGGCATTCCTGCAATTAACCCAAAGGGCAGGAAACTTCCTTGTTTCCCGCGTAGATGAACCCGATTTCAGATGGGAAAATCTCAAAGGCAAATCCGTCATCGGCGGCAGATTAGGCGGTATGCCCGAAATGGTTTTGGAATACGTTTTGAAGGAAAACGGATTAAAATTAAATGAAGATGTTGAAATTATTAATAACATCGATTTTTCCTCCACCGCAGGCGCATTCACAGGCAATGTGGGGAATTATACCGTAGAATTTGAGCCCGTGGCAACCACCTTGGAAAACAGTGGCAGCGGCTATATTGTTGCATCCTTAGGTGCGGCCAGCGGCTATGTGCCCTACACCGTTTATATGGCAAGGGACGAATTTATGAACGAACACCCAGAAACCATTGAAGCCTTCACAAAAGCAATTTATAAGGGTCAGCTTTGGGTGAAAGAGCATACCTCCGAAGAAATTGCCAAGGTCGTTGCTCCTCAATTCCCCGATGCCGACGCAAAAACCTTAGCTACCATTATTGAGCGTTACAAAGCACAAGATACATGGAAGGCAGACCCCACCTTCTCTGAGGATGGCTTTGAACTGATTCAGGATATTATGGAACAAGGCGGACAGTTGTCCCAAAGAGTGCCTTTCGACGATTTGGTCAGAACAGACTTCGCTGAAAAAGTTATGAAATAATAGAAAATATCATATTTCAAACAGCCCGATTGCCTTGGAGAAATTTCGCCCGGCAATTCGGGCTGTTTTATTTGTGCATACAACCAAGTAAATTTACATTTGATAATCACCTTTCCCATATTTTTCGGGAGAAAATGCAAGCATCTTACTCACTTTTTACATGAAAAAACGCAGTTCCATAAAAAGCAGAGAATCATTTGATAATTGCAAAATTAATTATGCATTTTTTTTATGAATTCAATGAATTGGCGTTTGTTAATTATAAATTCGAATCAAACCTATTCTCAATTGTGTTGTGATTACATTGAAATATAGGCACTATTACGCAAATCTCCGTTTTTCATCTATTAATATTATCAATTATTTCATATTGACTTAGTGCTGATTTATTGATATATTTTATAAATGAAATAACTTGTTACTGTGAACATAATATTAGTAAATAGGGGGGATTGCATGATTTCTTTCAATAATAAAAACAACTTATTGGAACTTAGACAATACAAATACAGCTTGCAAAACGTAGATAAACCAAACCTTTATCGGGATAATTTCAACTACGACGAAATTCCAAAATGCACCTTCAACCACCGTTTGGTTCCCATGAATCCGCCGGATGAAATTTGGATGACTGATACCACCTTTCGTGATGGTCAGCAGGCAAGAACGCCCTACACAGTAGAGCAAATTACAACTCTTTACGAAATGCTCAGCCGTTTGGGCGGGCCAAATGGAAAAATTCGTCAATGTGAATTCTTCCTTTATAGTGAAACCGACCGTAAGGCAATTCGTGCCTGTCAGGAAATGGGGTTGAAATTCCCCGAAATAACCGGGTGGATTCGTGCCACAAAAGAGGATTTTAAATTAGTAAAGGATATGAATCTACAAGAATGCGGAATTTTGGTAAGCTGTTCCGACTATCATATTTTCAATAAGCTGCACAAAACAAGAGAACAGGCTTTGCATGACTATTTGGAAATCGTTAAGGCGGCGTTGGATTTTGGAATTCGTCCCCGTTGCCATTTTGAGGACGTAACAAGAGCGGACTACTACGGTTTTGTGGTTCCCTTTGCAACGGAATTGAAAAAGCTGATGGATGAATATCAAATTCCCGTAAAAATTCGTTTTTGCGATACCATGGGCTATGGTGTTCCGTATCCCGGCGCAACCCTTCCCAGAAGCGTTGCGGGTATTATTTACGGTGTCAATCACTTTGCACAGTTCCCCAGCGAATTAATTGAATGGCATGGACATAACGATTTCTATAAAGCGGTTGTAAATGCCACAACAGCATGGCTTTACGGTGCAGGCTCGGTAAACTGCTCCTTGCTTGGTATCGGCGAAAGAACAGGCAATACGCCTTTGGAGGCAATGGTAATCGAGTACGCTCAAATGCGTGGAACGTTAGACGGTATGGATCCAACAGTAATCACCGAAATTGCCGAATATTATGAATCCGATTTGGGCTACGAAATTCCCGACAGAACACCTTTTGTAGGCAGAGATTTTAACGTAACCCGTGCCGGAATTCATGCTGACGGTATGGCAAAGGACGAAGAAATTTACAATATTTTCAATACAGCAAAGATATTAAACCGCCCCATCGGCGTTGAAATCAATAAAAATTCCGGTTCCGCAGGCATTGCTTACTGGGTGAACCAATACCTTGGCTTAAAGGGCGAGGATGCGATTCTCAAAAGCTCTCCCGAGGCAACCATTTTACTCAATTGGGTGGACAGCCTTTATGCAGACGGGCGCGTTACCTTCATTAGCAAAGAGGAATTAATTGAAGCAGTGAAAAACCTGACACCTCATCTACTTGCACTGAAAAAGAAGAAATAAGGAGGAATCTACTACATGAACCTTACAGAAAAACTCATCAGCAGCCATTTAATTAGCGGAAATATGATCTCCGGCAAGGAAATTGCCATTAAAATTGACCAAACCTTAACCCAGGATTCCACTGGAACCATGGCATATTTGCAATTTGAAGCAATGGGCATTCCCCGCGTAAAAACAGAGCGTTCCGTTGCTTATATCGATCATAACACACTGCAAACAGGCTTTGAAAATGCTGATGACCATAAATATATTCAAACCGTAGCAAAAAAACATGGTATTTATTTCTCCAAACCAGGAAACGGAATTTGCCATCAGGTGCATCTAGAGCGTTTTGGCAAGCCCGGTAAAACCCTTTTGGGCTCTGACAGCCACACACCCACAGGGGGCGGCATCGGCATGCTTGCCATCGGCGCAGGCGGCCTAGACGTTGCGGTTGCCATGGGCGGCGGTGCCTATTATCTGGCAATGCCTAAGGTTTGCCGTATCAATTTGATTGGTTCCTTACAGCCTTGGGTAACGGCTAAGGATGTTATTTTGGAAGTGCTTCGTCTGCTTTCTGTAAAAGGCGGCGTTGGTAAGGTTATGGAATACAGCGGAGAAGGCATAAAAAGCTTGAGCGTTCCCCAAAGAGCGACCATTACAAATATGGGAGCCGAATTAGGTGCAACCACCTCCGTTTTCCCCAGCGATGAGGTTACAAAGGCTTTCTTGGAGGCACAGGAACGAGGAGAGGATTGGTCTCCTCTCTCCGCAGATAATGACGCTACATATGACGAGGAAATCACCGTTGATTTAAGTCAAATTGTTCCCTTGGTTGCCTGTCCTCATAGCCCTGACAATATTAAAAGGGTCAAAGAAATTCAGGGCTTGTCGGTGGATCAGGTTGCCATCGGCAGCTGCACCAACTCCTCCTATACAGATATGATGACCGTTGCAGCCTTATTGAAGGGCAAAACTGTTGATCCTAATGTAAGCTTAGTTATTGCCCCCGGCTCCAAGCAGGTTATGAATATGTTGGCGGCAAACGGCGCCCTTGCGGATATTATTTCTGCCGGTGCCCGTGTTTTGGAATGTGGCTGCGGCCCTTGTATCGGCATGGGTCAGGCTCCTGCAACCAACGCTGTTTCCTTAAGAACCATCAACCGTAACTTTGAAGGCAGAAGCGGCACCAAATCAGCTCAGGTTTATATCGTAAGCCCTGAAACTGCTGTTGCCAGTGCCCTTAGTGGCAAGCTGACAGACCCTCATGCCTTAGGCGAAGCACCTTTGGTTTCCATGCCTGAGCATTTTTTGGTGAACGATAATTTAATTATCCCGCCTGCTCCCGAAGGCGAACCCGTAAATGTGGTAAGAGGGCCGAATATTCAGCCCTTCCCTAAAAATACAAAGGTGCCTAAGGATGTTTCTGGCGGCGCATTGATTAAAGTAGTGGATAATATCACCACCGACCATATCATGCCCTCCAACGCAAAGCTCCTGCCTTACCGCTCAAATGTACCTTATTTGGCGGATTACTGCTTAACACCCTGCGACCCTAAATTCCCTGCGCGTGCAAAAGCTGCAGGTGGTGGCTTCATTATTGCGGGGCAAAACTACGGTCAGGGCAGCAGCCGTGAGCATGCGGCTTTGGCTCCCTTACAGCTGGGCATCAAAGCAGTTATTGCAAAATCCTTCGCTAGAATTCATATGGCTAACCTGATTAATAACGGCATTTTGCCTTTGGTTTTCGTAAATGAATGGGATTACGATGCGATTCACCTTGGTGATGAATTTACAATTAAATATGCGGCAGACCAAATCAAAGGTGCGGTTGAGGGACAAGATGTGATGGTAACCCATTTACGCACCGGGGCAGAAATTCCTACACGCTTGAATATTTCCGAAAGACAGAGAGACATTCTGTTGGCAGGCGGTTTGTTAAACTATACAAGAGCATCCAACTAAGCAAACGCGTTATTTATAGAATTTTATCATACATTCTGTGCTATTCAGTCGGAGCTTTCCGTCTGAATGCATTTGCAAAAAAACAGCTTTAGAAGTCCGTTAATTCATATTTGGTTTATATCCCAGGAGGAAATAGAAATGGCATATCATGTAACTTTAATTCCCGGAGATGGCAGTGGCCCCGAGGTAATTGCAGCGGCAAAAAAGGTTGTGGAAGCAACGGGTGTTGACATACAATGGGAAGAAGCCCAGGCAGGCGCAGCAATGATTGAAAAATATGGCACTCCCCTGCCCGAGGAAACGATAGCATCCATCCGTAAAACAGGGGTAGCCTTAAAAGGGCCTATCACCACTCCCGTTGGCACAGGCTTTCGCAGCGTAAACGTTGCCCTTCGTAAAACCTTTGATTTATATGCAAATGTTCGCCCCGCAAAAACTTACCCCGGTGTCATTACAAAGTTTGAAAATATTGACTTGGTTATCGTTCGGGAAAATACTGAGGATCTTTATGCGGGTATTGAGCGCATGGTGGATGAAAACACCGCGGAAAGCATTAAGCTTTTCACAAGAAAGGGCTGCGAACGTATTATTCGCTATGCCTTTGACTATGCCGTAAAGGAAGGCAGAAAAAAAGTAACTGCTGTGCACAAAGCAAACATTATGAAATGTACTGACGGTATGTTTCTTGATATTGCCAGAGAAATTGCCAAGGAATATCCGCAAATTCACTTTAACGACAGCATCGTAGATGCTATGTGCATGCGCTTGGTAATGCACCCCGAGGATTATGATGTATTGGTGTGCCCGAACCTTTACGGCGACATTGTTTCCGACCTCTGCGCCGGCTTGGTGGGTGGCCTTGGACTGACACCCAGTGCAAATATCGGTGTAGACGGCGCAATTTTTGAACCAATTCACGGCTCTGCACCTGATATTGCAGGACAGCATAAAATCAATCCCACCGCAGCAATCCTTTCCGCTTCCTTGATGCTTGCCCATTTGGGTGAAGGAACGGCTGCAGCAAACATTGAAAAGGCTGTTGAAAAAGTAATCGGCGAGGGTAAAATTCTTACGGTGGATATGGGCGGCACTGCTTCTACAGAGGAATTTGCCGATGCAATCATTGCCGCTTTATAAAAATAATCAATATAAAAGCTCGTGCTTCATTTTTCGAAGTACGAGCTTTCTTTTGTCTATCAATTTTCAATTTTTTATTCGCTAACCACGGTGCCACCGCAAAAATCCACCGTAACATAAAGGTCTTTTCCCTTTTGCCCAACACCAACGCCTACAGAATCTGCAGTCGGGTCAAGCAAGCCTTGAAATTGTCCCGCCGTTCTAATCCACTGCTGATACACGTTGGTAACATCGCCCATTTGCTTTGCTATGACCTCTGATGCGCTGGTAAAAGAAATTTTCTCTGCCAGAATCCTGGTAAACGGATTACTTCCATCGCTTCCTGTGTAACTGAAATAATCTTCTTTCACCATATCACTACTATGGGCTAAAGCAACCTTGGAAAGCCTTTCAACCTCCGTTAAAAGTGGCAGTCCCTGCTCCTTGCGTTTTACTTGAATTAAATCAAGCAATTCCATTTCCACGATGTCACGCTCTGCAGTTGTCAAACCACTGCGCACATTGTTGCCATATGCAAATTCTCTGTCCTGCAAGAAAATTCCTCGAATTGTACCATTATAGTCCAAAGGAAAGCTTGCATAGGTTGTATCTGTCTCAATAATTCCGCTATGCTCCACCAGGCTGATATAGTCCATTTGCTTGATGTCAGCGGAAGTTCCATCTCCTTCAGTACCCAAATAGGTAAAATGCTTTGTGGGTATAAATATTTGAATTACTGCATCATCTTTCAAGGTTACAAAAAAATAATTATCATAATCCCCGATATAGATATAACGCTTTAAACCAAACACCGTAAAATCAATTCTCTCGGGCTCGCCCCAATCCTTCATTAGCTGCTTTGATGTTTCAGTTAAAGAAATGGTCTTGTCGTTGATATAAACTGTTTGATAATCGAAGTTGCTTTGTTGACCATCTGAAGTGGGTACCTGGCCTTCTTCTACAGGCACTTCGTTTTCCAAGTTTTCAGCTGCACTATCCGTTGGAATTTCTTCATCCCCAAAATCGATTTTGTCCTCAAAACTAAAGTTTTTTTCAGCATAACGATATGCTTTCATCAACCCAATCACAGCTTCCTGAAACGTTAGCGCCCTCATGGGGTAAAATTTCTCATCATCATCACCGACTAAAATTCCGGAAGCTTTGATTTTATTTATGATCTCAATAGAAGGCTTCAATAATTTTGAAATATCGCTAAACGCATATTGCTCCGTAGCAGGCTCTAAGGTAATGCCCCAAGCATTTAAAATTCTGTTCAGCATAATTGCCAGCTGTTCTCGCGTCAGGCTTTTGTTTGGTTCAAACTTTGTTGGCTCCGTTCCGCTAATAATGCCAGCCTCATATGCCAGAATAACCGCCGGATCATCACAATCTGTAAAAGGACTTTTATTTTTCACAGTCAGCTTCTCGCCCTTGGTTTTCTCATATAAAAGCACTACAATATTGCAAAACTCAAGTCTTGTAATATTTCTTTTGGCATTCGAAAGGTCTCCTTCCGTTATCAGCCCCTGATTATATGCTAATTCCAAAGAAGCCGTTGCCCACGGATCTGCATTTGTTGTGATTGATGCAAAAACTGGCAAGGTAGTACCCATTATCATAAGCAACGTCATAATTGCTGCGATAAGCCGCTTCATGCTATCATCCTCTCTATTTTTTTGCCGGCCGCCACCCTGCGGTTTTCTTTGGTTATTTAAAACCGGCGCAGCCCTGCTTCTTGTCTTACAAACAAAATATATTCTTCACTATTTTCTAGCATAATATACCAAAAACACAAAAATCCCATTTTACAAGCGTTTGAAAACCACTTTGTTATATGAATATTCAGAAAGCCCATCGGTTGTTTAATGATATTTTGTTTATAAGACGAGTTCAGCGCAAATTGTATTCTAAAACACTTATGATAAAAACAAAAAACTCTTTGATTTCCATAAATCACAAAAAAATTGTTTAAGAACCATAATTATTATACCATAATATCAAAAAAACGCAAAAAAAAATTCAAAAGTAACTTTTTTCTTAACATTAATTTTACTCAATACAAAAACCCCCTGCTTTCTTTCGAAATACAGGGGGGTCAATCTTGTCTTTATTTAATCAAAAAAATCAAGCTTTCATTTCCTTCAGTCCCATCAAGCCTTCTTCAAACAAAGCAGCAGCCATCAATTTGATTTCGCCATTTGCTTCTCTGTCAATAATAGGAGCATACTCCATCATATCGAGAATCTGTGTTTGAAGATCAATACCAGGTGCAATTTCAGTCAGGTGCATACCGTCTTCTTTCAAAACAAATACACATCTTTCTGTAATATAAGTTACCTGCTGTTTGCTTGCAAGCGCAACGTCGCCGTTGAAAGTAATCTGTTCAACAGTTTTGATGAATTTTTTCTGCTTGCCTTCTTGCGCAATGATAACCTTACCATCTTCTATCTTTACCTTCAAACCACCAGCTGTGAAAGTACCACAGAAGAATACCTTAGGTGTATTTTGTGTAATGTTGATGAAACCACCGCAACCAGCGATACGAGGGCCGAATCTGGAAACGTTGATGTTACCTCTTGCATCACATTCTGCAAGGCCAAGGTAGCAAAGATCCAAACCGCCACCATCATAGTAATCAAACTGATAGCCCTGATCGATTAATGCATCCGCATTATAAGCAGCACCAAAGCGAATACCGCCACCAGGCACACCACCAACAGCTCCGGCTTCTACAGTCAAAGTCATGAAATCGCCAATGCCTTCTTCGTTTGCAACAGATGCAACATACTCAGGCGCACCAACACCTAAGTTAACTGCAACATCTTTTTCCAATTCAACAGCACCACGACGACCGATGATCTTCTTTGCACTCAAAGGCAAAGGTTCAGGAGCTGTTTCAGGTCTGCGGCATTCACCAGAAAGGCTTGGATCATATTCACAATCCAATGACTGCTGATGATCAGCAGCATCAGCAACAACAACATAGTCAACATAAATGCCAGGAACCTTAACCAGTCTAGGATCTAAAGTTCCTGCTTTTACAACCTTTTCTACCTGAACAACAACAATACCACCACTGTTTTTAACAGCCTGGCAAACAGAAGTACCTTCCAAAGGCGCTACTTCTTTTTCAAAAGAAATATTTCCCGCTTCATCAGCGTATGAGCCTCTGATTAAAGCAATATCAATAGGGAATGCAGGGTAGAACAAATAATCCTGACCTTTGATATTTACCAATTCAATAATATCTTCTGTTGTAATATCGTTTACCTTGCCTCCGCCGTTTCTGGGGTCAATAAAGGTACCCAAGCCTACTTTTGTAAAAGTACCGGGCTTATGTGCAGCAATATCTCTAAAAAGGTGGCAAAGTGCACCCTGAGAAACATTATATGCTTCCATTTTGTTTTCCAATGCCAATTTTGTCATTGCAGGAACTGTAGCCCAGTGGCCTGCGATATATCTTTTCAGCAGACCTTCATGGGCAAAGTGCTCTGCTCCACGTCCGTCTTTGTTGCCCTGAGAACCGCAATAAACATAAGTAATGTTGTTGGGTTCACCTGTTTCAAGGAATCTTTTTTCTACAGCCTTGTCAAGCGCTTCAGGAATAGAGCTTGCCACGAAACCACTTGTTGTAACTGTATCACCATCCTTGATGAGCTTTGCAGCTTCATCAGCGGTAATTATGGGAACCTTTCTCATCGTCAAAAATCCTCCTAAATCTTATTCTATTTTGTATTTTTGCTTATTACAATACACTGGGGCAGTCTCCCACCCCAGCGCAAAGTATTTCAGCAATCGTATGTTCAATTACAGCATTTCTACGAAGGACTGCAATCTTGTTTTAACCTGTTCGAAGGAAGAAACTTCCTGATCAACTTCGATCATCAAGCTCTTGATGCCTTTTTCTTCGAATTCTCTGTACATTACAGGGTAATCCCATTCTTCAGGATCACAGAATTTCATCATCGCAACGATAACAGCATCTGCGCCTGTCTGAATTGTTTTGTTGATCAGCATCTTGCCACGGCTTTTCTTTGTATCGGTAGCAACGGAGCAACCAAACATCTGCTGCCAAACTTTGGCCATTCTGTAAAGAGGGCCTTCGTCGCCATCCACAACATCAACACGAATCTGTCTGGATTCTTGTGCTAAATCGTCATCAATGATAGCAATTTTAAACTCGTTGAAGATTTCAAGCAATTCGTTGGGCTCAAGTAAGATACCTGTAACAACAACCTTCTTGCCATCCCAAGGCTGAACAGGCATAGCCTTTACTTCAGCAATGAGTTCTTTCACAAGCTCTGTGTGTTTTTCCTTCAGCATGAACTGTCTTGCTTTGAATACAGCATGACGGCTTACAGCATCAATTACCTGAGGATATTCTGCTGCAACCTTTACGAATTCACGCATAACTGCTTTGTTTTCGTTGTAAATTGCAATAGAGTTTTCAAGTGCAACATTTGTAATTTTTACATTCAAGGCAACTTCCAACTGTTCTTTGATTAATTCGTATTCTGTAACCAAGAATTTGTTAGCAGCTTCCAAGCCTCTGTTTTGAGGATGTGTAAATACGATTACAGGGGATGTGCCTTTCCATTTCTGGCTCAAGCATTTTAATGTATCACAAGGTACAGAGAACAATACAGCTGAAAGACCATCATAAGCGCCTTCACACTGCAACTCCATAACCTGCTGCATAATTGAACAAGCAAATGCAGGAAGGTATGTGCGAGCCTTGGAGATTGCTTTACCCTGCGCACCCCAGATGCCCATAGGCAGGTAGCCTGTTGCATGTATCATTTCTTCAGGAGCATAAATAGGCATGATGCCTACAGCACCCTTACCTGTTTCAGCTTTATAATCATCCATTGCTTTTTTGGGATTTGCGGCAATGTCTTTTAATTGGGATAAAATAGCTTCTACTTTACTCATCGTTTTCTCCTCCTTATTATTCTGCTGCTGCCATGTTGGCTTCCATCATTTCAACCAGAGCCTGAACACGTGTATCAAACTGTGCGGGAGAGAATACGCGAGGGTCTGTCTGGTCACCGTCAACGCTTACATAAGGTAAACCATTCTTTTCTTTAATGATTTCAGCTGTTTCAACGTTCAGGAAGCTCATAAGCTTGCAGCTTCTGTTCAGGTGGTAAACTGTACCGTCAACCTTGCCTTTTTCCATGATAGCCAACAAAACATCAACTTTGTTCTGCAAGCAGGTGTTGATATAAATTCTTGTGTAAGCTTCTGCCATGGAGTGCATAGATTCATCGTTTGCATCATAGTGCAAATCCCAAAGTGCAGGGTAAGCTGTACCTGTCATGATAGAATTCAAATTCTTCATAGACTTAAATGTGTGACCCAAGTGAGGCCATACAGCAATACCTTCCCACTGGAAGCGTGTTTTTTCAGCGCCCTTGAATGCATAGATTCCAGCCTTCAGGTTTTCTTCCAATTCGTCTGCAAATGTTTTGAATGTAATTTCAGCATAATCTAAGGAACGGCAAGCAACAATAAGAGCCATGTAGTTGAACAGATCAAAGCCGTTCAAAGGAGAAGGTTTATATTTTGACATCTCCGCAATTCTGTTCCAATGGTATACGGAACGCTGTGTCTGATCCTTTACTTCTTTAAACTTCTTCCAGTCAAAAGATCTGCCGCAGATTACTTCCAGCTGAGAAATAGCATTTCTGAACTGATCTGCAATGTAAGCTTTTGCATATTCAGGAATAGGCATTGTGTGGTTGAAAGGAACGTCGATAACGATGCAAGGGATATCCAACTCTGCTGCAAGGTTTTCATACCATTTCAACAATGTATTACAAATGTTATTACATGTGATTACCAAGTCGGGCAGAGGAACGTCTGCTGCAGGAGAGTTAACCAAAACTTCAGGCTTAACACCTGTAATGGAAGCTTCTTTCAGGCATTCCATGTAACCCATGTTTACTCTACCGTAAGAACAGCAATCAATGTTGTAGCCTTTTCTATCAGCAACTTCAAGCATATCCATTGCGCCTTTTCTAGCACCGATGCCTGCGGCATGGGTTTCTGGGTAAATCATCGCAATACCCATTGTTACACAAAATTCAGGAGGAGCTACGGAAGCAGACCAGCAAACAAGATCGCCTCTTGCTTTTGCTTCTCTTGCGTCCTGATCAGCCTTGTTCTGGTAGTAGGCTAACAATTGTTTTGCTTTCATGCCTTGTGTTAAACTCATTCTAATCCCTCTTTCTTATTTTTTTTGAGCGGCTTCATATGCGAACAATGCCGCACCCAGCGCGCCTGTCGTTTGTGGATTTGGTGCCACAATTACTTCTGTTTTCAATACACCAGCTACAGCTCTGACAACACCTGCGTTTTTTGCAACGCCGCCTGTCATTACAACGTCTTTTTCAATGCCGCCTCTGTAAGCCAAACCACAAGCTCTGCTGGCTACTGAAAGGTGAACACCTTTAATAATATTATTTCTGCTTACACCGTTAGATAGCTGAGAGATAACCTCAGATTCTGCGAATACTGTGCAGGTGCTGCTAATTGGTGCAGTATCCGTAGCTTGTTCATCTAAACTGGCCATTTCATCCAGAGTCGTTTCCAAAACTCTTGCCATTACCTCTAGGAAACGCCCTGTACCTGCCGCACATTTATCATTCATAAAAAACTGCTTAATACCACCCTTGTCATCCAGACGGATTGCTTTCGCATCCTGTCCACCAATATCAATGATGGTGCGTGCAGTGGGTACCAAAAATACAACGCCCTTTGCATGACAGCTGATTTCACTGATTTGCTTATCAGCACCAGGGAAATTAAATCTGCCATAACCGGTTGCAACTATATAAGAGATATCCTCTCTTGAGAGTCCGCTTACCTCATAAGCCATTTCAAGCACCTTCTGAGGACCCGTAGAGCCCGTTCCAACCTGAACAACCTCTGCAGCTACAACGTCCTTTCCGTCCTTCAAAATCAAGACCTTTGAAGAAGCGGAGCCGACATCAACGCCCATTGTATACATCCTTTGTCCTCCTCTAGATTTCATTTGTATTTACCATTTCGATATAAATAACAGTTATTTTAAGTTTTAAAAGCTCCTCATATTTTTTGCTGCTAAAACATCCAAAACTAACTTTAATAATGCATCCTAAAATAAGGTTGGTTTGCTTTGGCAACAAAAAAACCTATACCCCATCTTTCTATTTGAACATCAGAATATAAGCCGAATTTTATTTAAAAGTAATCAATCATGCTTTTACATGAATCTTCCTTTTACTGTTTTGATTATAACACTATTAAAATTTTATTGCAACCCAAATTGTTAAAAATTTATTATTATCTGAATTTTTTTTGGCACTCTTGGTGCAAAATAGGCATACACAGGAATTGTCCCTTTTCCCAATAAAATAATAGCGAAAAACTGTGTTTGTTTGTCGATGAAATTCCATCCTCATGAAAAGCCAAACTATTTAGAATAAATTCTGTTTTGTTTGTAAAAGCTTCACATCAAATGAACGCCTATACCCAATGCGACTATCAGTGGCTGCTTTTATGAAAACCCTGACTTCTCCAAGGATTTCAGGAAGAATTCATGAGAAAAACTAATTTTTTGAATAAAATTTTACGTTGCAAATCCAAAAAATTATACTTTTCCATTTTGAAAATATTGATTCCTGAAAAATAATTTTCTTTGAAAAAAAAACAGTTTTCTAAGCCTTACCTTTAAAAATAGTGGATTTTTCGACAAACTGACATTCTTATATTTTCTTAGAAAAATAGGGGGCGTAAAACCCCCTGCTTTTTCAATACAGTTTTTTCTTTCACAATTTTTTGTTAAAAATTATGCAAAAACCATGCTCTTTTCTCCTTATATCAGTGTTTAAATTTAACATTTTTGCTCAAAATGATAGATCATTAATGTACTCTCAACTTATAAAAAACTGCTTTGTCTGAGAAACGCCACCAATAAACAATTTTTGTTCCCTTTTTTATACAATATTCCATTTTATTGACGATTCATATATTAAAACTCTACATAATCATTCAGCTTTTTTCTTTTTGAAACTGTACATTTTTTCAAACGAAAGCTAAGCTTTATTCTCCAGCTGCTTTAGGGCTTCCTGAATCACCTTTCCGGCAATGGGTGTAGCACTACCATATGCGTCTGAATTTTCAATTACCACAGCCACAGCAATCTTGGGATTCTCCGCAGGCGCAAAGCCCACAAACCAAGAATGATCATTCCCAGTGGCATTTTCCGCGGTACCGGTTTTCCCCGCCACCGTCACCCCATTGATGGATGCGGCAGAGCCTGTTCCCTTTTCCACAACTGAAACCATCATGTCCCGCAATGTGGCAGCCTCCTGTGTTGAACAAATTTCCGTCAGCTTTTTGGGCACGGTGTAATTTCCCGCCTTGCCGTTGCTATACTGAATATGGTCAACGATATAGGGCTGCATCATGATGCCTTCATTGGCAATGGCGGATGCAAGCATAGCCATATACATGGGTGTGACTGCCGTTTCTCCCTGTCCAATCGCCGTTTCTACCAATTCACTTTGTGTTGCGCTGGCTTCCAAGCCGATTCGATTTTGACTGTAAGCCAAATCAAACCCCGAAGGCGTTTCCATTCCAACCCGTTTCATTACCTCTCGCAGCTTCGATGAACCAATTTCCGTTGTCATTTGGGCAAAATAGGAGTTGCAAGATACGGTCAAGGCCTGCTTTAAATCTACGGTTCCGTGGGCTTTGTTGTTGTAGCAATGAATTACCTTATTTTCAAAGGCTGCTTCACCAGTGCATTCATAGGTTTTCGTTTGCCAATCCCGAATATTTTCCATAACAGCTAGGGAGGTTACCAATTTAAACGTAGAGCCCGGAGGGTATAAGCCTTGGGTTGCACGGTTGACCAAAGGACTATCCTCGGCATCCTTCAATTCATCCCAATTAGCACTAACGGTATTTGGGTCAAAATCAGGATAAGCCTGTAATGCAAGAATCCTCCCCGTGGACGGCTCCATAACCACAACCGCACCCTTTGCATTTCCAAGGAGATTGCCTGCTATGGTTTGAATATCCATATCCACCGTAACCACAACGCTGTTGCCCACCAATTCCTTGCCTGTGGCAATTGCCATCACACGTTGAAAAAACTCATTATGCAATGTCATCATTTCAAAATTTTGGGCTGCTTCCACCCCAGTTTTCCCAACACTACTATACCCTGTAATATGGGCTGCCATGCGCGAACGGAGATATTTTCTTTCATACGTTCCATCCCCTTGCAATACGCTGGTTGCCAGAACCTCGCCGTCCATATCAATAATATCCCCACGGCGGATTGTATTATCCACATAACGCAAACGAGTATTGTATGCATTCGTGGAAATTCCTACCCGTTCCATCAAAACCAGCTTTCCAATGTATCCCAATAAAAGGAGGAAGCACAAAACCAAAAGCCAAAAAATTCGCCGTATGCTTCGTTTCATATTATTCATAATCCTCGCCCCCTTCCATTTCCATGTCGGGAGAGGTTTTCTCATCGGCATCGTGCTGTTCACAATATACGCAAACCCATTGCAAAAGCCCCATCATCATCAGGCTGACCAAAACAGAGGTGCCGCCGTAGCTTACAAAAGGAAGGGTTACCCCCGTCAGGGGAATCAGCTTAATGACGCCGCCGATAATAATGAAGGCTTGAAAACATAGCATTGTTATAACACCAACGGCCAAAATGCTATAATATCTTCGTTTGCAATCCAAGGCAATTCTCACGCCACGGTATAAGAGCATAATAAAAATACAAATCACTCCGGCGCCAAACAATGTACCGAATTCTTCGCAAATTGCAGCAAAAATAAAGTCGCTCTCTACAACGGGGATACTTTTTGGCATTCCTTTTGTTAAGCCGCTGCCCAAAAGTCCCCATGTTGTAATTGCAAACAGGGAATTTACAATTTGATAACCGCCACTGTCAATATCCGCCCAAGGATTTTGCCACGCAGCAACACGCACACGCACATGAGAGAAAATTTTGTATGCCAAGGTAGCCGCACCGCTTGCCATAATCATGCCCAATAAGAACAAAAGCTCATTTGCCGTGGCAATATAGAGCATTACCATGTAGGCCATAAAGAAAATCAAGGCACTCCCCAGATCCTTTTGCAAAACCAATAGCAAAACAATCCCCGCGCTAAGCACACCGGTAATGATAAATTCCTTCCATTCCACTCTTTTGCGGAAAACACTGGCGAGGTAAAAAACAAATAAGAATTTCACCAGCTCCGAAGGTTGAAAGGTAAGGCCGCCGATACTCAACCAGTTTGTTGAACCATGGCGTTCCACGCCAAATATTTTCGTACAAAGCAATAATCCAAAGCAAATGATAATAAATGCCCATTCAAAAATCTCAAAACGTGGAATCAAACGAAAGAAGGTAGGCAGCAAGAGCATTCCCACCAATCCGATTACCATCCACATTAATTGCTTGTATGCCAAAATAGGTTCCAGCCTTTGCAGTATAATCAGACTTGTGTCCATCAAAAACAGCGTCCCCGTCCAGATGAGCGGGCAGCCTTCATAGTAAAACCGATCCAGAAAATGAATGGCTGCCAATAAAAAGATGCAGCCCACCGCACCAAATAATACGGCTTTCCAGTCATATATCCCGGTATCCCGATTATACGATAAAATCAAAAAGGCTGTAATGTGCATCAAAATAATGAGGCGCCTCTGAATGGAAACAGCATGATAAGGGCTGCCCAAAAAGCCGCCCTGCTCATACGCAATATAAACAATGCCCTGCCACAAAAAGAAGCCGATATAAAAGATAAACAGATATCTGCTAAGCATAATCAACAGATCTAACATAGCCTCACTCCACTCCGCGGAAGAAATGCCCCTTCGTGTTTCCTTTTTCTCTCATTTCCTCCAAAAGGTTCCTTGTTTCCGTGCTGATTTTCTTGGGGTCTTGGGTCATTTCTGCATATGCCTTTGTAATTCTTGCAGCACGCCCTGTCCCCTCCTTTGTAAATTCCAAACGTACACTGCCCGTTACACTTTCCAAAATTTCATCATAAAACTTCAGTGTAAATAACGGCTTACTATTTAACACCGTGCATACACAGCGTTCGCAGTCCGTCATCAAAGGAAACTTCATGCCCATTCTGTCCCGCAAGAAATAAAGCTCCGTATTGTTCTTTTCAGAACAATAAAAATGTCCCTCTTTTCCCCCTGCATAATTACCGATGGGACATTGCTGCGTTTTCATGAGGGGGAGATACCCATAGACAACCATTTCGCAGTCCTTATCCCCCATGACATTGATTTCTTGGAGATTTGCTTCCACGGAAAGGCAAACTTCATCCGCCCCTTGCTGTTTCCAAAAAGCAACGCCTTCTTCGTTCATTACATTCAAGGTGTAATCCACTGTAATTTTTTTACCGCTGTCCTTTACCATGGCAAACTGACCCGCAGAACGCACAAGAAAACCATCAATAGCGGTGTTTTTCAGCCGTTCCAGCAATGCATCCTCAATATCCTTACGCCACTGTCTGCTAATTTTGGGCAAAGCAACATAAAGACTTACACCAAAGCGACGGCAAAGCTCCAACGCAGAAGGTAAATTCCGCTCCATATCAGCGGACGCTTCAAAATAAATCACCCGTACACCTTTTGTGCGAACAACCGCCTCCAACTGCAAGAAATCCGTCACCAAAACATTCAGCTTCTTTTGGAGTAAATTCTCTTTTTTCCCTTTTTCCTCTTTTTCGCATGCTTGAAGGTCTTGGCGCTTTGATTTTTTCAAAATCGCCTCCTCCAAGGCTTCCACAGCCATTCTTCTTAATTCATTCAACCCACGAATGCTTACGAAAATATCATCGTCTACATCCATCTCCAGGTTTTGCAAAACAAAGGGAGTTGCCCCCATTTTCTCTGTCTGCTGCTTTAATTTTTCCAAAGAAGTAGGCCGATCCTCCGCCTGCTCCACAATTTCACCCGTAACATAAATATTGCTGCCGCTCATATCCCAAAGCTGCAACGCCAAGGGCTGACCTTTTTTTGCCTTTAACAGCCCCAAAACAGGCTTTTTGCGCGTATCCTTTTCCCACGTTTTACGAAGGGCGTCGTTTAAGGCTTTATCATAGGTGCGATAAACAGCATTGTTTTTTTGAATTTCTCCTACCATGGACAAGGAAACCACTTCCCCTGCCCTGGAAGCCTTGGAAATATTCGATCCCACATGGGGGCCTGTAGTCGTCCAAACTTCAATACCATCCCCGGGAACCAACGACTCACGGGTACGAATGGTCAACCGCTTATACTTGGGAATATAATCATCCACAAAACCAATCTTTAAGCCCCAAGTTTTTGGGCGCTCGATACTCATCATATCCTTGCCGCCGGCAGAGGTATAATAACCTTCTGTAAAACCGCCTCGGTTGAAAAGCTGGGTCAGGGTTTTCATATCCTCTGAGGAAACCTCATATTGAGCTGGATTTTCGAAATATAAGTCAATATACTTTCTATAAATAGCCGTAACACCTGCCACATATTCAGGATTTTTCATACGTCCTTCAATTTTAAAGGACGTAATTCCCGCCTCGATTAATTGCGGTAAAATCGTTACCGTCTGAATATCCTTAGGGGAAAGGAGATACCCCTCCTGCAATTTATCCGCACCCTTGTATAAAGTGTAGGGCAAACGACAGGTTTGGGCACATTTCCCACGGTTGCCGCTTCTTCCGCCCAAAATACTGCTCATGATGCATTGCCCAGAATAGCTGACACAAAGCGCTCCATGAACAAAGGTTTCAATTTCCGCTTGGCTTTGCGCAGTAATCTCCTGAATTTCTTCCAAAGAAAGCTCTCGGCTCAACACAATTTTAGAAAAGCCCAAGCTCTCCCAATAGCGAACATCCTCAAGGGAATTGACGGTCATTTGCGTGCTTGCGTGTAAAGGAAACTCAGGATAATTTTCCTGTAGCAGCTTTACCGCACCACTGTCTTGCAAAATCAATGCATCCACGCCCATTTTATATAGCTTACCGATAAAATCAATAAACTCCTTTAATTCCTTATCCTTATATAATGTATTTACCGTTACATATACATGAACTCCCCTAACGTGACAATAATCGCAAGCCTCTTCCAATTCCTCCAACGAGAAATTTCCGGCATATTGTCTGGCGCTAAAAAGCTTACCTCCCAAATAAACAGCGTCACATCCGTTGTTCACCGCCGCTTTCAAACTCTCCATCGAGCCTGCCGGAGCCAATAATTCAGGCTTATTTCTTGCCGACATTTGCATTCTCCTCTCTTTACGCTTAGACCAATTTCAATTTTTTATACCTTCTCTAGTATTGCCAAAAAAAGCAAATCACCCTTCACTTTTATCATAGATAAACGAAAGATGAGAATGATGATAAACGACAACCTAAAAAAGCAGAGAAAAAAGTCCAATACCTTTATATCACAATTTTTACATTAATTTTTACTTTCTACGATATTTATTTCTTTTTCCTTTTCTCGCTATATTTTTTCCCGTCTGTCCACCTTTTAACCCCATGGGGTTTGAATCTGTGGATTTTGAATCCACGGGATGAAGATTTTGAGGTTCACCCTCGTCATGACTGACCGTTTCTTCTTTATTATTAGGCGCAGGCTGTTTTCCTTCTGGGTAAAGCACCGCATGATTCTCGGCTTCAGCTTTTGGGGGTCGATCCTCTGTCAATTCCTGAATTTCTTTCAACTCGTCCCGCTCTGCTTTCACTTCGTCCAATTCTGCTTTTGTTTCCTCCAGCTGCGAAATCAACTCCTCAAGCCTTGTACTTAGACCCAAATTACGTCCTTCCAGTTCTGCATTTTTATCTTTTTCTTTAAAATAATCATCCGCAACATTTAAGGCCGTCAATACATAAGCCAGACTGGTATCCAACTTTACCGCAGCCGCACTTGTACGAATTTCTTCTATTTTCTTATGAATACACGCAGCCACAGCCTGCATGTGTGCTTCCGTTTCTTCTCCCACTAATGTAAAGGATTTTCCGTCTACGGAAATTTTTATTCTGTTTTTCAAAAACCTACACTCCCCTCTTCAGCCCTTCGCAAAACACAATTCAAAAACCGATACACAGTCTCCATTCATAAAATTTTGCATATCAATTACCTACGACAAAACGATTCTTTTTTTATGCGTAACGGTCCATATCGCAGCATTACTTAGCAGAAAAAGCCATTCTTTGTCTTTTATATAATACCTCCCACAATCTGGAACTGCTTAACATAATTTTTTTTATAAACCTGCCTGCAAATCCCTTTATGATCAAACCCATTCATTTCATTCTTTCTTTTCACAAGCTGTTTCATTTCTCAAATAAAATTACTTTTTATGGAAACATATTGCCTTATAATTATAGCATAGGAATTGCTGGTACGGAATGTTTTTTTACAATAAAAGAAGACCTCTTGGCAAGGTTTCTCTTGCAAAAAGGCCCTCAATATTTAGGAGATAACTATGTTATTTGTAATTTTGTGCAAATTCATAGCCCATTTTAAATGCTTTTTTGTTATCGGGAATAAATTTAGCCTTGCCGCCCTCAAAAACATGGGTAAAGGCATCATCAATACTTTCCACCGTTACCGTGTTGATTGACTGAATGACAGCGCCCAATAAAATGATGTTAGCCAATTTCGCGCCGCCAAATTCCTGCGTTGACATTGCATTTGCAGGAATATTTAAAACGCGGATGTCTTCCTTGTCCTCTTTTAAAGCCGCCAAATCGGAATTCACAATTAAAACGCCGTCTTTTCCAAGAATGTCTACAAATTTATCCAAGGAAGGCTGATTCATGGCAATTACGCAATTTGCATCGCTTGTAACTACCGGAGAGCCGATGGGTTCGTCGGATACGATTACATGGCAGTTTGCAGTACCACCACGCATTTCAGGGCCATAAGAGGGGCACCATGAAACCTCATGTCCTTCCAACATACCTGCATAAGCCAAAATCTTACCCATAGAAAGAGTACCCTGGCCACCAAAGCCTGCACAACAAATTCTCTGTGTATTCATATTATTTGCCCTCCTCTGCAGTGATATCTTTGTAAACGCCAAGAGGATAGTAAGGGATCATTTTTTCTCTTACAAATTCCATCGCTTTCACCGGTGTCAAACCCCAGTTCGTAGGACAGCTGGAAACAACCTCAACAAAGGTAAAACCAAGACCTTTTCTTTGAATTTCCAAAGCTTTTTTAATAGCTCTTTTTGCCTGTGTAACCTGAGCAGGTGTGGAAACGCTTACTCTTTCAATGTAAACAGGACCATCTAAGGCTGACAGCATTTCGCATACACGAATGGGGTTACCGTTAATTTTGGGGTCACGACCATTTTTTGCTGTTGTAGCCTTCATACCAGGTAATGTTGTAGGCGCCATCTGACCGCCTGTCATACCGTAAATGCCATTGTTGATGAAAATGGTTGTGATCTTTTCGCCTCTTGCAGCAGCATGAATGATTTCAGCAGTACCGATGGAAGCAAGGTCACCGTCACCCTGATAAGTAAGAACCATTTTATCAGGATGTACTCTTTTAATACCCGTTGCAGTAGCGGGAGCACGACCATGTGCACACTGAATTGCATCAAAATTAAAGTATTTGTTGGCAAATACGGAACAGCCAACAGGTACAGCTACGATTGCGTTTTTAACTTCGTCCAATTCCTCCAGAGCTTCTGCTACAAGTCTGTGAACAATACCATGTGCACAACCAGGACAATAATGCAATTTTACATCAGTTAATGCCTTAGTTTTTTGAAATATAACTGCCATTATTTGTCACCTCCCATAACTTTCTTGCCAAATTCAACGATTTCATCTACCGCAGGAACAACGCCGCCCGTTCTGCCATAGAACTCGATTTTATTTTTATCATTACAAGCATAAGCAACATCCTGAACCATCTGGCCCATGCTCATTTCAACGTCCATATATTTTTTAATCTTCTTATCTAATTTTTC
Organism: Anaerotignum sp.; assembly: GCA_028710085.1. Lineage (GTDB taxonomy): Bacteria > Bacillota > Clostridia > Lachnospirales > Anaerotignaceae > Chakrabartyella. The sequence continues at coordinate 55,652 of JAQUSU010000002.1, forward strand.
AAAAGCTTTCGTAGGGAAGGGCCACAATGTTTTTGGTCTAATCATGCCTACTTTGTACCCTGCTTCTCTTAAATAGCCAATTGCACTTCTAACAATTCTGGAAGATGTGCCGTAGGAAACGAAGGCATATTCTGCATCATCCATCAAAAATTCTTCCCAAGCCTGTTCATTTGCTTCAATTTTTGCATAAGTTTCAAAATGCTTCTTATTCCAAGCTTCACATTCGTCAGGTTCAATAACCAGATTTTCCACCATATGCTTTTCGCCGTCACCCTTACCTGTTAATGCCCATGTTTTGGGAGCTAATTCTTTTTTACAAACATAGTTAAATTCAACAGGTTCCATCATCTGGCCAATTAAGCCGTCAGCCAATACAATAACGGGTGTGCCATAGTAATCAGCTAAGTCAAAGGCTTCCATAACCATATCAACAGCTTCCTGAACGGATGCGGGAGCCAAAACGATATTATGATAATCACCGTTGGAACCACCCTTTACTGCCATGTTATAGTCAGCCTGACCAGGTTGGATTGTGCCTAAGCCAGGGCCGCCGCGCATCATATTGATGATAACCGCAGGCAAACCGGCGTTGGAAATATAACCAATTCCTTCTTGCTTTAAAGCAATACCGGGGGAAGATGAACTTGTTAATACACGGGCACCTGCACCTGCAGCACCATAAACCATGTTGATTGCAGCAACTTCAGACTCAGCCTGAACAAAAACGCCGCCAACCTTAGGTAATTCGCTGGATAAATATTCTGGTACTTCGCTCTGAGGAGTAATCGGATAGCCGAAGAAAAATCTGCAACCCGCCTCAATTGCTGCCTTACCAACCGCTTCATTGCCTTTCATTAAAACCTTTGCCATTGAAATTTCCTCCTCTCTTAATCGAGCTTTTCTACTGTAATTGCGCAGTCAGGACACATCTTTGCACAGCTTGTGCAAGCGATACAGTCATCATTTACTACCTCTGCCGGGTTGTAGCCCAAAGCATTGATTTTTGTTGTAGAAAGTTGCAGCACATGCTTTGGACAAACTGAAACACAAAGTTCGCAGCCCTTACATAGCATCTCATTGATCGTTACTCTACCTTTTGCCATTCAAATACACCTCCATAAATATTTAAACTTACATCCAGGTTTGTCTCATATATAACTTCATAGGGAACAACTCCCCGGCAAGACCACGCGGCACCTCTTCGGTCATTAATTCTTCCACATAAGAAACATACCTCACAGGGACGCCTGTTTGTTTTGTCACTTCTCTCAAAATGGCATCTCCATTTAAAAGACACTGCGCATTGGTTTCGCGAATCAGGTTTGTATTGTTAATGAAGCCAGTCACTTTTAGTCCCGAAGAATACTCGAGCTTCTCCTTTTGCTCAATCACACCCTCAGGTGTGGACGTATCGGGACGATATGCATTGACTACCATAAAAAAATCCACTTCCGCAGGGTCCAAAATAGGTTTTAATCGACCAAGCACCATTGTGCCTACATCATTGCCGCCCAAATCGACGATGTAATCGAAGCTGTGCTCCCTCGCCGGCATTGTCATGGCAGCAGAAACCGCAGGCACATCCAGCCCAGCCCCTTCAATTGAAGAAGCAATGACCATAACACCTGCTGCCTCCAGTTCCTTCTTTTTTTCCCTGGAACGGAAATAAACATTTACAATATCCAAATCGGCAATGGCAATCTTGTGCCCTTTTTGAGAGAGCTTCATGGTATAATTTACCGCAAACTCTGTTTTCCCACTACCGTAGTGACCTGTTATAATACGAATTCTTTTATCATCAGTAAGCATGGAATTCACCTCATTTTTAAAACACGCACTGATAACTGCACCTAAAAATGTGCACTTTGCACAAATTGTAATTTATAATGTGTGTTTTAGCTAAAAAATATTCATTTGCGACATTTTTTTAATGCACATTAAAGTCCATTTCTTTTCTATCTGTATACATTATAGCGCATCCATATTCCTTTTGCAATAAAATCGGTTATTTTTTTATCAAGTATCTAAAAAAAAACATTTTTCAATCTTTTTTTATGCGTAAAAAAACGATTTGTCTGCAAAATATTTGTTAATTATAGATATTTCGTTACAATTTTCGTCCTATTTTTTATGGTTTTTTTCTTTTGTCATACAAGTCAAGCGCGTAATTACAATTCCTTTAACACTCATAGTTCTCCAAAAAAAGCCCATTTTTCGCGCAAAAACTTTGCGAAAAAAATGGGCTTTTTTCTAAAAAATATTCTCTTGTCTTACAACAGTTTATACATTATATAATAGTTCTCCGTAGGTAGGGAATGGCCATGCCTTTTCATCCACCAAAAATTCTAGTCTGTCCGCAGGCATACGCAGATTCTCCATGGCTGCAAAAACACAATCACGATAGAACACTGCCTGTAAATGGCTATCCTCCTTCAGCTTCGCCGCCTCTTGCGTAACCTGTGCCAGCTGCTTTAAAGCTTCATGGAAGGCTTTGAGGTTGTCATTGATTTCTTGTAACAGCTCCTCCTCTACGGATGCATCAAAGCCAGCTGCTTTCATTGCGGTCAAAGAAACCGCCACCTCGCCTGCATATTTCACAACGGCAGGGCGAATCTGCTTGGAGGCAATATCGATCATTGCCTTGGCTTCAATATTCATTTGTTTGATATAGCTTTCATACATAATTTCCGAGCGAGACTGCAATTCTACACGGCTCAAAACCTTATGGCGTTCAAACAACTGAACCGCTTTTTCTTCTACTAAATAAGGGATAGAATCCACCATATTTGTAATATTGCTCAAGCCTCTGCGTTCCGCCTCCTGTACCCATTCATCAGAATAACCATTACCGTCAAATATAATCCGTTTATGGGCAACATAGGTTTTACGAATCAACTCGTGTACTGCAATATTGAAGTCCTCCGCCTTTTCCAGCTCCTCGGCAAACTCTGCCAAAACATCGGCAACAATGGTGTTGAGCACAAAATTAGGTCCTGAAATAGAGCCTGAGGAAGGGGGCATACGAAACTCAAACTTATTGCCTGTAAATGCAAAGGGTGAGGTTCTGTTTCTGTCCGTCGCATCTCTTTTCAAGTAAGGGAGGGTATTTACACCAACGCGCATTTTTCCACCCTGAATGCTGCTGGTGGCGCCACCGTGTTCAATCTGGTCAAAAATATCTAATAGCTGATCCCCAAGGAAAATGGAAATAATGGCAGGGGGCGCTTCCTGTTTGCCTAAACGGTGGTCATTGCCAGGGTTTGCCGCCGCCAAACGCAACAACTCGGAATACTGATCTACGCCTCGGATAATGGCAGTCAAAAATACCAAAAACTGGGCATTTTCGTGAGGTGTTTTTCCGGGCTCCAAAAGATTCTGACCATCGTCAGTCCCCAAAGACCAGTTGTTATGCTTGCCGCTGCCGTTTACCCCTGCAAAGGGCTTTTCGTGAAGCAGGCAAGTCAAATTATGGTGTCCCGCAATACGCTTCATTGCCTCCATTACCAGCTGATTATGGTCAGCGGCACTGTTACAATCATCATAAATGGGCGCAAGCTCATGCTGTGAAGGCGCAACCTCGTTATGCTGTGTTTTCGCCGTTACCCCAAGCTTCCAAAGCTCTATGTTTAACTCACGCATAAAGCAGGCAACTCTTTCTTTAATGCTGCCAAAATAATGGTCATCTAATTCCTGTCCTTTTGGAGGTGCAGCGCCAAAAAGGGTTCTGCCTGTAAAAATCAAGTCTTTTCTCTGGTTATACATACTACGGTCGATGAGGAAATACTCCTGCTCTGCCCCTGAATATACGTTGATTTTCTTGGCGGTTGTATTGCCAAACAGCTGCACAATACGCATTGCCTGCTTGGAAATGGCCTGAACAGAGCGCAGCAGCGGTGTTTTTTTGTCCAGCGCTTCCCCTGTGTAGGAGCAAAAAGCCGTAGGAATATATAAAGTAATTCCTGCCGCATCCTCTCTTAAAAAAGCAGGAGAGGTACAGTCCCACGCTGTATAGCCCCTTGCCTCAAAGGTTTGACGCAAGCCCCCGGAAGGAAAGGACGATGCATCCGACTCTCCTTTGATTAATTCCTTGCCGGAAAACTCCATAATTGCTTTACCGTTATTTGGCGGCGCCAAAAAAGAGTCATGCTTTTCCGCAGTAATACCAGTCATTGGCTGAAACCAATGGGTATAGTGGGTTGCCCCTCTTTCCACAGCCCAATCCTTCATGGCATTCGCAATAATATCTGCGATAGAGGAATTTAACATTTCCCCTTTTTCAATCGTGTTTCTTAATTCCTTGTAGACCTGTTTTGGCAAATGTTCACGCATCATTGCGTCATTGAACACATTCATGCCGAAAATTTCGGGTATTGAAATTTTTTCGTACATACGCTTGTCCTTTCTGGGTTAACTTTCAGTCTTCTTCATTTTACCATACGTTTTATTATACAAGCGCCAAAAAGGTTTTGCAACGATTTTGCGCCCTACACTTTGGAGAAATCCCGCTTCCTTTTACAATATTTTTTGTAAATCATATAAGTATTTTTTATGCAAATTCCTTCCTAATTATACAAATTTTTATTTTACCAAAAATAAAAAACGCGCATTCGTATTTTGGTATATTTTTACCATTGATAAAGAACGCTAGTTCTGATATAGTGATATTAAGTTCTTTTGAGGAGGCATTTTGCATGAAGCTTATAAATAAAAATATTGATATGATTTCCTGGACATCCAAAGATGGCGCGGTTACGCCCGTGCGTTTTCGTCTGGAAGAAAACGGAGAAGCAATTACCATCAAGGTGGGCCGTATCATCCAAACAGAAAAAAATAAATTTGGAGGCAGCCCAACCCTTTCTTTTCTGTGCAGCAGTATCGTTAACGACATGGAAAAAATATATGAAATTACCTGCAATTGTGACAGCCAAAAATGGCTGCTGCGGAAAATATAAGAGACTGCACCAACAGTCCGCTCCGCGGAAAATTCTTCTACCACAAAAAAGCCAAGAAGCAAATGGCGTCCTTCCCACCGCTACTCTTGGCTTCTTTGTGCACCATTTTCTGTATGTACTAAAAACATGAATATGATTTTTATGAAAAATTCTTTTTCTTTGAAAAATCACTTCAATATAATAGAGGTATTGAAAACATCGATCCCTCATAGGAATAGCATGAAAAATAGGGGCATGGTAAAAATACAAAGCACTGTGCTGACAAAAATATACTTGCTTGCCAATGCCTCGTCCGCACCAAATTCCGTCGCCAATATTGCACAAAATGCTCCAATTGGCGTAGACAGCCCCACCACAATTACGCCTAAAATCAGTTTATCATGAATAAATGGCTTCAACATTATGTAAGAGGATAACGGCATAAAAATCAAGCGAAAAAAGGAAACAGGATATGCCCATTTTTCTGAAATCGTTTCTTTAAAGTTAAATTTTCCAAGGATTCCGCCAATATAAATCATTGCCAAGGGAGAAAGCATTCCCCCGACCATACTCACCGTATCCTTCATCGGCCCCGGTAAACGAATGTTCAGCACAAAAAATAAAATTCCCACTACCGTTGCCACATTCACAGGCGCCTTCAACAGCTTTTTCATGTTCACTTTTTTGTTATCTGGATTATCCGAGCATTTTTGCAACACAACCGCCCCTAAGGTATAGGACATAATATTAAACGCAAAGGTAGCAAAGGCACAATAAAACACACTGTTTCCGCCAAAAATCATAGCAATAACAGGAATGCCCATAAAGCCGATATTTGCGAACATATTGCTAAAAATCCAAATGCCCTTTGCTTTTTGGGGTACCTTTAACAAACGGAAGGACACCCAACCAACAACTAGCCCCCACAGATGCATAATCACACAAACGATAAATACCAGTGCACCGTCCCGAAACAATTCGGGGGTATAGTCGATTTGCAAGGATGAAATGACAAAGCAAGGAATAATAATGCGCGTCAAAAATCCGGCGAAATCCTCCATAAAGCGATCCCCGACAATTTGTTTCTTCCTGCAAAAATATCCAATGAGAAGGAGAAAAAATATAATCATCAACTTATCCAATACCGTTAAAATCGCTTCCATGTACCTTCATCGACCTTCCCTTAACGCGTTTTTTGTATACAATTTTAACCTATTATTGACTCACTGTAAAGCTACATTTTCCTTTTTGGAAAATATCCAGAATGTTTTGCGCCGCCATGAGTCCCATTTTACTGCTTGCTTCGTAGGTCGCAGCACCTGCATGGGGGGTAACAATGCAATTGGAAAGCTCTAATAACGGGCTGTTGTAAGGCGGTTCTTCCAGCGTTGCATCCAAGCCTGCCCCACCGATTTCCCCATTTTTCAAGGCTTCATATAAGGCCTCCTCGTCAATAATTCCACCACGAGCAGTATTTACGATAACCGCTTTGCTTTTCATCTTTTGAAAGGTTTCCCCGTGAAACATATTTTTTGTTTCATCATTTAACGGAGAGTGGATTGTGATAAAATCCGCCTCTTTTACAATGGTTTCAAAATCAACATATTTTGCCCCTGTTTCCTCAGCAAAGGCTTCATCCTGATAGGTATCGTAGCAAAGAATATCCATGGCAAAGCCCTTGCATCTTCTTGCCACACCTTTTCCGATTCTGCCTGCGCCAATTACGCCAAGGGTTTTGCCATACATCTCAACCCCTGTTGGCCTTTGCTGATTGCCGTTTTTGATGCAATTGTCCATATAGCTTACGTTTCTTGCCGCCGAAAGCATTAAAGCCATTGCCATATCTGCCACAGAATCGCCGTTTGCACCGGGGGTAATGGTCACGGCAATGCCTTTTTTCTTTGCGGCTTGAATGTCAACCTTGTCATAGCCAACGCCGTAACGGGAAATGACCTTGAGCTTTTTTGCCGTTTCCAAAAGCTCCGCCGTATAGTCCTCCAAGCCTGCAATAATAGCATCCGCATCCACAATTTCTCTTGTCAGCTGCTCCCCAATGGGACCGTCCACCACCGCCAGTTTTTTTACCTGAAACCCGTTTTCCTCCAATAATTTTTGTGCTTTCTCATCGGCACTGCCGAAGGATCTTGCTGCAACCAATACTTTCATTTTAATCTTCTCCTTCCATCCAATCAGTATGAAACCTGCCTTCCCTATCTGTTCTTTCATAGGTGTGAGCACCAAAACAATCTCTTAACGCCTGCACTAGGTTGACGTTCATTTTTTCCGTGCGACAGCTGTCATAATAGGAAATGACCGACAGCAATGTGGAGACGGCAACGCCTGCTTCTATGGCTTTCGCTGAAATTTGGCGTAAAGCCTGCTCTCTTTTTCCCAAATCACCGAAGCTTTGGGAAAGCAAAATATTTTTGTCACTTTCCTTTAATGCCTTGGTGATGTCCTGCAAAAGTTCGCTGCGAATAATACAGCCTTCTCGCCAAAGGGAAACCGCCAAAGGCAAATCAATTTCCCAGCCGTAATCCGCAGATGCCTTTTGAATCAAAGCAATGCCTTGGGCATAGCTCACAAGCATGGCAAGATAGAAGGCATCCTTTAGCTTTTTTTCGTAATTTTCCAAGGTGATCGGCTTTATGGTTACCTGCAATACTTGACTTCCCTCTTTTCGCAGCTGTGTATCCTGTGAAAAATATCTAGAAAACACTGCCTCTGAAATCGTGGGTGCATAGACCCCTCTGGCAATGGCTTCCTCTAAGGTCCAACTGCCAGTCCCCTTTTGCCGTGCGAAGTCCCGTATTTTCTCCACCAAGGGCTCCCCATCTCCGTCTTTTTTGGCAAGCACAGCGGCAGTAATATCTATTAAATAGGAATTCAATTCCGTATGCTTCCAACGGGTAAAAATCTCTGTAATTTCCTGATGGCTTAGGCCAAGCCCCTTTTTCATGAAGGAATAAAAATCGGCAATGAGCTGAAGCATGGCATATTCAATGCCGTTATGCACCATTTTCACATAATGCCCTGCGCCCTCTTTGCCAAGAAAGCTGCAGCAATATTCCTCGCCAACCCTTGCTGCCATTCTTTCTAAAATATAACCGCAGGAATCCCAGGCTTTTTTACTGCCGCCAACCATCATACTGGGGCCGGTCAGTGCGCCTTTTTCTCCACCGGAAACCCCTACTCCTAAGAATTGGATTCCTTTTTCCAAAAGCCCATGGCATCTTCTTTGGGTATCTTTAAAATGGGAATTTCCGCCGTCAATCAAAATATCACCCTCGTCCAAAAGGGGCAAAAGGCTGTCAATTACAAAATCCACAACATTACCAGCCGTTACCATCAGAAAGATGACTCTTGGGCGTTTCAGACTGTTTACAAGCGCCTTCTCCGTAGAAAAAACGGTAAATTTCCCCTGGGCTTGAAAACTTTCTCTTTCCTCTTGGCTTTTCCCAAAAAGGGCTGTGGAAAAGCCCTTTGAAATGAGATTTTTCGCCAGACTGCTTCCCATAACGCCAAGACCGTAAACGGCAATTTCAAACTCCTTCATAACTTCCCTCCTTCTTTTTCTTCCTATATAAATATAAAACAGTCGGCTTAGGCTCCTTCCACCGCTGCCGACCGTTCTTATTCTCTTGTTTTTATCCCCGCACCAATTTTACGGCTGATGCAGTGATTTTTTGAATTTCATCAAATTTCTTTTCTTGAATCAAGCTGTCCTTTACCATCCAGCTGCCGCCGCAAGCAATGATTTTGGGGTTTGCCAAATATTCCTTAATATTTTTTTCGCTGATGCCGCCTGTGGGCATAAAACGAATATTTCCAAAAGGCCCTGCCAAAGCCTTAATGGTGCTCAAACCGCCATAAGCCTCTGCTGGGAAAAATTTTACAACAGGTAGCTCTAATTCAATGGCTGCCATTACCTCTGTGGGTGTGCAAACGCCGGGGAAAACAGGAATGTTGTTTTCCTGAGCAAATTTTACAACCTCTACACTCAAGCCGGGGGATACAATAAATTTTGCCCCTGCTTCCAATGCCAGCTTTGCCTGTGCTACGTTTATCACGGTGCCTGCACCTACCAGCATTTCAGGGATTTTGGCCATTACTTTAATGGCTTCATAAGCCGCTTCTGTACGGAAGGTTACTTCCGCAATGGGCAAGCCCCCTGCAATCAACGCTTCCGCCAAGGGCTTTGCGTCCTCTATGTTATCAATTTTCACAACGGGTACAATTTTCAGCTCTTCAATTCTCTGATTGATATCCATAATCCTTACCTCTCTTTTTTTATACAATTACAAACCGTGGTTCCTCTCCATTTAGTACCTTTGCAACGTTTTCGGCACAAACAACGCTGACGGCACTGATTGCCTCAATGGAATACATACCGATATGGGCAGTTACCACAAAATTTTCCAATTTCAACAAGGGGCTGTCCTTTTCCATAGGCTCATGCTCCATAACGTCTACGGCACAGCCGCCCAAATGCCCATTTTCCATACATTCGTACAAATCCTGCTCCTGAATAATGCCGCCTCTGCCTGTATTAATCAGATATGCATCTTTTTTCATCTTCAAAATGCGTTCCTTGTTGAACAAATGCTTTGTGCTTTCTGTCAAAGGCACATGAATGGAAATAATATCGCTGTTTTTTGTCACAGTATCCAAATCTGTCAGGGTTACAAAATCCCGAAATTCTTCAGGCACCTCCGTCACAAAGGGATCGAACACCAAAACCTTCATAGAAAAGCCCTTTGCCCTTCTGGCAACATTTTTTGCAATGGCACCAAAGCCGATTAACCCCAAGGTTTTTTCAAAAACATCCTTCCCGATAAAGGTTTTCCATTCTCCGTTATGTACGCTTTCATTGGTGATAGAAATTCCCCTGGAAATATTTAAAATATGACCAAACGCCAAGTCGGCAACGGCGTTTGCGTTCATTGCAGGCACATTGGTAACACGAATGCCCAAGCTTTTCGCATCCTCCAAATAAATATTGTCCAGCCCTGCGCCATGCTTTGCGATGATTTTCAAATGCTTGCAACGCGCCATATCCTCTGAATAAAAGGGATGGGCGCCAATAATCAGGCCGTCATATTCAGGAATAACCTCTTTGAATTTTTCTTCGTCAAAATCCGCCCCCATCAAGGTGTATGCAACTCCTGCCTCTTCCAAAACCGCAAAGGGCTTCGGGCTTGTTTTCCCGAAGGATCTGGAGGTGACTAATACCTTCTTCATTTTCTCGCCCCCTACTTTAAACCGTATTCCAAGGCCAGCTTTTTGATTGCTTCAAAATCTCCCGCTTCAATCAGCTTTTTGTTTACCAAATTTCCACCAACGCCAACGCCAACACAGCCAATATCCAGAAAATCTCGATAATTAGAGGCATCCACGCCGCCAACGGCTGTCAAGGGAATCCCGTCAATGGGACCCATCAATGCCTTCACATAGGGAAGGCCCAAGGCAGCCGCCGGAAAGAGCTTCACAATATCCGCGCCCCAGTGATAGGCCGTGAGTACCTCCGAAGGGGTTACGGCACCGGGAATAGAAATCATACCCAAGCTTTTGGTTGCTTTGATTACAGCCTCATCCACGTTAGGGGAAATGATATACTCCGCACCAGCCTCTTTTGCACGGGATACGTTTTCCACGGTCAATACCGTTCCTGCCCCTACGGCAACCGAATCGCCAAAATGCTCTTTAATCATTCGAATTGATTTCAAGGTATCTAAACAATTTTCCTCGCTTTTTAAGCTAAAGGTTACCTCTACACAGGTAATTCCCCCGTCCTTTAGCGCTTCTACCGTCTGAATCATGTCTTTGGAAGAAATTCCTCTGACAATGGCAACCACCTTACCGTCTAAAATTCTTTGCAATGTATCTGCCATAAATTTCATCTCCTTTTTTATTGCAAAATGCGTCAGCCTTCTTCTAACATTCTAGCCAACTCTAAATAGCCATATAGCCCAAAGCTTTCTCCTGCCTTGCTTGACACAATTTCCACGTCAATTTGGGGAAGAATATGCTCTGTGAGAATTTTATATCCTTCTATATAATTATTGCCGCCAATAATGACCGCTTTTTTCACGCCACACCATTCTCGATCAACCTTATATTTCAGCATATCAATGACACCGCCGGAAATAATGCCGTTTAGCAGGCAATTTCTGATTTCATTTTCACAAACGCCAAAAACCTTTGTTGCATGAATGATATATAATGCTCTGGCCAAGCCGTAGGCCTTCACCATCTGGTAGCCTTGCAGTACATATTCCTCTGCCAAAGTAATATCCTCATTCGTTAGCTCTCCGCCAAGAATGGTATCCTTTTTTATGGCATAGTTCAGCTCCCCTGTAAAATTGGACACAATATCCGTAATTGTGCCGTTTTTTACATAAAGCAAATGGGTATGGGAACCGGGGGAAATCATCACGCAGTCCTCTCCCTCAGGAATGATACCACGGGCAACCATGCCCACAGCCTCAATCTCTTCCCCTCTGACGTTATTCATTTGACCGATATTTTCCATGGTTACTACCTGTCCCTGCTGGGCGGTTTTTACCCCTGGAATCAGGTTTAATTCCCGATGAAAATACTTTTCCTCAAAATGAACATATCTTTGCTCCAACAGTTTTTTTGCATTAACGGGTGTGCTGATATGCGCAACCTCAATAATCCCAAAGGGATTTGTCACCATGCCTGAGAGCCAAATGCCTTCAATGTCCCTGTCCTGCAAACCGTTTTTCTCCAAAGTACGGTCATACATTTCCTTTAAACCATTTAAAAGCACGTCATTGCTCCCCGAAATCGCCGAATCCTTTGTACCCACATTTGCTATCATGGTATCAATAGACCGTTTTCCCTTTACTAAGTAAAGCTTGGAGTTTGACGTGCCAGAGTCTATATAAATATGGTACATTTCTCACCCCCCTTTTTATTGTATTCCGCAGCCAAAACGACTACGGAATACGTCACACAAATTTATTATGAAAAAAGATTGGGTAACAACATAGAAATCGGTGCGATATATGTAATCAAAAGGAGGCAAGCAATCATAACCAATATAAACGGTATGATGCCCTTCGTGACCGTTTCCAAAGGTGCAGCACCCACACGGGAAGCAACAAAGAGGTTGATGCCCAAGGGTGGTGTAATAAAGCCGATTGCCAGGTTCACAACCATAATAATACCGAAGTGAATCGGGTTGAGGCCAATGGAGGTTGCCACAGGAAGCAAAATGGGGGAAAGCACCATAATTGCCGGCGTGGTATCCATAAAGCAACCAACAATGAGCAACAAAATATTAATTAACATCAAAATTAAGAAGGTATTATCTGTTGCATTGATGATTGCATTGGTAATCATGTTTGGAATTTGCTGAATCGTAAGAATTTTTGTAAAAGCGGTGGCACAGCCCAAAATAACCATGGTGGTTGCCGTTGTAGAGCAAGCATTACCCACTGTTTTAAACAGATTTTTAAAATCCAGCTCCTTATGAATGAAAACACCGCAAACGAAAGCATAGACCGCAGCCACTGCCGCTGCTTCCGTAGGTGTAAATACGCCTGCGTAAATACCACCGAGGATGATAATCGGGTTAATTAACGCCCATTTTGCATCCCATACGGCTGCCAGCTTTTCCTTTGTTGTATAAACCTTTTCGTCGCCCTTCCAGCCCTGTTTCTTTGCATAAAAATAGCAATAGAAAATCAGTGCAAAGCCGATTAAGAAGCCGGGTAGGAACCCTGCCAAAAACAGGTTTGATATAGAGGTGCTAGTGGAAACACCGTAAATAACCATGGGAATACTGGGAGGGATGATTACACCGATAGATCCGGCGCAGGCAACCAATGCCAAGGTAAAGCTTTTGCTATACCCCTTTTCCAGCATGGTGGGAACAACCATAGAGCCTACCGCAGCTACCGTTGCAGGGCCAGAACCTGAAACCGCCGCAAAAAACATACATACCACTACGGTTACAATGGCAAGACCCCCTGTGATTTTTCCAAAGAACACGTTGCATACGCTTAAAATTCTTTTGGAAACACCGCCGGCACCCATTAATTCCCCCGCCAAAATAAACAAAGGGATTGCCATAATGGGGAAGGAGTCACAGCCTGTAAACAATGCTTGGGGCACATACCCAAGAGATAGACCTTTTGTAAAGGAAATTGCCAAAAGGGAGGCTAAACCGATGGCGATACCTACGGGCACGTTCAAAATAAGGAATACTGCAAGTCCGCCAAATAATGCTGCCATTACCATGATCGAGCCCCTCCTTTCTTAAGATCTTTTATCTTCATAAAAATTACTTGTAGCTGGCGGATTGCCGTGAAAGCAAAGCCTACCATTGGCGCAGAATACATAAACCACATGGGAATTTGCATCGCGGGAGATTTCTGATTTAATTTCACCTGCTGCATTACAATGCCATATGCTAAATACACAATAACCGCAGAGAATACCAAAAATAATATATCACCTAAAATAATGACAAAGGGTCGAAGCTTCTTGGGAAACAGACCCAAGGCCGCCTCAATTTTAATGTGCTTCATGACACGAGCACCGTAGCTAATCCCCAAATAAATCAGCCAAATAAAGACATATCTGGCCATCTCCTCGGACCAAACCAAAGAGCTGCCAAAAACATATCTCATAATTACCTGAACAAAGATCAGCACAGTCATTACAACCATCAAAATTGAGCAGATTGCCAACTCAAACTCCTCATCCAGCCACTTTAAAAAGTTCATTGTTCCACCTACTTTTTCTCATAAATTTGTGTGTGTTCCTTCTTGTAACGCATTTGTAAATCAGGGCTTTGATAAGAACGTATTGTTTTACCAAAGCCCTTTCTTTTGTGTGCTATCTCTCTAAAAGCCCAATCAATGAGTTGTTTTCGTTTCTATTATTCACTAAGCATATTATCCAAATATTCGGGATGCTCCATTTTCCCCTTAACCAAATCGAAAATATTATTATCTGTTACAACCTTCTGCCATTCAGCCTTTTCGTCATCTGTCAGTTCTACAACTGTTGTGCCGCCTGCTGCGAATTTTTCAAGAATTTCTTTCTCCAATTCCTGAGAACGTTCTCTCTGATAAGAGGTGGATTCTGCCGCTGCCTTCAAGATTGCATTTTGCTGGTTTTCGGAAAGAGAATTGAATTTGTCCAGATTCATGCAAACGATATAAGGTGTATAAACATGCTGTGTTAAGGATACATAATCTTGAACCTCTACGAATTTGTTGGCATCAATGATACCCAAAGGATTTTCCTGTGCATCTACAGTCCCCTGCTGTAAAGCGGTGAACAGTTCTGTAAATGCCATAGGTGTAGGGTTTGCGCCGAAAGCTGTCCAAGCAGCAATATGTACTTCGTTTTCCATGGTTCTTACTTTAAAGCCTTTTACATCCGCAGGTGTCTTTACTGCAGTTTTATTATTGGTAAAGTTACGGAAGCCGTTTTCCCAGAAAGCCAAGCCCTTCAAGCCAATGCTTTCCATGCCGTCAAGAATTTCCTGACCTACTTCGCCGTCCAATTTTGCATATGCATCCTCGGAGTTTAAGAACAGGTAAGGTGAATCGAACAGATAGAAATCGGGGTACATGGTAGCCAAGGGGCTTGTTGAGGAAACACCGATGTCAATGTTCCCCATTGCTGTTGTTTCGATAACAACACGGTCATCGCCCAGCATATTATCTGGGAACAGATTTACAACAACAGCGCCGCCGGATTCTTCTTCTGCAACTCTTTTGAAAACCTCGCCTGCATCCTTGCCGGAAACAGAAGTAACGTTTGAGAATACCAATTCTACGGGTTCTTCGGTTCCTTTTGCGCTTTCTTCTGTCGCTTCAGCATTGCTGCTTTCTGCTGGTGTATCGCTACCGCCACAACCTGTTACCATTGCAACCATAAGTACGGATGCCAGAGCCATTGCCAAACCTTTTTTAAACTTAAACATAGATTTTCCCTCCTTGGAATAGATCGCCTTTGTTTTATTGGAATTGAATTTTTCCTAATTACCTTGCTCTTTTGTTACTTCATACCAATATAAGTATTTCTGGTACTTTTTTTGGTAAAAATCTTTTCTTTCCGGATTGGGTGTAATCACCTGAGAATAATTGCTTTTGAAATCCTTCGCATCGTGAAGAATCCCCAAAAGCTCCATCCCCAGCGCCACCGAACCGATTAAGGAGCTATGCTCCACCTCGTCAATGGTCATCTCAATCTGGAATATATCTGCACACATTTGTGTCCAAACTTTAGACCTGATAATGCCGCCGGAAAGCATTACTTTTTTTGGCTTTCCGTTTAATGCAATCAATTCCTCGTAGCACTGATAGAGGTTAAATAAAATCCCCTCCTGAATTGCCCGATAGGAATCATATACCGTATGGCTTGGCTTTAAGCCATAGAATCCGCCATCCCTTTCGTCGTTCCAACCGGGACATCGCTCACCGAAAAGAAACGGTAAAAATACAGGTACATCCTCAATATTTTTACACCCCCCCTCCATTTGGCTATAAGAAATGTCCTCCTGAAAATACTTCCCCTTAAACCAGTCGATACAGTTGCAGCAGCCGCTGGTTGCCGCCCCACTCAGCCAGGATTTTGGCGATAAATAGCACCAAGTACTGGGTTTATGGGGCAAAATAGGTGCAGAGGTGCTAAATCTCAATGCACCACTGGTTCCTACGGAAAAGCTCATAATGCCTTCCTCCACGGCTCCTGCCCCAACTTGATTCAACCCGCCGTCAGGGTTAGTGGCAATGACGGGCGTTCCTTGTGGAAGCCCTAAAAGCTCTGCTCCCTCCTCATTCAGCTTTAATGTATCTTGATATGTAATAATTTGGGGAAGCTGATCCAACCGAATTTCATTTTCCTTTAATATATCCTCATCAAAGGCTTTGGTATGGATATTTAATAACCCCGTGCCCGAGGCAACGCTGTCTGTCACAGCCCATTGCCCCGTCAAACGATAGGTATTATACGTTCCTTGCCCTACAAAGCGATAATTTTCCAGCTTATAACCCAACTGTCGTAAAAGCTTGATTTTAAACACAGGATATATGGCATTTACCATACAACCGGTTTTTTGATAAAAACGATTTACATAAGCCTCGTCTTTTCTTAATTCCTTGCAAATATCAGCAGCACCTGTATAAGACCACAAATAAATCGGCGTCTGTGGCTCCATCTCTTGATTGCAAAGCATCAAGCTATGCCAAGTACCACTGAGAGAAACCATATCAATTTTTTGACCTTCACACATTTTTTTGCCCAAATACACCGTTTGTTCAAACACTTCCTTTGCGTCATGCATTGTCACGTCGGTATATTTTAAAATGTATGGTACCGATTCCACATGGAATTTACCGGTATCTGTATCAAATACCATAGCTTTTGCAGAGGTAGTGCTGGATTCTAATGCTAAAATCTTCATTTATCCTTACCCCCAACATTTTCCTTACCATTCAGCAACCGTTCCGTCACTGTTTCTCCAAACAGGATTTTTCCAATTGTGACCAATTTTCGCCTGTTTTTTTACAAATTCTTCGTCAATTTCAATACCCAAGCCTGCTCCTTTTGGAATTTTTACAACACCATTGCCATAATCAAAAACACTGGAATCCTTCAAGTAATCCAAAAGATCACTGCCTTGATTATAATGAATTCCCAAGCTTTGCTCCTGAATGATGGCATTGGGCGTGCAAGCATCCATCTGCAAGCAAGCCGCCAAGGCAATCGGCCCCAAAGGACAATGGGGTGCAACCGCCATGTCGTAAGCCTCTGCCATTGCGGAAATCTTTCTGCATTCCAAAATGCCGCCGGCATGAGAAAGGTCAGGCTGAATAATATCCACAATCCCTTGCTCAAAAATCTTTTTGTAATCCCAACGGGTAAACAGCCTTTCTCCCGTTGCAATGGGTGTTGAAGTATATTTTGCAATTTCCTTGAGCGCCTCATAATTTTCACTCAGCACAGGCTCCTCGATGAACATTAAATGATAAGGCTCCAATTCCTTTGCCAATACCTTCGCCATGCTTTTATGTACTCTGCCGTGGAAATCCGCAGCAATCCCAAAATCCTTGCCACAGGTCTCTCTGATGGCAGCCACCCGTTCAATGACACCTTCTACTTTGGAAAAACGATCAATATAATGCATTTCTTCTGTTGCATTCATTTTGATTGCCTTGAAGCCCAAGTTCTTTTGCTGTAATGCGGCTGCACCAACGTCGGCAGGTCTGTCGCCGCCAATCCAGCAATAAACGTCAATATTATTTCGGCAAGCACCACCCAATAATTCGTAGATTGGTGCGTTATAATATTTCCCTTTGATATCCCACAAGGCTTGCTCAATGCCGGAAATGGCACTGGTAATGATGGGGCCGCCGCGGTAAAATGCACCACGATACAGGGTTTGCCAAATATCCTCGATTTCCATTGGGTTTCGCCCAATGAGATATTCGGACATTTCCTTTACACACGCCGCCACCGTAGAAGCTTTTCCTTCCACAACAGGCTCACCCCAGCCAAAAATACCTTCATCCGTTTCTATTTTCAAAAACAGCCATCTGGGCGGAACTTGGTAGAGCTTTAGGTCTTGAATTTTCATGCGTTCAACCCCTTAGAAGTCCTGACAATCAATCAAAACCTTGCAGGTACCTGCCGAAGGATCTGCAATCATATCAAAAACCTTTGGACTGTCCTTTAAAGAAACCACATGGGAAACGATGTTTTCCAAATCCCTATTAATGGCTTCGGAATAGGCAACCGCCTGACCGAATTCTTCCTTGGTATAAACACGGGTACCGATTAAAATTTGTTCCTTGAAGTTTAAATCCCTCAGGTTTACCATATGAGGATGCTTATGCACCGCCGTCATGCAAATGGTACCGCTTACACGGGTAATATCCGTCATCTGCATTGCAGCAACCTCAGAGCCGGAACATTCAAACAATACATCTGCGCCTTCTCCGTTAGTTGCAGCCTTTACAGCCTGCTCCAAGCTTTCATTCTTTACATTAACGGGAATCATGCCAAAGGCTTTTGCTTTTTCCAACTTCTTATCATCCACATCTGAAATGAAAACCTTGCTGGCGCCCATATGTACCAGCATCATGCCTGTAATCATTCCAATGGGGCCGGCACCGATGACCGCACAAGTGTCTAAAGCCTTCACCTTTGCCTGATGGATGCTTCTTACAATGACTGCGAATGGTTCAATCACTGCCGCCGCCTTGTCGGAAACACCGTCGGGCACTTTGAACATAACGTCCTCCTCCACATATGCGTATTCGCAAATGCCGCCGTCCACGTCAATGCCGATTAAGCCCAAGGTATTGCAAACGTGCTCGTTGCCGGTTCTGCAAGGAAGGCAGTGTCCGCAGGTTAATAAAGGATACGCTACGACACGGTCGCCTTTTTTGAATTTTTTGCCGTCCTCTTCCACTGTCCCCAAAAACTCATGCCCAAAAATCAAGGGGGCTTTTGCTCTGGGATGTGTTCCTAAATAAATTCCCATGTCGGAACCGCAAATGCCACAATACTTCATTCTTACCTTTACTGCACCTTCCTTTTGCAAAGGCTCCGGAACGTCTAACACCTCTGCGCTTTTCGGCCCCGTATAAACCAAAGCTTTCATTTGTTTTCAACTCCTTCATTTGGTTCTGATTAAGATTTTGAACTTTCTGCAATAAACAAACTAAAATATTTTTATTTGCATAAAAAATTTTTTTAAGCTTTTTTAATATTTTATTAACACAAGTATATATTTTAATTTTCATTTCGTCAATATTATTAATATACCAATAAATTTAATTTGTTTTTGTGCAAATCTTATAAATCAAAATAAAAATTCCTGTTTTATCCATAAAACCTCAAATAATTTGCTAAAAAGGTGTCAAAATTATTATGATAAAATGACATTGACAGAATCCTGTTAAAAACTTAAATTAAATATATAAATCTCATTAAAAAATTTTTTATCTTTCAAACAAAATTTATATTTCTCCGTTTTTGTTATTCCAAAATACATTTAAAATTGCTATAATGATAAATAATACAGTTATTACGCAGTTTCTAATGTCAAATAAAATTTTACGGAGGATTGTCATGGAAAAACAAACAACAAAACTCACATTAGCAGATACCATATATACAAATATTCGTGAAGACATCACCCAGCATGTGATTAAGCCGGGCGAAAAGATTAACGTGAAGGAACTGGCAAAGCGATACGGCGTTAGCGAAACCCCCGTAAAATTTGCATTAAACCGCTTAATTTCAGAAAAAATTATTGAAAACTTCCCCCGTCAGGGCATGAAGGTGCATAGTGTCACCTCCGAAGAAGTGGACGAAATTTTTGATACTCGTTTAATGTTGGATTTGTACTATATGAAGCAAATTATTTTGACCGTTAGCTTTAACGACGGGCTAAAAAAAGAATTCCAAAAAAACATAGATGAGCATTTACAGCTTGTAACTGATTTAACGCCTGATTCTCCCATTGAGGATTATCTTCGCAATTATGAATTGGATTATAAATTCCACGAGTTGTATTTGAAGTGTAGCGGGAATCAAAAGCTTGTTGAGATTTTTCATTATATCAATCCATTTTTATACTCCAACTTTATTTTTCGCAGACAATCTAAAGTAAAAGATATTAGCGGTGTGAAAGAGCATTTGGTCATTCTTGATGCAATTCTTGCCGGAGACGAGGTTGCCTTAAAGGATGCCTTAACCGTTCATATTATGAATGCAAAAACTGCCATTGGGCTGATTTTAAAGGTAGATAAAATCATTTAATATTCTTTTGTAAGTCCCTCTTTAGGTGTCTTGCAAACGAAGCCTTTGGCAAGGAAAAACGCATTACACCAATGTTAGTTCATGCAAATACTGCAATAGATGTTTGTATGGATATTGAAATTTAAATTTATAGTTTTCACCTAGAGAGGAGCTTTAAAGCATGGTATCATTTGATTTAAAAGGGAAAAAAGCAATTGTAACAGGTTCCACCAGAGGACTTGGACGGGGTATGGCAGAAGGGCTTATGGAAGCAGGGGCAGAAGTAGTGATGATTGGCTCTACCCAAAAAGCATTGGAGGTTGCCGCAGAATATACAGAAAAAGGCTTCCTTTGCCACGGCGTTGCGGCTGATTTAAGCAACAGGGAAAGCCTTGCAAACGGGTTTCAAGAGGCTCTGGGAAAATTAGGGGGAACCCTTGATATTTTTGTGAATGCGGCAGGCATTCAAAAGCGTCATTTTTGCGAGGATTTTCCCATGGAGGATTGGGATGCTGTGATTGATGTGAATTTAAACGCAGTATTCATGCTGTGTCAATTGGCGGGCAGAGAAATGATGAAACAAGGGCATGGAAAAATTATCAATGTTGCTTCCATGCTCAGCTTTTTCGGCGGCTATACCGTGCCTGCTTATGCGGCTTCCAAGGGTGCTGTTGCCCAGCTTACGAAAGCACTTTCCAACGAATGGGCTTCCAAAGGAATTTATGTGAACGCCATAGCGCCGGGCTATATGGCAACGGAAATGAACACTGCCTTAATGAACGATGAGGGCAGAAATAAAGAGATTTTAGGACGTATTCCCGCAAAACGCTGGGGAAGTGCAGAGGATATGAAGGGCATTACTATTTTCTTGGCTTCCCAAGCATCCGATTATTTAAGCGGTGCGGTCATTCCCGTTGACGGTGGTTACTTAAGCAAATAATCGACAAATATAAACCTTGGGCGTTGCCCAAACCTACTTGCTTTTTGAAAAAAGCAAGACCAAAAACTTTTATTAAAACCACATATCTATGTGGTTTCAGATGGGTCAAGGGCGAACCCCTTGTGGGTGTTTGAGGGCAAAGCCCTCAAGGTTTTGACTTTGTCTTCAGGCTAAGGAGGGTGCCGACTCTGTCGACACCCTCCTTATTATTAGTTTATGTTCTTCAAATTCTTCATAGAAAAATCCAAAATAGGTGCCGAATGGGTTAGCGCGCCGCAAGAAATAAAGTCCACACCGATTTCACAAAGCTCCTTCAGACGTTCTTTGGTTACATTTCCAGAACACTCCGTTTGCGCTTTGCCCCCAATCAGTTCCACTGCTTTTTTCAAAGTTTCATTGTCCATGTTATCAAGCATAATAATATCCGCGCCTGCTTCTAACGCTTCCGCAACCATTGCAAGGGTTTCCGCTTCGACCTCAATTTTACGGACAAATGGCGCGTATTCCTTTGCCAGCCTAACCGCCTCAGCAATGCCACCGGCCGCCCCAATGTGATTGTCCTTGATGAGAATCCCATCGGAAAGGTTGTATCTGTGGTTATTTCCCCCACCAACCTTCACTGCATATTTCTCAAAAATACGCATATTAGGCGTGGTTTTTCTTGTATCCAGTAATTTTGTTTTGTAGGGCTTCATTACCTGTACGCATTGATAAGTATAGCTTGCAATTCCGCTCATCCGCTGCAAAAAATTTAAAGCCGTGCGCTCGCCAGTTAATAACGCTCTTACATTTCCGTAAACCGTTCCAACTAATGTTCCACTCTGGATGAAATCGCCATCTTTATATTCCGTATCAAAGCGTGATTTTGGATCAAGCAGTCCAAAAGTATATTGAAATATATCAAGTCCTGCAACCACGCCCGTCTGCTTACAAATTAATTGGGCACAGCCCTGTTTCAAGGGAGAAACGATTGCATTTGTTGTAATATCCTCACTGGTGATGTCTTCTTTCAAAGCAGCCTTAATGTAATCCTCTATATTAACCTTCATGCTTGCACAGTCTACCATACTCAACACTTCCTTTATTTAATTCATCCCAAACCAGCTTATGATACTCTTTTTCCAGCTGCTCTGTATTGTACTGATTATTGTTAACCGTTGTACCTATATTTTGAAGTCCCATACTCTTCAGATTTTCATCAATCACGTTGGCGGCTCTCTTTGAAAAAACCAAGGCTTCCAAAAGAGAATTGCTTGCCAAACGGTTGGCACCATGCACGCCGTTACAGCTTGTTTCCCCCACTGCAAATAAATTTTTCATGGAGGTTTCGCCATCAATATTAATCTGAACACCACCCATAAAATAATGCTGTGCCGGGGTAACCGGAAGCAGATCGGTTGCCAAATCATAGCCTTCCTCTAGGCATTTTTCGTATATATTGGGGAATCTTTCTTGGATTTTATCCTTGGGAATATGCCGCAAGGATAAATAAACATAATCCCTATCGTCCTTTTTCATTTGCTCAAAAATCGCCGTGCTTACAACATCTCTTGGCAGCAATTCATCCACAAACCGCTGACCTTCTTTATTTAGAAGAATGGCTCCTTCCCCTCTGACAGATTCAGAAATCAAGAAGCTCCTGCCCTCTCCCTTCGTATAAAGCGTTGTGGGATGAATTTGAACATAATTCATATCAAGCAGCTTCACATTATGTTTTATGGCAATGGCGATTGCATCCCCCGTAAGATGCTTCATATTGGTGGAATGTTCAAATAAACCGCCAATCCCACCTGTGGCCCAAACGACAGCCCCAGAAGCTATGTTGTAAATTGTATCCCCATCCTTTAAAACCACGCCTGTGCAGGTATTGTCCTTCTCCAAGATGTCAATCATCGTCACAAAGGGGAGGATTGTAATGTTAGATTTCTTTTTCACCTGTTCCAGCAGCTTCTCCGTAATTTCTTTCCCTGTCACATCTTTATAATACAGAATTCTGTTGATAGAATGGGCACCCTCTCTTGTATACGAAAAGTCAGTGCCTTCCCGCTCAAAATTTACGCCTAACCCAACCAAATCCTCAATAATGCTGCGTGAGGAGCGAATGAGTACCTCCACGGACTCTTTATTATTTTTATACCTTCCGGCTCTTAATGTATCTTCAAAATATGTTTCATAATCATTCTGATCCTTAAGTACAGAAATTCCGCCTTGGGCTAAAAATGAATCACTGTCTTCGGGTTGCTTTTTTGTAATCATAATAATTTTATAATGCTCCGGTAAATTTAAGGCACAAAATAGGCCTGCTACACCTGTTCCAACAATTACAACATCAGCTTCTTTACTCACAACGATACCTTCTTTCAAAATATCCTTTGTCAACCGTTATTTTTTATTTTTTTTTATTATTGGGCCAATTCGTGCATTTTTGTCAAAGGAATTTGGGCTTTTCGCCTTAAATCTTCGTTTAAAAGCATTTCATTTTCCATGGAATTTAAAATATCATAAACCTTCTCCAATGTGTTCAGCTTCATGCCGGGACACTGTTGGATTTCATTTACAAGATAAAAAATTTTATTGGGATTTTTGCCCCGAAGCTGGTGTAAAACCCCATCCTCCGTTGCGATAACAAAGCTATGGCCGTCACTTTTTGTGGCATAATCAATAATTTCCGAGGTGCTCCCGACAAAATGGGCCAGGCTTAAAACATCAATGCTACATTCAGGATGGGCTAACACTTCAGCTTCGGGATGCTCCTTTTTCGCCCTTGCAACATCCTCCTTACGGATGTCTTGATGCACAGGGCAGTAGCCGTGATGGAAAACAAAATTTTTATTTTCCATTTTTGTGGACAAGTAAGTCCCCAAGTGATTATCAGGAATGAACAAAATATTTTTCTGAGGCAGCTTTGAAACGATTTTTAATGCATTGGATGAGGTTACGCATACATCGGAATGCGCCTTTATTTCTGCGCTGGAATTAATATAGCAAACAACAGCGATATCCTCGTATTTTGCCTTGATATTCTCTATGGTTTCGGCATCAATCATATGAGCCATTGGGCAGTCCGCCAGCTCGTCCACCATAATAACATGTTTTTCGGGATTTAAAATTTTCGCACTCTCCCCCATAAATTTCACACCACAAAATAAAATGGTTTTTTGCTCAATCTCCGTTGCTATTTTACTCAAATAGTATGAATCGCCTACATAATCCGCAATGTCTTGCACTGCTCCTTCTACATAATAATGTGCTAAAATCGCTACACCATTCTTTTCTTTCAGCTTATTTATTTCTTCATTTAAACTCATTTTTTCACCTCAAGTATGATTAAAACTATAATTATTGATGAAGCTTTTCTTTTTCAGTCAATATGCTACCGTTTCCCATTGCTTCAAAATCCAAATAAATACATTTTTTTGTATACATATTCATTACTATTATATAGATAATTCTAGGTTTGTCAATAAATGTCCCACCCTTTTTTCGTGCTGTTGTCTGGCATTGTATGGCATTATTGCTAAGTAAACATTCCAGTGGAGGAATGGATTCAATCACATTAAAAGAAAATTTATATCGCCTACATCTTGCATTTTCATTCACATAATCAGTCTTCAATTCAAATGCGTTCTCATGGCTGTTATGGCTATAGTGAGGCAAGCGTTTTTTAGTCTTCTGCTTCATACAATACTAACGGGCAATGCTTGTAAAAATAATGTTTTGCAGTTATAATTATAAGCAATGTTAGGATAATCTATTCACGCTACCACCATTGCAATTGCCCATACTTCCTAGGTTCGTCCTAAATTTTCCGAAAAAAAATCCTGAAAAGTAAAACGAGGTCTGAAAATGAATGTTTTGAATTTATCTATTCCACAAGGCAAAAAGAAAATAAAACAAATTTTCAACATCTTAGAAGGTAATGCAATGGAAAACAAGTCCGCAAGCTCTGAACTGACTATTTTTGATAGAAGGTCTGGTGAGGTCATATGAAATACAAAAATATTATTGTCTGGATGGTAACTGTAGTTTTGTGTATTCTCTACATATTTTTTGGTCATACGATTGCTTCAAAAAATCTTACGGTTATGAATAGCCAGCAAGCCTATTCCGCAAAAGCAATCGTTTTGCGTATTGAAGATGAAGTACAAGGGGAATCTTATGAGGGCGTTGCGCCAATTGTGACAGATACAACAACTCTATTCACCTGTAGGCTGTTGGAAGGGACGCAAAAGGGGGAAGAAATCCTTGCTGCTCAAATTGGCGACTCCTCCTTTTCGGCTGCAAAACAGAAAATCATTTCCGTTGGTGACAAAATTATCGTGTATAACTACCCTGCAGAAGAATATGGAACGGAATGGATCTTCGGTGATTATGTGCGTTTCGATACCTTGCTGATTTTTGCCGCTGTCTTTTTTGTTTTGCTGTTGATATTTGGATGGGGAAAGGGAATCAATACCATCATTTCGCTGACATTTACTTGTTTGGCAATTTTCATGGTATATATTCCATCTATATTAAGCGGTCAAAACATCTATATAAGCACTTTAATTACTTGCGGCTTTATTACAATCATGACCATTTTGATTACAAATGGATGGAGCAAAAAAACTTTGGCCACCATACTTGGCTGTCTGTTTGGCGTTTGTGTGGCTGCCTGCCTTTCCCTTATCATGGACAGCGTTCTGCATTTAACCGGTGTAACAGATGAAAACTCTATTTATTTGACCTCACTGCCTTCTCCTGTCAATTTAAATGCAATTATTTTTGGCAGCATTGTTGTAGGTTCTTTGGGTGCAGTTATGGACGTGGCAATGGATATCGCCTCCTCCCTCTATGAGATATGCCAGCACTCAGATCGATTATCCTTCGCAAGACTTGTGAAAAGTGGTCTTACCATTGGGCGGGATATTATGGGTACCATGTCAAACACATTGGTGTTGGCCTATATCGGAAGCTCTCTTTCTATTGTATTATTACTAATTACCTATGCCGATTCAGTTTCCTCGTTGGTAAACAGAGAAATGATTATTGTTGAATTTATCCAAGCGCTTGTCGGAAGCACTGCAATTTTGCTTACCATTCCTCTTACTGCAATCATCTGCGGACTAATTTATGTTGGGAAAGGGAAGCAGCCCCGCAGAGTGCGCAGGCATAGAAAATATTAATTTGCAAACAAAAAAAGAGTGTGCAATTTATATGCACACCCCAGAGGGTAGACAAACCTTGGGCGAAGCCGATTTTTGCAGACAAGACCCTCAAGGATTTCGTCCTTGTATTCAGTCTTAAAAGGGGTGTCGAAAAACCTTGGGCGCTGCCCAAACCTGCTTGCTTTTTGAAAAAAGCAAGACCAAAAACTTTTATTTAAACCGCATATTTATGCGGTTTCTAAGGGGTCAAGGGCGAAACCCTTGTGGGTGTTTGAGGGCAAAGCCTTCAAGGTTTTGACTTTGTAATCAGTCTTTATAAGGGTGTCGACTTTGTGGGCACCCTTATAAAATCAATTCTTTTGTTCCGCAAAATACAAATGCCTTGTTCTTGTATGAATCACAAAAGCAATTACACAACCGATTGCCGCAGTAATAAACTGAGTAATAGAGAAAGTCGTTTTCACAACACCCACCATTTTTTCGGGCACCGCTGCGCCAAAAAGCGTCAGCACCCCATACCAAACCAACAGCCAAAGCACCACTGCCTTCAGCATCGCCCCGAGGGCAAGCCATGCCATAAGCTTTTCTTTCCGTCCTCTGCTTGCCAATAATACTAAGGTTAAATTTCCCAGCATAATCACAAATACCATAACCGGCACTAATTGCAAAATCGGTGTTTGCCCCATAAAATAAGCAATCATAGGGGTGAGCAGTGCAATCATTACTCCACTTGAAGTTCCTGCCGCCAAGGTTGCTATAACCAACAGTGCATTGACTGCCGAACCGGTAAGATAAACAGAAACTCCCTTCAAGCTCTGAAATACAATGCACATTGCCAATAGTAACGCAGTAAATACCAATTGTTTCGTTTTCATTTGACCTCCTCGAGGATATTCCCCTTATTTTTCTTCCAATCCAAATTCTCTTTCCATATTAATTACACCCAAATCATACCCCGTCATCCCTTCAAAGGGGTTTTGGGTTACCGCTTCTTTGCCATAGCGATTCAAAAGCTCAATCCCCTTTTGATCATGAGATAGGGATGCCGCGCCGCCGGTACATCCATTTTTGCAAGCCATGCCCTCCAATAAATTAGCATTTAGCCTGCCAAAGGATGCCAGCTTCATATTTTTGATACATTCATCAATTCCGTTGCAGTAAATCGGCTTAATTTCTTTTTCAATGCCTTCCATCTGTGCAACCTTTACAACACTTTCTGCAACGCCGCCTGTTCTTCCGAAAATTCTGCCAAAGTAGGAAGGTGCGCCTGCGCTTCTTTCCTCAAACTCTTCCAAATCAATTTCCTTTGCATCAAACGTGGCCTTTAATTCTTCAAAGGTTAAAACGTAATCAACAGCCCCTACCAAATCCTCATGCTTAATTTCAACCTTCTTTGCTACACACGGCCCAATAAAAACAACTCTGGCTTTTTTATCCTTCTCATGAATTGCTCTGGCAAGGGCAATCATGGGGGATACCGTTGTTGAAACATGGTCCATAAATTCCGGATAATTTCTCTGGACATAATCCACAAAAGCCGGACAGCAAGAGGTTGTTTTCCAGCCTTTTTCATCAATGGTTTCCGCAAATTCCCTCGCTTCTTGCACAGCAACCATATCTCCGCCAATTGCCGCCTCAATCACATCATAAAACCCTAATTCCTTAACGGCTGCAAAAACCTGCCCTATTTTTACCTCGGGGAACTGGCTGGCAATTGCCGGAGCCACAATGGCATAAACATGATAGCTTGTATTATTCCATGAATTTTGAATTAAGTCCAATACATTTAGAACAAAGGATTTATCCACAATTGCACCAAATGGACATTGATATACACACGCACCGCAGGAAATGCATTTTTCATGATCGATATATGCTTTCTTTTCCTCATTTATTTGCACCGCACCTACAGGACAGGAACGAATACAGGGCCTTTTTACCTCGCTAATGGCATTAAAGGGACAGACCTGCTTGCAACGTCCGCATTCGATACAAAGTGCCTGATTGATATAGGAACGGTGATTCACAATGGTAATGGCATTTCTTGGACAAACCTCTTGACATTTATGCCCTAAACAGCCACGGCATGCCTCGGTAACAACAAAACGGTCAATTGGGCATTCATCACATGCGGAAGAAAGCACATTAATAATGCGATTATCCTTGGTAGGCTCCAAAACCAGACGCACACGTTCTTCTATAATATGTCGTTCTTTATAAATACAACAGCGAAACATCGCTTTTGGCCCTGGAATAATGGCCTCCGCAATTTCTCTGTATGAATTGATCGATTTATCTAGTGTTCCATGAAAAAAGCGCTGTGCAACTTCTTTATTCACTAAGTATTTGATATATTGAACGTTGCTTTCAAACTCCTTCATTATTTTGCTCCTCCTTAAATAATATGAATATGCCCAATCCGCTCAATCTCTTCCTTATTGCAACAATCAAATCAAAGCTTTTTTATCATAATCTTTTCAATAAAAGCTCAGAAGGATTTGTATGTTTTGATTGCGTTAAAAAAAGCAACGAGTATTGAATACAGTATACGACGTTACTTTTTTTTAAAAAATTAATTAAAGTTTTTCCTAACTAATTTATTAACCCCTTACCTATGGGCTAATTCTAGCATATATTTATTTCGCATGCAAGATATTTGTTATCGAAATACCCGTAATAATGAACAAAATTTTAGTGTATTTTTAATGCTATATGTCTTCTGATTTGAAAAAAAGAAGTATGCTGATGCTTTTTAAACGCAAAAATCGTCCTTGAAATTTTCATTTCTCTCCCCTTATTCCATTTCAAAAAAATATAAAAAAGACCTTTTACGATAAGTAAAAGGTCAAGACTATGGAAAAATAAACAAAGGAAAATTATTGTTTCGGGAAAGTAAGGGTAATTTTCGTTCCTTTACTTAACTCGCTTACTAAATTAATTTTTCCATTATGAAGCATTGCGCCATGCTTTACAATGGAAAGTCCCAAGCCTGTGCCTTCCGTTTCCTTGGAACGGCTTTCATTTGCACGATAAAACCGTTCAAATACACGAGCTTGATTTGCCGGCGCAATGCCCATTCCCGTATCCGAAACTGTAATGACAATTTCTTTTTCTTTGTTCTCCAACGAAATATTTACTTTTCCGTTTTCATAATTATAGCGAATTGCATTGTCTGAAAGGTTATAAATCATTTCCTGCAAAACCTGCTTCACACCAATGAAAACCGCCGTCTGTGTGGCTACAGAAATAGTTACGCCTTTTTTTTCGGCAATGGGCTCCAGCCGCTTTACGGTATCTTGAATCAAAAGCTCTAAATCCACTGCCTCTCTTTCCATGTTCCTCTGTTTTTCGTCTAGCTTAGAGAGCTTTATAATGTTTTGAATCATTTGTATCAATCTTTGTGCCTCATCATAAATTTTACCTGCAAATCTGGGCACATCTTCCCCTTGCACCATTCCGTTTTTCATAATTTCCGCAAACCCTGAAATGGAAGTTAACGGCGTCTTTAGTTCATGGGAAACATTCGCGGTAAATTCTCGGCGAAGCTTCTCCCGCTCCTCTTGCTCGGTAACATCAAAAAGCAATAGAATTGCCCCTGCAAGGGTATCCTCCTGCATAACCGGATTTGCAAAAATTTTACAAATCTTACCGTCAATTTGAATCGTTTCTTCTCGATGGATACCCGCCAATGCAGAATCCACCGAACGGCGAAAGCCCTCGCTGCGGTTTAACTGAAACACGTTGGCTTTCTCCCTTGGCGTTTCAATTCCCATCAGCTGCAGCGCACCAGTATTATATGAAAGGACATCCCCTTGGGCATCTAAAACCAAAAGTCCCTCCTGCATATTCGAAGTAATTGTGTCAAACTCCTGCTTTTGACACTTTAATTCTCGCATCTGCCAGTAAATTTGCTTATTTTGAACGGCAATTCGCCGCAGCAGAGGCGTCAGTTCATCGTATACAACGGCTAATTCCGGCTGTTCCAAATCAATATCATTAATCGGTTTTGTAATTTTTTTTGCCGTTTGTAAAGCCAAAAAAACAGAAAACAAAATTGCGAAAGCCAAAATAAATGCCAAAGGCTGCGTCATTGTAAAAAACAGCGCAATGGGGCTAATCGTCAAATCAGAAACACGAACAACGGTACCGTCCTCCAACCTTAAAGCATAATACACCGTTTTTTCGGAAAGCGTATTGGAATACCGTTGGCTAAAGCCCTCTTTATTTTCAAAAGCGGCAGCAATCTCAACCCGTTCCCTATGATTATCCATTTTTTCAGGATTTGCCTTGGAATCAAATAAAACCACACCATTCTCATCGACCCATGTAATGCGATTCAAGGGACTTTGCATTTGTTCTAGGTAATTCATTTGATCGTCTTCAATCCCTGCAGCAACATAAAACGCTTGACTGCGCAAATCCTCACGCTGTTCCGCCGAAAAAAAAGCGTACATCATCCCAAAAACCAAACCAACAACCGCAAGCATCATCACCATGGCTACGCCGAAAATGGCCCAGAAAATTCGCTTTGTCACAAATTTCCTCCTATCTTATATCCGATTCCCCGCACCGTTTCAATATATTGCCCGCAATCACCTAACTTTTGGCGCAGCGTTCTTATATGCACATCAATGGTACGGTTTTCTCCATCAAACCCATACCCCCAAATACGATTCAACAATTGATCTCTTGTCATAACTCTACCTTTGTTTTCCAAAAGCAAACAAAGCAGTTCAAATTCCTTTAACGTAAGTATCACTTCTTTTCCGTCAACCATTACTTCATGGCGTGATTGGCTGACAGACAACTCCCCAAGTACATATTCTGCAATCTCTTCCTCCTTTTCAGCACGACGCAACAGGGCTTTTACACGGGCAAGCAATTCCATCATACCAAAAGGCTTTGCCACATAATCATCGGCGCCGCTGTCTAACCCCATCACCTTGTCATATTCGCTTCCCCTTGCCGTAAGCAATATGACGGGAGTTTTTTTCGTTTTTGAGGATGCTCGAAGTTTTTTTAGAATACTAATTCCATCATCCTCAGGCAGCATAATATCCAACAATATCAAGGAGGGGATTTCTTTTTCCATGGCATCCCAAAAAGCAGAAGGCTTTTCAAATCCTTCCGCATCAAAACCCGCACTGTGTAAAGTGTACGCAACTAACTCTCGAATACTGTTGTCATCCTCAACCAAATATATCAAAGCATAACATCCTTTCAAATTAAAGACTGTTCGTTTATCATCAGCTTAAAGCACAAGTTCAGTTTTTCTGCCGCTTTCCGACACATAATCATACGTCCTAAAAATATTTCAAAATAGTCCATAACAGAGCCATAGCGTGTATCAACCGTCAGCTTCAGCTTAATGATTGTGTGCTCTTCATTGATTTTTAAAACCGCTTTTTTTACGGAATAATTTACCCTATCATGAATATCAAAGGTGGTTTTATCCTCATTTCTCACGCGGCTTCTACGAACATCGGATTTATCCGCCAAAATCAACGCTGCCGCAATGGCATTTACAGAAATACCTGTACCCTCATCATGATTTCCGATTGCAGTTACAATCGTAGCAATATCCTCCGGCAGCATATCCAAATTATCAAGAATACGAAACGCCATAACCGCTCCACTTTGGGAATGGTCAACACGGTTTACCAAATTTCCGATATCATGTAAATATCCGGCAATTTGCCCCAGTTCCACTTCATGGGGTGAATAACCCAGTGTTCTCAAAATGTATTCTACCGACTCCGCAACCTTAGTAACATGAGCAAAGGAGTGCTCCGTATAGCCCAATGCTGCCAAGGATTCGTCCGCCTTTTTAATATAGGTGCGGATTCCTTCATCTTTCCTTATTTCTTCGTATGTTATCATTTATTCCCTTCTTCCATTCCCATTTTTGCATGTCCTCCGGTTATGGAATATTCAACCCACTCAGCAATATTTGTGGCATGGTCGCCGATACGTTCAAGGTATTTTGCAATCATAATTAAATCAATACAAAATTCCCCGTTTGCCTTATCTTTACCGATTAAGTCAATCAATTCCTGCTTAACCTCAACAAACAAATTATCCAAAACATCATCATATTCCATAACGCTTTTTGCCAGCTTCATATCCTTATTTACAAAGGAGTCTACGCTTTCCGTTACCATTTTTATTGCTGCAATCCCCATATCCCGAATATGCACTTTACTTTTTGTATCATTGTCCTTTAAAAAAGCTGTTATTTCTGCAATATCCGCCGCCTGATCCCCAATACGCTCCATATCGGAAATCATCTTTAATGCGGAAGATATTAGGCGCAAGTCCCTTGCAACAGGCTGTTGTTGAAGCAAAAGGCGCATACATAAGCCTTCAATTTCTCTTTCCTTGCGGTCAATTTCATTTTCTTTTTCAGATGCTATCTGCGCGGCAACATCGTCATTTTCCGAAAACGCTTTCATCGCAGCATTAATGGCCTCTTCGCATAAAGCACCCATTTTTATCATCTCTATATCTAATTGTTCTAACTGTGAATCAAAACGACTTCTAACCATAATCAGCCAAACCTCCCTGTGATATAATCCTCTGTACGTTTATCCTTTGGCATTGAAAAGAGCTCTTCTGTCTTATCAAATTCAACTACTTCGCCTAAAAGGAAAAAGGCTGTATTATCTGAAATACGCGCTGCCTGTTGCATGTTGTGCGTAACCATAACAATAGTGTACTCCTTTTTCAATTCTAAGGCAAGGTCTTCAATGCGGGATGTGGAAATAGGATCTAAGGCACTGGTGGGTTCATCCATAAGTAAAACCTCAGGCTGCACCGCCAAAGCACGGGCAATGCAAAGTCTTTGCTGCTGACCGCCGCTCATTCCCAATGCATTCTTTTTTAAACGATCCTTTACTTCCTCCCAAATCGCTGCATCACGAAGTGCTTTTTCCACCATTTCGTCCAGCTTCACCTTGGAGCGAACGCCATGGGTGCGCGGGCCAAAGGCAACATTATCGTAAATCGTCATAGGAAATGGATTTGGCTTTTGAAACACCATGCCTACCCTTTTGCGTAAAAGGTTAATATCCATGCCTCTATAAATATCTTCTCCGTCCAACAAAACCGTTCCTGTGATTTTGCAGCCCTCTATCAAATCATTCATACGGTTTAAGGATTTTAATAATGTAGATTTTCCACAACCGGAAGGCCCAATAAATGCCGTAATTTCATTTTCAGGAACCTCTAAATTTACATCCTTTAATGCTTTAAAAGTATCATAATACAATTCCAAATCGGAAATGGATATTTTGCTCATTCCTTTACCCCTACTTTCTTTGCAATAAACGCTGAAAGCGTATTAATACCAATTACCAAAACCAATAAAACAACCGCCGTTGCATATGCTTGATTGATATAAAAGCCTTCATTTAAGAGGGCATACATATGCACCGCCAAGGTTCTGCCTGATTGCATAACACTGCCGGGTACAACAGTGGCTG
Organism: Anaerotignum sp.; assembly: GCA_028710085.1. Lineage (GTDB taxonomy): Bacteria > Bacillota > Clostridia > Lachnospirales > Anaerotignaceae > Chakrabartyella. Next base: position 88,944 of record JAQUSU010000002.1, read on the forward strand.
TGCCTGCAGGATACAACAGGGCTGCGGTTTCACCAACGATACGCCCTATGGCTAAAATTACACCCGATAATATCCCCGGAACCGCAGAAGGCAAAACAATACGAAATACCGTTCTCAGCTTTCCTGCCCCAAGGCCAAAGCTACCCTCACGAAACGCATCGGAAACGGAAAGCAAAGCCTCCTCCGTGGTACGCATAATCAAAGGCAAAATCATAATTGACAGCGTTAATGCACCACCTAAAATGCTGTATCCCCATCCAAAATGAATATTAAACAAAAGATATCCAAATAAGCCGAATACAATAGAAGGAATACCCGCTAAGGTTTCTGTTGTCAAGCGAACCACAGGGATTAGGCGGTTTTCTTTTTTTGCATACTCCGCCAAATAAATTGCGGAAAAAATACCGATAGGCACTGCAAAAATTAAGGAAAGCAACGTAATGGTAATGGTATTGATAATGGCAGGCATCATGGAAACATTATCAGTGTTGTATTCCCATTCAAACAGCTCCGGCGTAATGTTGGGCACACCCTTTATAATAATGTAAGCAATTAAAGAAATTAAAACACCCACCGTTATGACCGCTGATAAAATAACCAAAAGTAAGAGTAAAGCGGAAAACGGATCTTTTTTATAGCCTTTTATTTTTTCTTTCCATGTGATTTTATTCATTGCTTCCATCATATGTTCCTCCTTTTTAAGAAGGCGAAGCTAAGATTTATGATCAAAATAAACACAAACAGAACGACTGCCGTGCCCAAAAGGGCCTCTCTATGCAAATCCGTCGCATAGCCCATTTCCATAACAATATTCGCTGTCAAAGTTCTTACGCCGCTAAATATTCCCGAAGGAATCATTGCCTGATTGCCGGCAACCATAATTACCGCCATGGTTTCCCCAATGGCACGGCCAATTCCCAAAATTACCCCTGCAAAAATGCCTTGCTTTGCCGCAGGTAACACGGTAAAAAACACACTTCTTTCGTGGCTGATTCCCAACGCCAGTGCGCCTTCATAATAGATATTTGGCACAGCGCGAATTGCCGCCTCCGAAACCCCAATCACCGTTGGTAAAATCATAACTCCCAAAAGAACCGATGCCGTCAGAACGCCCTTACCGCTCCCGCCGAATAAATTTTGCATAAACGGTACAAGCACAACCAAACCAAAGAAGCCATATACAATAGAGGGGATGCCTGCCAGAAGCTCAATGGCTGGCTTAATCATTTTATAAAGCTTTTTCGGGCAAAAATGTGCCAAAAAGCCTGCACATAGAACCCCCATGGGTACACCGATAATAATTGCCCCTGCTGTAACATAAATGCTTCCGATAATCATAGGGAAGATACCGTACGAATTATTGGAGGGTTTCCATTTTGTTCCTGCAAGGAATTGAAAAACGCCAATTTCCTGAATTGCCGGCACGCCGTTTGCAAACAGGAATAAACATATTAATGCTACTGCAAAAATGGAGATACTGGCAGCAGCTAAGAAAACCCATTGCATTGCCTTTTCTTTCATATAAGTCCTCCTCGAGCGCAAAAGGGAATGATCCTTTTTTGTAATCCATAAAAAGCTTCTGTTTTACACGAACCACCCTTCTTTATCCTTTGATGCACATTGTTTTATCTATAGAAAATGACGGTTCCTTCTTTGAGGCCCGCCGTTTATACAAAACAAGATCTAAAGGCTTTTATAAGATACAGAGCAAACTGGAAAACCAATTTGTATGATATACTTTAAAGCTTAAAGGGGAAAAAGAGTAAGGATTGCTGTTCGCTTCCATTCTTATCATGCCTTTAAATCTTGCGTGTTTTTAACTTTTTTCCTTGATCAAAGTTTTACCAGATTATACAAGCTTATTCAGCAATGCTCCAATCTGTTGCAACACCTGTGTAAATGTCCTTTACCTGTGCAGCTGTTAAACCGTTTGCAGCGTTTTCTTTATTTACAATAACTGCGATACCATCCATTGCAATTACTGTAGGGGTAAGACCCTTTTCCAGCTCGCTGTCTTTCAGTTCTCTGGAAGCCATACCGATATCACAAATGCCTTCAATTGCGGAGGTCATACCTGTTGTGGAATCACTCTGCTGAACTTCTACAGTTACATTAGGATTCAATGCAGCATAAGCTTCTTTTAATTTTTCCATTACAGGAGTTACAGAAGAGGAGCCAGCAACTGTGATCTTACCTTCTACACCTGCTGCTGCATATGCACCTGTGTTACCCTGAGAGATGTATCCGTTTTCTTCTACAACTGCCTGACCTTCTTCACTCATGATGAAGCTGATAAAATCCTGAGCTACAGGAGAAACCTCAGCCTTTGTTGCAATGTTAAAAGGTCTTGCAATTTTGTATGTACCGCTTTTAATGTTATCTACAGTTGCAGCGGCACCATCAATTTCCAATGCTTTCACGGAATCATTCAAAGAGCCTAAAGAAATATAGCCGATTGCGTCTTTGTTGCCTGCAACAGTCTGCATAGCTACTGCTGTACTGTTTGTAATTTCTGCTGTGTCAACGGTACGGTCAACCTTTTCGCCACTTGCATCTTTTTCTTCAATGCCGAACAATTCAATAAATGCGCCTCTTGTGCCGGAACCATCTTCTCTGGAAATAACAGTAATTGCAGCTGTGTTTGCTGTTGTTTGGGCAGCAGCCTCTGGTTTACTTTCTGCCTCGCTAGTAGCAGCACCGCCGCAACCTGCCAAAGCACCTACTAACATTAACATAGCCAAGCCTAAGCCTAATTTCTTCTTCATTATTTACCTCTCCTTTTTTGTTTTTATCAATTAGATACAACAAAAGTATACCCAATCTATGTTAAATGAAAAATCATTGCTGTGTTAAATCAATGTTAAACCTCATTTCTTAGCGGAGCTTTGTCTTTTTATGGCGGATTGCGAGAGGTTTTGTCCCTTTTTTCTTCGTTATCACCTTTGACGCTTCTCTTACCCCGTTGCATCCACTGAAAATAAGGTGTTATAAATGGTAAAAATAATTATCGCACTTGAAAGATATTTTTACACTTGAGGAAGCGGAATCTCTTTCAAACGAACAAAAAAAAGGCAGACAATGAATTTGTCTGCCGATTTATCCAAGTTAACTTTACTACATTCTCGAACATTCAATACAAAATCGAAAATACAATTTTCTCCTTTTTGTATGTATCAGAATTTTTTTCGGGTCAAAAAATCAGGAATCTTAATTTCCGATTCAAAATCATCCAAATCAGCAAATCTTCTTGGACGTGATTCTTCCTCTTTTGTCTCCTGTGTTTCTTCTTGCGCCACAACGGATATTTCAGGCTTTTTCACTTCAGGTGCAGCCAGTTCGCCATCAAGACCTGTTGCAATTACTGTAACAATAACCTCATCATCAAGTTCTTCGTTAATGGTTGTACCAAAAATGATCTCAGCATCAGGATCAATTGCTTCTCTAATCAAATCAGCTGCTTCTTCAGTTTCCAACAAACCAAGGTTCATATCCCCACTGAAATTAATCAATACGCTCTTTGCGCCTTCAATGGTAGTTTCCAAGAGAGGGCTTTGAATTGCCATTTTTGCAGCGATTTCCGCCTTGTTTTCACCGCTGGCATGACCAATACCCATATGCGCAATGCCTTTATTTGCCATAACCGTACGAACATCTGCAAAGTCCAAGTTAATCACACCAGGCTTAGAAATCAAGTCCGCAATGCCCTGCACACCTTGGCGCAAAATTTCGTCAGCCTTTTTGAATGCTGCGGTAAGGGTTGTTTTCTTATCAATGATGCTCAATAACCTTTGGTTAGGAATGATCACCAAGGTATCTACATTTTTCTTTAATTCCATAATGCCCTTTTCAGCGTTACTCATTCTTTTCTTGCCTTCAAAGTTAAAAGGCTTTGTCACGACGCCTACGGTTAAAATGCCTAATTCTTTGGAAATTGCAGCAATTCTAGGAGCTGCCCCCGTACCTGTGCCGCCGCCCATACCAGCCGTAATAAATACCATATCAGAGCCACGCAAAGCCTGGGCAATCTCATCTTGTGTTTCGGTTACGGACTTTTCACCGATTTCAGGGTTACCGCCTGCACCAAGACCCTTGGTCAGTTTTTCACCAATCTGAATTTTTGTTGTGGTTCTAGCCTTTGCAAGGGCTTGTCCATCTGTATTAATTGAAATAAATTCAACGCCGTCTAAACCATCTTCAATCATTCTGTCAACAGCGTTGTTGCCACCGCCACCAACGCCGATTACTTTTATTTGTGCCACACTGCTCATTGGGATATCAAATTCGAGCAAAAAAATCCCCTCCTAATATCAAGAAATACATAATAATATATGATTATACACGAAAAAATCCTTACTTACCATAGTAAAAGAAAACAATTCAGAAAAAATTTGGAATTTTTAACGCATTATTCTTCTTTTTCCGTTACTACTATAATCTGTTTTTGGTTTTTCTTCAATAAAAATCTTCGAATCTGGCTAAAATTATTAAAAATTCGAGAACCAAAGACAACAATTGCCGCAATGGAAAGATTAATATCCAGCTGATTTCCTAGCCAAACCAAGCCAACCGCAAGAATTCCGTTGCAAAAAAATCCGCTGGCGAAAATTTTTAAATCAAATTGCTTTTGCAAAATTGCATAAATTCCACCCAAAACAGAATCAAGGCAGGCTAAAATTGCCACCGCAACATATCCCGAATAGCCATAGGGGATCACTACTTTGCTGGCCACACCAATTAACACACCCAAAATCAAACCTAAAATAGGCGCAATCATCACTGGACTACCTCCTGCTCCAAAACAGGTGCTTTCCAAAGCACTGTTTGTGTATAGGGCGGCACCACAACCTCCGCTTCCTTTTTTATGATAATTTCAATTCCCCAAGGCGCTAAATTATCCACTACTCCGCCCGGAAATTTTAATGCTGACTGCAAAATATCGCCGTCACCCACCGCTAATATTTCAAAGGGTGCAGCAACCCGTTCTCCGTTTACCATAACAATGGAACCAGCACAGCTTACACTGCTTTTTCCAACAAGGCGCTGCCCATTGATGGAAACAGCTTCGGCTCCCGCCACATTTAGCTCGTTCATTACCGCTAAAATATCCTCGGCATGTACCAAATAAGCGTTGCTGTCGCCACTTTTTTTGATACTACTGTCGTTCATGATCACTACTTTGCTGGCCACACCAATTAACACACCCAAAATCAAACCTAAAATAGGCGCAATCATCACTGGACTACCTCCTGCTCCAAAACAGGTGCTTTCCAAAGCACTGTTTGTGTATAGGGCGGCACCACAACCTCCGCTTCCTTTTTTATGATAATTTCAATTCCCCAAGGCGCTAAATTATCCACTACTCCGCCCGGAAATTTTAATGCTGACTGCAAAATATCGCCGTCACCCACCGCTAATATTTCAAAGGGTGCAGCAACCCGTTCTCCGTTTACCATAACAATGGAACCAGCACAGCTTACACTGCTTTTTCCAACAAGGCGCTGCCCATTGATGGAAACAGCTTCGGCTCCCGCCACATTTAGCTCGTTCATTACCGCTAAAATATCCTCGGCATGTACCAAATAAGCGTTGCTGTCGCCACTTTTTTTGATACTACTGTCGTTCATGGATACCATAATCCCTGGCCCCCGCACCTCAGTCAGCCCGCTAAAAACACGCAGCTGTCCAATTTCACTTTGCAAATTTTCAACGGTTGCACCATAATTCAGTCCGTTTTCGTAATCCTTTATGATTTTTTCTTTTTCCTCTAAATGCGCCTGTAATGCATCTTTTTCGTCCTGTACCTTTTTTAAGGTTGCAGTCAGCTCTGTCAAACGCTGGTTTTCCGTCAAGCTATTTTGCTTTTTAACGGTATTGTATTGAATCCCGATAATCATGCCCAAAAGCACACAAATCAGCGTAAGCGCAAACAAAAAATGGTTCTTTCTCATAGCCTGTCCCCTTTTTTCCTTAAAGATTATGTGAGGTACTGAAAAATAATGGGTTTATTCAAATCCCTAAGATCTAACGTTCCTCTGTCCTCCGCAGGAATTGTTTTCATAATTTCACCGATAATGCGAACCTTTTGGTCAGCATCCTTCATATCTCCCAAACGAATTTCAACCTTATTAATATAGGCGTAAACACTCTCAGCGTCCGTCACGTCAATTTTCACAACAAGATTCAGAAGGTTATACTTTTTCATAAGCTGTGACATTTGCAAAACCACCAGAAGAGAATCCTTATTTTCCACTGGCAATACCTCTCCCAAAAGAAAGCTGTCAAACTTAAGCCCTGTTACGATGGGTAACGCTTCATGATAAGCATTTTGCGTTTCCAAAACCCGTCCATCTTCATCTATGTAAAGGTATGCACCCATATAAGGCACATATCCTCTTACCTTACGCTCCTTCACCTGAATCACCATAGTATTAGGCAGTTCAGCCTCAAGCTTCACCTCGGAAATGTAAGGATCCAGTTCTAATATTTTTTCAGCTCTGCCCTTTCCAAATAAAATCAAATTATCCCCATGAGAAAGGGAAATCCTTTCTGCAAGCTCGGTCGTTGTAAAATGCTCCGCCCCTTCCGACCGAATTTCTTTGACCGCAAAAAGAGGAGAAAATAAAACGCCCGCAATCGTAATCACAAACAAAAGAAACCCGATGATAAATTTAGAATTTATCCTCCTTTTGGGTTTTTGATAATATTCAAGGTCTTCAATGAATTCAATGTTATTTATACGCTTCTTTTTCACTGCCATTTTTTTCACTCCATTAGCCGTACTTTGCCGCCCAATAAAGAAAAGGCGTCCTCAATCTTTTCATAACCTCGCTCTACATATTCAGAGCCGAATATAACACTTTTTCCCTCTGCCGCCAAAGCCGCAATCAAAAGTGCCGCTCCCCCTCGTAAATCACGGCCAAAAACCTCTGCCCCATGCAGCCCAGGGCAGCCCCTAACCTGTGCAACTCCATCTTCAATAACAATATCTGCCCCCATCCGACAAAGTTCTTCAACATGATGAAAACGAGCCTCAAACACTGTTTCACTAATCATACAAGTTCCCTTTGCCAATGTCAATAGACTCATGATTATGGGCTGCATATCCGTTGGAAATCCGGGGTATGGCCCAGTAATCAATGAAAATTGGGATTTTAGCTGTTTCGGCGGCAGCATGCAAACGCGATCCGCCTCAAAGGTAAAATTACAGCCTGTTTTTTGCAAAACTTCAACGGTAGTTTCAATATCGTTTTTTTCAACGCCCAATAAGGAAAGCTCCCCGCCCGTCATTGCAGAGGCACAAAGAAAAGTGCCTGCTTCAATACGGTCAAAAGGGATGGAAAAATAAGCTCCATGAAGCTTTTTCACCCCTTCAATCATAATTGACGGCGTTCCCTCACCATAAATTTCCGCCCCACAAGCGCGCAAAAAACAAACCAATGCAACAATTTCAGGCTCTCTTGCAGCGTTATGAATCACTGTAACGCCCTCTGCTTTTGCAGCCAAAAGCAAAATATTTTCCGTCGCTCCCACACTTGGATACTTCAAATAAATGTGGTACCCCAAAATATGAGAAGCAGAGCAATGGAAAAGTCCGTCCTCCTCTTTAATTTTAACACCCATCTTTTCAAAGGCGCTCAGATGAATATCAATGGGGCGCTTTCCTATGGCACACCCTCCGGGATGCCCTAAAACAGCCAGTTTTTCCCGCCCTAAAAGCGCACCCAAAAAAAGGATGGAGGAACGCATTTTTTGTACCGTTTCCTCCCGAATTTTCACATCATGGATTTGCCTTGTATCGATGACTGCCGTTCTGCCTGTAAGCTCCACCTTACAGCCTAACGTTTTCAAAATATCCAACGTCAGATAAAAGTCTTGAATCAACGGGCAATTTTCCAGCACCACTTCATCCTCCGCAAGAAGTGTCGCCGCCAAAATGGGTAATGCCGCATTTTTACTCCCTCTTACCGCAAACTCACCGCTAAGTGGTTTTCCGCCCTCAACCAAGTAGTACCCCATGCTGTTCCCTCCAAAAAGCATCTTACCCTTATTGTATCGGCGGACATTTTCTTTGGTGCATATCCAACGCCATTCTTGTTTACAAAAACTTGAAAACCCTGTAATATGAAAGAAAAAAACAGGGAGGACATACCGATGAAGCATAATATTTTAGATATTAAGGGCATAAAAGTTGGCCATGCTGAAAACCAAGAAGGCAAAACCGGGGTAACCGTGATTATTGCAGAAAATGGCGCCGTTTGTGGGGTAGATGTAAGGGGTGCCGCCCCTGGAACAAGGGAAACCGACTTATTAAATCCCATCAACGCCATGGAACGAGTAAATGCCGTCGTCCTTTCCGGCGGCTCTGCCTTTGGGCTGGAGGCTTCCTGCGGGGTAATGAATTATTTGGAAGAAAAAGGCATCGGCTTTGACGTAGGCGTTACAAAGGTTCCCATTATTCCTGCGGCAGTGCTCTATGATTTGGAAAACGGTGACGTTTTTTGCCGTCCCAATCAAGAAATGGGCAGACAAGCCTGTGAAAATGCTTCCGACAAAGCTTTACCGGAAGGGGATGTGGGCGCAGGCTGCGGCGCAACCGTGGGCAAGCTTCGCGGCACGGCAGGGTGGTGTAACAGCGGTATCGGCTCTTGGGCGGAAACAACGGAAAATGGCATTACTGTCGCCGCTTTGATTGCCGTAAATGCCTTTGGAGATGTGTTGGAAAACGGAAAAATCATCGCCGGCACAAGGGATGAAAACGGAAGCTTTTTGGACACCGCCCAGGGGGTAATCAACCTTGCCTCTACCCTTTCCTTCAGTGGAAAAAATACCACCATCGGCGTCATTGCAACAAACGTAAAGCTTACGAAGGCCCAAGCGGCAAAGGTGGCAGGCATGGCCCATGACGGGCTTGCCAGATGCATTTCTCCTGTCCACACCACCATGGACGGTGACACCTTATTCTGCCTTTCCACAGAAGAAATTGTCCTTCCCACCGCTCCCGTGGATTTGGTAGGAATTCTGGCGGCAAAGGTCACGGAGCAAGCGGTTCTTCGTGGCGTAAAGGCAGCAACGCCGTTTTGATATCGAATATTTTTTCTCACACATCAAACCTTCATAATGGACTTATGAAAGTCTAAAAAAATTAGGGGGTCATCCTTTTATTATGATGACCCCCT
>JAQUSU010000002.1:98219-102524 GCA_028710085.1 Anaerotignum sp.
AATTAGGGGGTCATCCTTTTATTATGATGACCCCCTGAATTGGTATTTCTCTCATTTTACAAAACAGATCGAACGTATGGGACTCAGGAGCATTGTAAAATAAGCCATACTCTATCAAATCGCCTTGCTACTAAATCCTCTTTGCGAATATAAAAAAACAAGCGGCCACAATCACCAAACATAAGCTCAAAGTCCTCATATTTAACTGTATCTAGTTGAAACAATAATCTCCAATCTTCTATGGAGGTTTTTGCTGATTCATATAAATCACATTGCGGAATATCTTTCCATCCATCTCCTAAGTAGTACCCTCGGCTGATTAATTCGCACTCTTTTGTCATGTTGTTTTGAATCACATCCGGCCAACCAAGGAGTTTAGATGCGTTTTCAGGGGTTGTATAACCTAATTCTTTGCGTGTGTGATCAAACAAATCAAAATCGCCAAAACGTTCTAGGTAAACCCTCTCCCGTCCTAAAAAAACGTCTTCAAAAGATGGTAATGATTTTTCACTGGATGCCTTCATTTTAAGTTGTGGAAAGCAAAATTCTTCAGGTAAATCAACGGGGAATTTTGCGGCTGTCAAGGATGGTATCTGTTCAAACCAATATACACGGGCACACCCCATATCCTTTGGATCAAACCCCCATAACTGTGAATCCATCTCATAGAAAAAAGAAAGCACGCCTGTTTGGGGCAAAAGCCCTTCCTTATCCAATACAGAAATTTCAGCACAATTGAACTGGGCAATAAAACTAAGGGGACGCACTTTTATCTCATTATCGGAATATGCTTTTACCTCAAAAGTCGGCCAAACAAAATCTTGCGGAACATCAGGTGCACCGCCAAATCGTGTAGCACCACATATATAATCAGCCTTCTCTTTTATGGATAGATGAACCATGTTTCTATTCATTTCCTCTAACTCTTTTTTTATATCCACAAAAACCCTCCTTGTACCTTTTTCATTCCTATAATTACAAATAATGATTGCTTTAAATAGGGATAAAAAAAACAAAAATTTTTATTGACGGCATAATTAAATTCAGCATTCGTTTTCTATCCTATTAAAAATAACCGTCTGCGCTTTCATAGATATTTTTCCAACCTGATACCCATATTCCGTCAGTTCCTTTTTGTAATTCAAAAAAGAATGGTCTAAGGGTATTCCCGCGATATCCTTAATTTCATCAAAGGTCAATTGAAACGATGGGCAATCTTTTTTTTGCACATATTCCCATAAAGAATTATATTTGCTCATTCCTTACCTCTCCCTTTCACAAGCTCTTTCGTCCGAAGGCTACAGCTCATTATAACATTCACACAATACCTTTGCAAAGATAACAATATCTCAACCTCAAAAAAAGGTAACCGCTTTTTCGCGATTACCTTTTTCAAAAATATCCTTAATGTTCTCCGCATTCGTCAGCATGCATATGATCATGACAAACTGACCCTGTGGATTTTAATTCGCCCTTCAGATAACTTTCTACTGCCTGCTTTGCATCGCCTTCTGCACCCACGATAACCTCAATGTTTCTTTCATTAAAAATTTCAACGGCACCACCGCCCATACCACCGGAAATAATTATCTCTACACCCAAATCACCTAAAAAGTTAGGTAAAAAACCAGGTTTGTGGCCGGGGTTTGCAACTTTTTTCGCTTCTGTTATTTTTCCGTTTTCTGTATCAAAAAGATTGAAGCTTTCACAATGCCCAAAATGCTGTGCAACTAATCCACCCATACACGCTACTGCAATTTTCATATTTATTCTCCTTTTTATATATCATTTTTTATTATCAATACATCATAATAAAACTGAAATTATTTCATATTTTAACATATATTGTTTACTTTTTCAACCTTTTAGCTCAATCAACGCCCTTGGAGAAATGTATTATTTTTCCAATTCTCCATCCAAAAAACTCTCTTTTATCGTTTCATAAACCTGATACAACGCATCCCTTGCAGGACAATTCACCTCGGCCAAGCTATGGCCTTCATTGATGGCAGCCGACGCTTGCTTATCATAGGGAATGCGCCCCACAAAAGGAATTCCTTCCTCGGAACACAGCTTTTCAATTTCCTCCGTGTTCTCAATGCAGGTGTCATATTTATTTACACAAACGACAGTTTTTGTTTGAAATATTTCTGCCGTTTTTAAAATTCTTTTCATATCGCTGATTCCGGAAAGAGAAGGCTCGGCAACAATCAAAACCAAATCCACACCGCTAATCGAAGCAATGACCGGACAACCAATTCCCGGAGACCCGTCAATGATGGCAAACCTCGCCGTATCGGGGGCATTCTCCAGCTGATTTTTCACTTCCGTTACCAGCTTCCCCGAGGTTCCCCGCCCCATTTTGAGCTTTGCGGTAGAAAATACACACTCTTCTTCATAGAGCATCAAATCTCCCGCAATATCCTCCTCCATGGTAACAGCTCCTGCAGGGCAGGTATACATACAAACGCCACAGCCCTCGCAGGCATAGGGATTAACTGAAAACTTTTCTCCGTCCCTAACAATTGCATCAAAACGGCAATTTTTATAGCAAATACCACAGCTCTTACACTTTTCAGGGTCGATGACCGCTTTTTCTGAGCCATAATAGTTTGTCCTTTTCGGTTCACTCTTTATCCCTGCAACAAGGTGCAAATTTGGCGCATCCACGTCGCAATCAGCGAAAGCCTCAGCCTTTGAAAAATCAATCAATGCAGCGGCAGTTGTGGTTTTTCCCGTTCCACCCTTGCCACTTAAAATCAGGAGTTTTTTCATTTTTCCACCCCCCTTTTGATTTTTTCCAAAAGCTCAATAAATTGTTCCCTTGTTTCTTCGTCCTCTTCACAGGCGATTCCTGCCCTTGCCCCAATCTGCGCCAATTTTTCTCTATATGGGATCCGGCAAAGCACAGGAATATCATTTTCCTTGCAAAAGCTTTCTAACTGAGCATATGCATGATCAGCTTTGTTTATCACAACACCGCAAGGTTTTTGTAAAAGCGTCACCAATTCATACACCATCTGAAAATTATGAAGCCCAAAGGCAGTTGCTTCCACTACAAGAACGCAATAATCCGCCGATTGCACACTTTCCATGACTGTACAAGCGCTTCCCGGCGGACAGTCAATGACCGTGATATTTTCATCTGCGTTGTTTGCTTCCAAAGCACTTCGTATCACGGGAACGCCGCTTGCTTCGCCCACATTTAAAACTCCTGTAATTACTTGAACCGCTCCATAAGAACCATTTTCCACTACACCAACAGGACGCTCTACCTCGTAAATCGCCCCGGTGGGACAGACAAGAGCACAAGCACCACAGGAATGACAGACCTCCTTGAAAACTATGGGCTTATTTTTAATAAAGCTCATAGCACTAAAACGACACAAATCCACACATTTACGGCAGCCGATGCATTTTTCCTCAATAAGTTGAGGCAAATACGTATGCACTTCCTCTGTTTTTATATTTTGTGGTTTTAAAAACAGCCGACCATTTGGTTCTTCCACATCGCAATCAATATAGGTGGCATTTTTTGCCGTAACGGCAAGGTTCACCGAAACGAAGGTTTTTCCGGTTCCGCCTTTTCCGCTTAAAACCGCAATTCTCATGCTTTTCCGTGAAAGCCTGGGTGAAAATTAGTTATTTCTGCAAGCTGCCCCTTTTCAAATTCACTAATATTTTCTTTTGCGGTCACCTTCGTTGTTTTGTAAACCTTAATCTCTGCGGCACTGAAAACCTCTGCGGCATTTTCACCGCAACGAACGGTAATTAAAGCCTTGGCAGCTTCATCCACAATCGCCTGTGCTGCTTTTATGCCCGCACCGCCTTGCGCCGCTGCCGCTGGATTTATAATAAACTCCGTTTCCTTGCTTTCCGTATCATAGAATAAAAAATAAGGTGCTCTGCCAAAGGAAACACATACCTCAGCATCCACACGCATTTCATTCATGGGAATTGCAATTTTCATAAAAAAACTCCTTTCGTATTACTTCCTTTTTAATAATGAAATGAAATTCAGCATAAAACATTACTTAAGTTTCCCAATAACCTCTAAAAAACACTTTCTCAAAGAAATTTGGGATATCCCTCCTATTTTCATGATAAAAGATAAGACAGTTTTTGTCATATGCCATTTATTTTATTGTACGGCTATTAATGTCATATGTCAATAATAGTTTTCACGATTCTTCATTATTATATCACGAAAATCATTTTTCTTATGATAAAACCAAAGCATTTTAAACGAAAAAATTTCCTAATTTTTTCAGCTTTCCTATTTTAGGAAAAATGGAACGCTTTATT
>JAQUSU010000027.1 GCA_028710085.1 Anaerotignum sp.
TCGCACCCGCAGCAATCGTTACGGATGCTTTCGCAATTGTTACCTCTACCTTCTCAACGGAAGCTTTTTGAAGGACTACCGGAACGTCAGCTGCAACCTCAACGGTTCCAAGCTTACCTTCAATAATTACATCCTCCTTGCCGTCGTCAATAACTACGACTTCAACATCCGCATCGCCTTCTACTGCCACGCGAACAGCTCCGTCTACTTTCGCAATAATAATTTTTCCAAAAGAGCTATTGCCTTTAATGATTACAGAATGAACGCCACCGCCTCTGACAATGGTTTCCCCTGTAACCTTTACAGAATCCAGCGTAACCTCTCCGCTGCCAACGCCGTCGCCAATGATTAAATCCCCGTTCACTGTAACATTACTTAATGTAACCCCAGAAACATTAATCATCACATTCCCGGAAGCTGCAACCTTTGTAACCGTTCCAGCTGTGTTTATGTATTGCTGAACCATATTATCCATAATTTTTGCAAATTCAGCTCTTGTAATATTTGCAGTAGGATTTATTTTGCCGTCATTCCCAAAAAGAACGCCCTTTTCCACGAAAGCACAAATGCCTTCCTTTGCCCATGATGCAATATAATCTTTGTCTTGAAAAGCATTTAACGCACTATAGTTTGGATCGGTGGCTTCAAGCTGAAACGCTCTTGCTAAAATAGAAAACGCCTCTTGCCTTGTAATTTTATCATCAGGCCTCATGTTTGCTGCAAGGCTCATGGTTCCCATATGAACCGCTTTTGCAATTTCCGTTGCATACCACGCTTCGGAAGAAACATCTGTAACCTCCTTTAACGTTGTTGTTTCAGAAGCACCAAAGGCTCTATTTACAATAGCCGCAATTTCGGCTCTTGTTAAAGTAGCACTTGGTTTAATGTACATTCCATCCCCTTCTTTATAGCCTTTGAGCAAGCCATTTGCCGCGGCATTTGAAAGGGCTGAAGTTGACCAATCACTGGGCATATCCACAAATGCAGTATTCCCCTTTACAGCAGACGTTGCAGCACCTTCAGTTTCCGCATAAGCCATGCTGGGAATGCAGCTGAGTGAAACAGCCAAAGCCATACTGATAGCAAATAATTTTTTCATTTCAAACCTCCTTATGAATATTCTTAGAAATTAAAATTGAATGCTATGGAAGCGCTGATTTATTGGAGGGTGTGCATTGGGTGGCGATTTTTTTGCTTGGCAAGGAAAAAACACAGCAATCCCAGTTATTGCGAGACTTTTTAACATCACCAAGGGAAAATTTACCAAGTGTGTAGATGAGCGCTCGAAATGAATCAGCATTTCCTTAAATAAAATAAAAGCAGATTTTTTCATACCTGAATTGACGTCAATTCATTTTAAATGAACAATTATATAAATTTATTCATTTACTCAGAAATAAAGTTAGCATAATCTAACTCCCCTGTCAATCTTTTTCTTTCCCCAAAAATAAAACGCGGTTCTTCTAAAATTTTCTTTTTTTCCCAAGAATTTAATGATATAATCTATGGCATAGTATGCTGAGTTATATTCCAACCAAAAATATTTTAACCACTCCCTGTGAATGGTTCAGGGCAGACGGTATAAGGTGGTGTCTGGGTGAAACACAAATTTCAAGTTATATTGTTGGGAGTGCGGGGTTCGATACCGGTATCGGGCGCAGATTTTGTAAAATACGGTGGTTCCACTCTCTGTGTGCTGGTTCATATGGGAGGCGAAACCATTCTGCTGGACTGTGGTAGCGGGGTACTTCAGTCTGGTTCGCTGACAGCGGACGCACATCATCTTTCCATTCTGCTTTCCCATCCCCATGTTGATCATTTAATCGGTTTGCCCATGTGCCCATTCCTTTATGAAGCGGGCAAACTGGCTACCTTCTATGCTGTTCCTCGGGGTGGATTATCTACTCAAAAACAGATGGAGGCTCTTATGTCACCTCCATTGTGGCCGGTAGGCTTCGAGGCATTTCGTGCAAAGCTTATTATCAAAGACATTCTGGAACCCTCTATTCAGATAGGTTCGGTATTGGTGGAGCATATAGAGCTTCTTCATCCCGGTGGTGCCTCGGCATTCCGCTTGTCTTACGGCGGTCGCAGCTTGGTTTATGCTTCCGATTGTGAATTATCCCAAAATCAGCTGTCCCGCTTGTCCGCTTTTGCAAAGGACTGCGATTTGCTTCTTTGCGACGGACAATATTCCGATGAAGAATACCCTCTGCGCGTAGGCTGGGGGCACTCCTCATGGAGCATGGCAGCCGCTCTTGGCAAGGCCTGTGCAGCGAAGCGTACCGTGTTGGTTCACCATGCGCCGCAATATACAGATGATTTTTTAGATAAGGCCGATCGCTGGCTGCGGTCATGCCATCCAAACTGTACCTTAGGACGATGTGGGGAGGAATTTGCGTTATGAATGAAAGACGACTGATTGATATTGAAAAGCTTCTAAACATCGGCATCTCTCTGTCGACGGAAAAGGACCCCAACCGCCTGCTTCTTACCATTTTGGAAGCAGCCATGGACATAACCCATTGTGACGGTGGCACGTTGTACATATTGAACGAAAATGCGCTAACTTTTAAAATCATGATTACCCGTTCCATGAATATCCACAAGGGTGGGGACGGTGAAAATATCGATTTACCGCCGGTGGAGCTATGCCCTGAAAACGTATGCGCCCGGGCGGCACTGGAATACGGCCTAATCAACGTGCCTGATGTTTATAACGACCCGCGCTTTGACTTTTCCGGCCCTCGTAATTACGATGCCATTACGGGCTATAAAACCACCTCTATGCTGGTCGTTCCAATGCAGGATGATCAAGGACAAGTCATCGGCGTTTTACAGCTCATTAATGCCAAGGACAAACAGGGCAGTACAACGGCCTTTGAGCCCGCTCTTCAATCAGTGGTTCTCTCCTTGGCCTCCCAGGCAGCCATTCGGCTGACAAATATGAATTACAGTGTGGAGATTATTGACCTCCTTAACTCCTTCGTACGGGTCATGTCCGTCGCCATCGATGCTCGTTCCCCGTATAATGCCAACCATACCCGTAACATGGCACGATACGGAGAACACTTTTTACAGTGGCTTTTGGCCTCCGGCAATCCTTGGCAGTTCACAGAGGGTGAAAAGCATCAGTTTCTTATGAGTGTCTGGCTCCATGACGTAGGCAAGCTGGTTATTCCACTGGAGATTATGGATAAGGAAAGCCGTCTTGGCACAGCCTTGATCCATGTGGAGCACCGCTTTCAAATCATTGGTTATTTAAACCGTATTGCCTTGCTCAACGGGAAGCTCACCTCCGAGGAATACACTGAACAGTCGAACCGACTAGAGCATGCCAAGACCCTGATTGCTAAGGTAAACACGGTGGGCTTTCTTTCCGATGAATTGTTGGCTCAAGTTGACGCGCTTGCCAAACACTCCTATGAGGACGAAAACGGAGAGGTTCATCCTTGGCTCACACCAGACGAGCACCATTCCTTGTCCGTACGCAAGGGTACGCTTACGCAAGAAGAACGCAGTATCATGGAAAGCCATGTTGTGTTGACCAAAAAACTACTTGACGAGATGAAGTTCTCACGCAGCTATGCCTATGTTCCCACCTGGGCCGCCGCGCACCACGAGTTTTTGAATGGGAAAGGCTACCCCCTCGGACTGAAGGGAGAGGAAATTCCCCGTGAAGTTCGTCTGCTCACCATTTTGGATATTTTCGATGCACTTACCGCCCGAGATCGGCCCTATAAGCCTGGAATGCCGATAGAAAAGACGCTGCAAATCCTAGGGGAGATGGCGCAGCAGGGACAAATTGACGGAGAAATTTTAGCGCTGTTTATTCAAAGCCGCGCTTGGGAATAAGATAAACTAATGAAATGAGGGAAAATATGAAACGTCTGATTTCTTTATTACTATTTTGCTTAATTTTGTTTTCATCCATGCCAGTCGCCTTTGCGGCAGACAACACTGCCGCCACCTTGCGTCTGGAAAAAACCGAGGGTACCGTTTCGGTAGAAAACCAAAACGGCAGAAGTGTGTCAAAGCTAGATGGAATGCGGCTCTATAGTGGCTACACCGTCGCAACCGAAGCCGAAAGCTATGCCCATATCAGTCTGGACAGCACCAAGGCCATAAAGCTGGATGCCTCCAGCGAGGTGCAGGTGTCGAAATCGGGCAGCAAGCTGGAGCTACATTTGGTTTCCGGAAGTCTTCTTTGCGATGTGTCCAATACTTTAAGCAGTAATGAAAGCCTGAGTATCCGAACCTCTACCACAATCACCGGTATTCGCGGTACCACCGTGTTCTTCCGACAAAGAGAAAGTGGCGAAACAGAGGTTTATGTGCTTCATGGCACGATAACTCTAACCACAACTGATCCACTCACCGGCGAAAGCAGACAGGTTAGGGTTACCACAGGGCAAATGGCAACCGCTTGGCCTTCGTCGGAAAACAGTGAACCCCAAATAATGGTACAATCCTTTACTGAGGAAGATGTTCCCGGCTATGTGGGAATTGAGCTGGCAGAAAACGAAGAGCTCCATCAGCGGCTCATCAGCCAAGGCACGGGACAAGACCTTGACCTGATTATCCGAAATGCTGAAAACCAACTGCAAAACGACCACGAAGAAGCTGAACGGCGTCAGCAGGCGCTTAACCATGCCTCCGATGCCTCCAGACAAAACAGCACTCCGTTTTTCGGCGGTATTGTAAGTACCGGTGGCGGCGGTAGCGGCGGAAGCGGCGGCTCGTCAAATACCAGCATCACTTTGCCAGCCGGCAGTACCGAAACCGACCTGCGAAACGCACTGCAAAATTATGACGACGTCATTCTTTCAAATTGCAACATTGATGAGTCGGCAGGGGTAATTGACTATTCCATATCCCTGACAAGCGATTTGGAAATTCCCGCAGGCAAGACCTTGACTTTGGATAACAGTATTTTGAAAATCCAAGCTGGGGTACCTATTAACAACAATGGCACGCTTCGTTTAATCAATGGAAGCTCTCTGCAAAATTATGGAGCGTTCACAAACACTGGCACTATAAATTTAAACAGCGAAAGCTCCTTCGTGAATTATGAGACCTTCACAAACGATTATGGTAGCGTGAATTTAGATAACGCAGGCTTTTTCAACAATTATAAACTCATTCAGAACTCTGGTACGATTCAAATTAATTCTGCAAGTAACCTTAGCAATTACTATTTCTACTCAGGAGGAAGTAATATACCAAGTTCTTTGACCAATACAAGCAACGGCAATATATATGTCGGCGCGGATGGTGTTCTGTATATTGACGGGGATGAAAATGGAAGCGGTTGCAGCCTTACAAATTTAGGAACGCTTAGCATCAACTACAATGGAGAATTCCATGTCAACGGTGTTCTAGACAACCTTGCAACATTTTATCTGCTTGGAAAATATTCTGACACTGGTATTGAGTGCTATATCATCGAAGAAAGTACCCACGGTGTTTATTTCAGAGGCAATGCTTCTGATATTATAGCCGATGATATGGTAGATTCCAGAAAACTAATTCTACTTAAAGACATTGAGTTATCAGATGTTCTTCCTGATATTTTCACAAACTTCACCCTTGACCTCAACGGACACACGCTGACTTTGAACGGTGGCGCGTTGAACGTAACTGCTGATGGAACACTTACCATCATTGATAGCAGCGAGGATGAAACCGGCACGATAACCGGAACTGGCACGCTGATTACCAGTGTAGGAACGATTGCTATAAATAGTGGAACGATTAACGTCAGCGCAATAGAAGCTATCGGTATATCCGTAACAGGCGGTACCTTCACCATGAACGGCGGAACGATTTTAGTTGGTTCGGTGGATGCATACTTCGGCATTGGTGTAAACGTCGAAGGGGCTGGCAGCTCATTTATCCTGAATGAAGGAAGCATCACCGCCAGTGGCGAATCCAGTAAAGGCATACAAGTAATGGATGGCGGAAGCCTTAGTATTGCAGGCGGAACCATTACCGCCAGCGGCAATGACAGCACCGGTGTGCTCCTGCCAACACCAGGCGTTACGTTTTCTATGGAAAATGGCGTTATCATTGCAGCAGGAGATTATAGTCGTGGTGTTTGCTATTTCAGCGGACTTGATATTATAAACACCCTGCTTGATTATGTTTCATCTGGCAAGCTTTCCACAACGAATGGATTAGCCACAAACTATGAGCAGCTTTGATGATTTCTTCCGTAAAGGAGTAACAATATGAACAGAAAAAACCTCAAGCGTTCTATCGCCGCTCTTACGGCAGCCCTGCTTTTAACGGGGGTTGCCGCCTCAGGGCTGCTATATGGGTCGGATAATATTCTATCAGACAAACTCTATCAATCTCCAAAGGCTCTTTCCGGAGATATTGTGGTCATTGGCATCGACCAGCAAGCGCTGGAGGACATTGGACCCTACCAAACCTGGAGCAGAGACGTCATGGCGAGAGCCATTGAAGCTTTGAATGCTGACGTAGACAACCGCCCCGCCGCCATTGGCGTTGACGTTTTATATGTGGGAAGCAGCGCCGAGGCGGATGCGGATGCATGGCTGAGTGAGGCGGCTGGGCAGTATGGCAACGTTATAATGGCATCGGCGGCTACCTTTGGCTCTCAGCTGGTCACACAAAATGATGGTTCCTTCTACATGGAGGATTTCAGCGTTCTTGCCTATGAAGAGCCTTTTAACGCCTTGAAGGCCGTCACCACACCTGGACACATTAATGCCATGTACGACAGTGACGGTATCATGCGCCACATGATGCTCTACATCGACCCTCCCGAACAAGAACGGGCTTATTCCTTCGCTTGGGAGCTTTACCAAAAATACACTGCTTTTCACGGTGTGTCACCCAAAGCCCCGCCGCCCACGGATGCGAAAGGGCGGTGGTATCTGCCCTTTTCTGCCATGCCTGGGGACTATTATGATGGCGTTTCCATCAGCAACCTACTGGCTGGTGAGGTGTCCCCAGACTATTTCGCAGGGAAAATTGTTCTTATCGGCCCTTACGCTGCAGGATTGCAAGATTCCTACCCCACTGCCATGGAACACGCCCAGAATATGTACGGCGTGGAAATTCAGGCCAATGCCATAGAAATCATGATGGCGGGCACCTATAAAACAGAAATTTCGG
Organism: Anaerotignum sp.; assembly: GCA_028710085.1. GTDB lineage: Bacteria > Bacillota > Clostridia > Lachnospirales > Anaerotignaceae > Chakrabartyella. Next base: position 7,144 of record JAQUSU010000027.1, read on the forward strand.
ACAGCATACAGCTTGTGGTTTTATTCTTGTTTTCTCTTCTTTGTCTGCTGTGGTTCTGGAATCGGAAGCTTCTTCCAGCCACAGTGACATGGCTGTTGATGTGTGGGGGTTGGCTTGGGCTTTGCCTAATGCTGTATTCCGCCGGTCATATCCTCCATGTGCTTTGGATTCCCTTTGCGGCAACTGTGCTCTATTTGGTCACTGTGGCGATCAATTATATTCGGGCTACCATAGAAAAACGGCGGATTTCTAACACCTTCAGGCGTTATGTTGCCCCTGAAATTGTTACGGAGCTGCTGCGTGAAGGGACAGACTCCCTTGGTCTGGGAGGAAAGCTCACTGACATAGCCGTCCTCTTTGTGGACATCCGCGGCTTTACAACCATGTCAGAACTGCTTACGCCCCCGCAGGTGGTGGAAATTTTAAATGAATACCTTACATTAACCACCAAATGTATTATGGATAACCATGGAACGCTGGATAAATTCGTGGGTGACTGCACGATGGCAATCTGGAATGCCCCTTTGCCGCAACAAGACTACATTTACAATGCAGTTAAGGCAGCTTGGGATATGGTGGAAGGCTCCAAGGCGCTCAGTGGGCGGCTACAAGAGCAATTCGGCCGCACTGTGTCCTTTGGTGTCGGCGTCAACTGCGGGCCTGCTGTCGTTGGCAACATCGGGGCTGAAATGCGTATGGACTTTACAGCCATTGGTGATACGGTAAATACCTCGGCAAGACTGGAGGCCAACGCACCGGCAGGACAGATTTACATCAGCCGTGCTGTTGCCGATGCGCTGGAAGGGCGTATCCTTGTTACCAGCTTAGGAGACAGCATCCGTCTTAAGGGCAAGGCGGAGGGATTTGAAATACTGCGGGTGGACGGACTAATGGAAGCTCCTCTCCGCGTTGAATAAAGGGAGGTTTTAAAATGAAGAAAAGACTGACATCCTTTCTGCTGGTCGGGCTGCTGACTTTTAGCCTGAGCGGGCAGGCATTCGCCGCCGAATTTAGCGGCGGTGCCTTTTCAGGATTACTTTGCACAGACGATAAGCTTCTAGCCACCGATGTTTACAATAAGGTGCTCTGGATTTTGTCTGACGGCAAACAGAAAATTTATGCCGGAAAAAGTGGCGTAGCTGACCTTTCAGGGGAACCCAAAGCGGGGTATTACGACGGTACTCTCGCTAACTCTCTTTTTGCCTCCCCCTGGGCTGTTGCTCCTTATCTTGACGGCTATGCCGTTACTGACGCAGACAACAATGTAGTTCGCTATCTGACCAAAGATAGTGTGTTCACACTCGCAGGCTCTACTACCCCAGGCTTACAAAACGGTCTTGGAACCAAAGCCAAATTTAATTTCCCCACTGGTCTGGCTGCTGATACACAGGGCAACCTTTATGTGGCTGACACTGGCAATAACGTCATCCGAAAAATTACCAAAACAGGACAGGTGTCCACCTTTGCTGAGGGCTTTTGGGAACCCACCGGGCTGTGCTGGCATGATGGTGTTCTCTATGTGGCCGATTCCGGCTATAACCGCATTTGTAAAGTAGTGGACGGCAAGCTAACCGTAGTGGCTGGTGGTGTGGATGGACAAACCTCATCAGATGGGGTTTACGAAGGCGGCTATGTAAACGGTACGGTGGCAAAGGCGAAATTCAGCAATCCACAAGGCGTAGCTGTCTCTGATGATGGCACTATTTATGTGGCAGATACTGGCAACGGCGCAGTGCGCACAATATCCGATGGACGGGTTAGTACATTTTTGGCTTCTGCCGAAGGCAATTCAGAGACTTTTCCTGTTTCTCCCCGTGGCCTTGTGCTGAAGGGGAATGCTATCTATGTTTCCGATGTCTTTGCCCAGAAGATTCAGGCGATTGGGCTGAACGAACAAGCTCCCTCCTTTTTGGATGTAACATCCAAAGACTGGTATTTTAAAGCAGTCGCTTATGCTTCCTCGGCGGGTCTGCTGGTGGGCACCAGTAACGGTTTCGACCCCGAAGGGGTCTTAAGTCGGGCGATGGCCGCCTCCTTAATGTGCCGTCTTTACAATCGTGCACACCCTTCCCTCATTCTTACGGGAAATGCTACCTTTGCCGATGTGCCTAAAGATGCATGGTATTACAATGCGGTATCATGGGCGGGAGAGAAGAACATTACCGGTGGCACTGGCACAGGCTTTGAGCCCAATCGTTCCGTTACCCGGGAAGAACTTGCATGCTTCCTCTATCGCTATGCACTCCTGATGGACATGGACATTTCAATAGATGATGGTGCTCTCCCAGCCTATCCCGATGCAAGTCAAGTAGATCCCTGGGCAAAGGAAGCAATGACATGGGCAACAAGCAAAGGCATCTTTCATGGGGATCAAAACGGCTATTTGAACCCTCAAGGGTTAGTGACTCGGGCGCAGACCGCGCAGATTCTTCAGAATTTGTCGCCAATACTGAACTAATACATGTAAGAATCCCTTCATGGGTGCTAAGCTAACGATTATTGTATATACAAAAAGCGAGCTGTCCACTGTTTTTGTGGGACATCTCGCTTTTTTATGTTGATTTGAGTTTCATAAGCTGCAGCGCAGTCCAAAATTTTGCATGGGTTTGAAAAAACAGCTTCTTACATTACATCGGTTTCGCCTTCTTCTGGAAACAATTCTTCCTCCGCTTCCCAAAGAGGCATGCAAACAATTGCCTTAAACAAATCTCCATCCACCTTAATGCCAAAGGTGCCGCCTTGTGCCTCTGCCAAGCTTTGGGCAATGGAAAGCCCCAAGCCTGAGCCTTCGGTGGTTCTGGAGGCATCTCCTCTGACAAATCTGTCTGTCAGGCGTGTTTCATCAAAATCAATGGGCGCAGCGGAAATATTTTTCATCACTAAAATGCCACGATCCTCGGCTTGAAATATATCAATATACACCCGAGAATCAGGCAAAGAATATTTTACTGCATTGGAAACCATATTCTCCAATATTCTCCACAAATGTCTACCATCAGCCTTGATATATAAAGCCTCAGGGCAGCTTACTTTCATCTCCAGCCCTGCCGCCTCAATCTTCTCTTCCAACTCCCCAATGGCTTGCAGCGTAATTTGGCGATAATCCACACGCATTGCTTCAACCGTAATGTTCCCGCTGGAAACCTTGCTTGCTTCAATTAAGTCCTCAATCAGCTGTTTTAAGCGGTAGGACTTGTCATATAAAACCTCCACATAATCCCTGGCAGTCTGATTTTCCATCTTAAGGCTTCGCAGTAAATCCACATAAGAAATAATAGAGGTTAAAGGGGTTTTTAAATCATGAGAAACATTTGTGATTAGCTCCGTTTTCATCCTTTCGCCCTTTACTGCATCCGCTACGGAGTTTTTCAATCCATCTTGAATATTTGCAATATCCGTCGCAAAATTAATAAAAGAAGGAGATATTTCCTCCAAATTCAATTTGTATAGCAGATTGCCTTTGGAAGTCTCTCTGGCGGAAATCATAATCCTTTTCAAAGAACGCAGCGCCCTTAAAAAGAAAAATATGCAAACGCCGTTAAATACAAATAAAACGATGGTAGCCAACAGGCAAATGATGACGGAATCCATTTGGGCGGTAAAAATAGCCACTCCCATAATGACACAATTTCCTAAGCCGTACCAAAGCATCACAAAAATCATCCAACCACGGAAGGTTTTACCTGTAAACAACTCCGACAAACGGCGAATGGTTACAGAAATCCAAGTGTTTCGCCAAAAAATTTTACCCTTAATTTGCCTTGCAACTGACGTAACGTAGGAAGTAATTAACGCTATGTTGCAAATATATAAAATGCCTAAAATGGTAGTGAAGATATAGGCCCAAAAAATTGCCGTTTCCCTGAGTATACTCGAAAGCAGTGAAATGCCCAATAATAGTGAGAACATCAGCAACCCACATACCAACAAAAAATGAATCTCGTTGTAAATTTTATCCACCGCCAGATAAGAAATTTTTCCGCCCTTTTCTGTTTGCCCTGCAACACGAATCAAATAGGCAAAACAAAAAATAATGAGCAGGGTCGAACCGGTAAACACACTAAATAATATAGGTAAGCCTGCCTTGGCAAAAATATATTCCTGCCCCAGATTATAAAATTCATCACCAACAGCAAAGGGATCTCGAATTCCCACATAAACCTTATAATCGCTATTCTCCATGAATAAATTATTTTGGATATAGGGCGAAACGCCAATGTTATCACTGCAAAAGCCTGAGGAAAGGACAACCGTTCGGTCAATATTGCTCATCTCGCCACGGGTGGTATTGCCTGCAACAACATTTCCCTGACTATCCTCAACATAATATAGGAAGTTGACAATGCCACTAAAATAGCGCTCACTTCGTTTATATTCATCCACCTGGTTTTGAATGTACATTTTCCGATAAAGGGGCAATCTGCTTTCCACCAATTCCTTGTACTCATCAAAGTTGCTTTTCAAAGAATTCGGAATACTACCGTGAATGATCAATCCGTCAAGGGTTTCGTTAATGGATGTATTTCCCGTAATGATACCATCTTTGATTCCATAATATCGCTTAAAATCAGCAATCAATTCTTCTCTATCAATTAATTCACCGCCTGTAATTCGGTTTTCATTCCGGTAATAAACCTCTGCCTTAATAACCTCGTCTATGGCCTGGGCAAATTTATTTTTAAATTCGTAGGTTTCATATACGGATTTCGCCTCAATAATGCTTCTATCCCATTGATTTGAAATATTCGCCGCAATAATACCGCAAAAAAAGTTTGCCATGGCACAAATAAATAATAATACAGCTACAGCAACCTTGCATTTGGTTTGATAGCATTTAAATTTTTTCAATTTTGTATCCAATGCCCCACACCACCTTTAAATATCTAGGCTCTTTCGGGTTAATTTCAATTTTTTCACGAATGCGGCGAATGTGCACTGAAACTGTATTTTCAGGCGCAAAAGAAAGCTCATTCCAAACCTTTTCATAAATTTGGTCAATGGAAAAAACCTTTCCCACATTTTCCATCAACAATTGAAGGATTCCATATTCTGTGGCGGTAAGCTTAACCGCTTCCCCACTGACACGAACCTCTTTTGCATCCTTATCCAACTCAAGCTCTCCAATTTTAATCACATTACTCTTTTCCGCAATGCTTCCAAGGGCTGTGTACCGACGCATTTGGCTCTTCACCCGCGCCAAAAGCTCCAGCGGATTAAAGGGCTTTGTGATATAATCGTCCGCCCCAAAATTAAGCCCTAAAATTTTATCCGTATCTTCTGACTTTGCCGAAAGAATAATAATGGGTATATTTAAGGTTTCCCGTATTTTCACCGTCGTATTTAATCCGTCTAATTTAGGCATCATAATATCAAGCAGAATCAAATGTATTTCATGTTCCTCCAAGGCTTTTAATGCCTCGAAGCCGTTATACGCCTTTATGATATGATAGCCCTCTTGTTTCAAATAAATTTCAATTGCGTCAACAATTGATTTATCATCATCACAAACCAGAATATTGAATTTTTCCATCAGAAAGTACCCCCTAATTTTACATATTATTTCTATTCTATCATACCAGGATTCTTTTACAAAATATCACATTCTTCCTTACGGAATTCTTAATTTCTTTTCATTCTATCCTAATACCCCAAGAAAAGAAAGCCAAACTTTTTGAAAATATTCATTGACATATTTCCCTTTTTCTTATATAATTAGACACGTTGTGGGTCACTAGCTCAGTTGGTAGAGCACTGGACTTTTAATCCAGGTGTCTCGGGTTCGAGCCCCGAGTGACTCATTTTTTTTTGCAGAAAAACCATCCTGTTTCATCACACACTCACGAAGTCGCTTCCAAAAAACTGACATTACAGCCTTTGTAATTTCGGTTTTTATTTTTTTGAAGCACATTTCTATCATTGCCTTAACCGAAAAAATCCTTGTTTGCATAGCTTTTTCCCCCAAAAAACCACTTGTCAATATTTCAAGCCGGCTCTTTTCGCTATTTTCCATAAAAAAGTTGCCGTAAAATGGCATGTGGGTTATAATGAGGAAGAAAGTGCAACGTTATGCAGATGACATTTTGTGGAATTTATTTACATCAGGAGGATAAAAAAATTGATACGAAAAATACTCGGAGAGTACAAAGAAATCCTTTTGTATTCCCTTATTGCCTTATTTGTAGGAATTATCATCGGAGGAATTGATGCCGTCTTTGGCGAGGTCCTCATTAAGATTACCGAAATACGGGACAAAAACGTCTTGAAATTGGTTCCCTTTTTATCTGTTTCGGGCATTGTCATTTTGCTTTTATACCGCTATTTTAGTAAAGAAAGCTTAAAAGGAATGACCCTTGTATTTCAAACCGGACATGGCGATAACGAGCAAATTCCAAAAATGCTTGTGCCATTAATTATCGTAACCACTTGGATTACCCATCTCTTTGGCGGAAGCGCCGGGCGAGAAGGGGTTGCCGTGCAGCTTGGTGCTACGATTGCCCATACCATTGCTAGAAAGCTAAAATTTTTAAACAATTCCCGCGTGCTTTTGGTCATAGGTATGGCTGCCGGTTTTGCCGGCTTGTTTCAGACACCCATCGCCGCCACATTTTTCGCTTTGGAGGTTCTTGTGTCAGGCGTATTTTTATATGAAGCCTTATTACCCGCACTGGTTGCCTCTTTTGCGGCAAGCACAACCTCCCATTTATTGGGCTTGGAAAAATTTTCGGTGGGCATTCCAAATACATTGTCTTTTTCCCCAGAAATCTTCCTGAAGCTTGTTCTTGTGGGGATTATTTTTGGCATTGTGGGAGGTATTTTTGCCTATCTTTTGAGCTACAGTAAAAAAAAGCTTGCTTCCCTCATTGAAAGCCCAATCAAACGAATTTTTATGATTGGATGCCTTTTGACCTTGCTGCTTCTGTTGTTACACACGGGAAGATATTGTGGGTTAGGCACCAATCTGATTCACTTAAGCTTTACAAATGGAGAAATTTTTGAATATGATTGGGTGTTAAAGCTATTCTTAACAATTTTAACTCTAGCAGCTGGTTTTCAGGGCGGAGAAGTTACGCCCCTGTTCTCTATTGGCGCAAGCCTTGGTATTATTTTGGGAAGCTTGTTGGGGTTGCCAACTATGCTCATTGCAGCCCTGGGTTATGCTGCTGTTTTCGGCAGCGCAACCAACACATTGCTAGCCCCAATTTTGATTGGTGCGGAAGTATTCGGGCCGGAAAACACCCTTTATTTCGTCATTGTATGTTCCTTGGCTTTTGTCTTTAACGGTAACAAAACAATTTACACAGCGCAAAAAAGATTCAACTTCTTTTCAAATGAAAATGTCAAATTCTAAGGAACAAGGCCCAGTCTGGCGAAACGCTATGTTGGGCTGTTTCTATGGCGAAATTAAATCCATTATTTTGATTCCTATTTTTGTACTTGAAATAATACGGTTTTTTTGGTATATTGTACTTTATAATATTTTTGGAGGTGTCCCATGGAATGTCCCATCTTTTCACTATCGGAAAGAGATCGCGCGATTTTAAGTTCTTTTATTCATGTAGCTGATGGTATTGCGGAATTTTTAGGCGGCTTTTGCGAAGTCGTGATACATAATCTTGAAAATATGGATCATTCCGTGATGCATATTATTAACGGACATCTTTCCGGCAGACAGGTGGGTGCTGCGATTTCAGAGGTAACCCTATCCTTTTTAAACCGAATGATGGCAGAACCCAGCTTAAAGCATCTTTATTATTTTGCAAAAAACAAGCGTGGAGAAACCTTTAAAGCATCTATTACACCGATTCTTGGTGAAAAAGGGAACATCATCGGGCTGCTTTGTTTAAATATGTATTTGGCAGCACCCATTTCAGCCTTGGTGCAAAGCATGACACAAGGCGACGGTGCAAAGCAAGAGAGCATTTCCGAAACCTTTGTTGAAAACACAGCAGAACTGATGTTGAATGCTTTAGAAGAAGCAAAGAAAGCGGTTTACAGCAATCTTGCTATCTCCTCCTCCAACAAAAATAAAGAAATTGTTTCTATTCTTTTTCAAAAAGGAATTTTTAATTTAAAAGATTCTGTGATTACCATTGCCGATCATTTGGGTATTTCAAAAAATACCGTTTATATGCACATTCGAAATATGAACAAATAAAGACCTTACGGGAATTAATCCATAAAAAAAGCAGCTTTCTACCAAGCAAACGGTAAAAAGGCTGCTTCTTTTTATTTGAAATTCTTACAGCTTAAAAATATCTCTCTGAAATTCATTATTAATAATCTGACCAAGGGCAGAGTAAATGGCGCTTCCGCCACAGAAAATACCCTCATAGCCAGCAATTGTCTTAATAAAATGACTGCCTGTAAAATCCCCCAAGGACAACAGGAAAAACAGCAGTGTCAAGGAACCAAACACAACTCTTGAAACCATATTATGTTTAAACGTACCGATAAACATACCCAGTGTAAAAATACCCCACAGCAACAGATAAAAGCCCATAGAAATTTCATCCGCAGCCTGCACACCGCCTTGGGCTATCACAGAGGGTAACAGCCAAATTCCAACCAAAGACCACCAAAATGTTCCATAGGCAGTAAACGCAGTTGCACCAAAGGTATTGCCTGCTTTAAACTCCATAATGCCTGCCACAACCTGAGCAAAACCGCCCAAGAATAGCCCCATACTAATAATAACTGCGGATAATGAAATAATACCTGCATTATGTAGGTTCAACAAAATTGTAGTCATTCCAAAGCCTAACAGACCTAAAGGTGCTGGGTTTGCAACATTGCTTTTTTGGCTACTCATAAATAATTTCCTCCTAAATATTCACTTTAATATTCACTTTTTTCCGTTTTTTGCCCGCACACCACTAACCCAAATTTTAAAACTCGGGCTGTGAAGGAAGGTCATCTTTGTCAGCTTAAAGCTCAATGCCATTCTTTTTTAAAATTTTAATATCCTCTTGGCTTAATTCAGCCGCCTTTAATAAATCCGGTCGCTTTGCAGCAGTACGAAGAAGTGCCTGCTCCCTGCGCCATTTTTCCACATTTCCATGATGGCCGCTTAGTAAAACCTGGGGAACCTCTTTTTCCATAAAAACAGGAGGTCGAGTATATTGGGGGTATTCCAAAAGCCCCTGAGAAAAGCTCTCATCCTCAAAAGATGCCTCTTTTCCAAGAACGCCGGGCATTAGGCGAGAAATTGCATCAATCATGGTAATTGCCGCCAATTCGCCGCCGGTTAATACAAAATCCCCCAAGGAGATTTCATCCGTGACGATTTCTTCAATCACCCGTTCATCCACACCCTCATAATGTCCGCACAAAAAAATCAGGCTTTCCTCCTTGGCCAATTCCTCCGCCATACGTTGGGTAAACGGCCTCCCTTGGGGCGTCATATAAAGCACCCGCGTCTGTCCCGCTTTTGATATGCTTTGATAGGCGTCATAAATGGGCTGTGGCTGCATCACCATGCCCGCCCCACCGCCATAGGGATAATCATCCACCTGCAAATGCTTGTTGTTGGAGAAATCTCTGATATTGATGGCCTCTATGGAAATGAAGCCTTCTTTTTGCGCTCTGCCCAAAATGCTATGAGATAACGTTTCCATAATCATTTCAGGAAATAATGTCAAAACAAGGAACTGCTTCATTATCTCAACCCTTCCAGAAGCGCTACCGTCATAACCCCTGCTTCCAAATCCACTTTTTTAATGCAATCCTTGATTGCCGGAATCAAAAGCTCTTTTTCGTCAGGATTTTTTTGCACTGCATAAACGTCGTTTGCGCCTGTAACGTAAACTTTTGTAAGCTCACCCAACTCTTCACCATCTTCGGTAATGACCCTTAAACCATATAAATCTCTGGTGTAATACTCATCCTCTTCCAAAGGAAGGGCTAAAGAATCGGGAATTAAAATTGTTCCGTTTTTATAAAGCTCTGCCACATTTATATCTGTGATTTCCTTTACTGTGAGCAAAACAAACTGCTTATGATATGCTACCTTTTGTATTTCAAAGGTTTCTCTCTTGCCTCTGATTTCAACGATAATTTCTTTTAAACGCTCAAATCTGGTGGGGTCTTGCGTCGTGGGAAATACGCGCATTGTTCCTTTAATTCCATGGGTACCTGTAATTTTACCGATTTCAAAATACTGTTCCATACACACCTCAAAAATGATAAATTCTCTAAATAAAAACAGGCAGGATGCACGCACCTCGCCACTGCAACAATAGAGTAAGCTTTGTTCAAAGGGTGTCGACAAAGTCGACACCCTTATACTGCCCAAATAACAGAGCAATTTTTCATTGAATAATTTCAACGATAATTTTTTTATCCTCATGAACTCCAGATGCTTTTACCAGTGTACGAATTGCTTTTGCAATTCTTCCCTGTTTTCCGATTACCTTCCCCATATCCTCTGGGGCAACCTTTAATTCCAGCACTAAAGTGCGTTCATTTTCGGTTTCGGTTACCTGAACCTTGTCTGGATTATCCACAAGATTTTTTGCAATGACTTCTAATAATTCTCTCATAGTCAAGCCTCCCGCCTTCGGATTATACGCCGATTACGCCAGCTTTTTTCAGCAGAGCCTTTGCAGTTTCGGAAGGCTGTGCGCCATTAGCAAGCCATTTGTTAGCTGCTTCCCCATCAACTTTTAATACAATGGGTTCCTTTGTAGGATCGTAGTAACCAATCTCTTCAATAGATTTACCGTTTCTGGATGTTCTGGAATCCGCAACAACGATTCTATAGAAAGGAGCCTTTTTTGCGCCCAATCTTTTCAATCTGATTCTTACTGCCATATCATTTCACCTCCTAAAAAATTTTAAATTCATTTATCGGAAAAAAGGAAGCTTCCCTTTTTTGCCTTTTTGCATATTGTTCATCTGCTTCATCATTTTTTTCATTTCTTCAAATTGCTTCAGCAGACGATTTACATCCGCAATGCTTCTGCCGCAGCCGTTGGCAATGCGTTTTTTTCTTGGGCCATTGAGAACAGATGGGTTTGAGCGTTCTTCTTTGGTCATGGATTGGATAATGGCTTCAACCCTCACCATTTCCTTGGCAGGGTCAACCCCTTCCATTGCCTTATCCAAATTCAGTCCGTTCATCCCTGGGATCATTCCCATTAAATCCTTCAGTGGACCCATTTTTTTGATTTGCTGCATTTGAGAAAGGAAGTCCTCCAAGGTAAACTCGTTGGAGCGCATTTTCTTTTGCATCTCCATGGCTTCCTGCTCGTCAATATTTTGCTGTACCTTGTCAATCAGGGAAAGAACGTCGCCCATCCCTAAAATTCTGGAAGCCATGCGGTCGGGATAGAAAGGCTCAAGGTCTTCCATTTTTTCACCCATACCAATATATTTAATTGGTTTGTTGGTAACACTTCTGACGGAAAGCGCGGCACCGCCTCTGGCATCGCCGTCCAACTTCGTCATAATAATACCATCCACACCCAACTGGCTGTCAAAGCTGCCCGCTACTGTCACGGCATCCTGTCCGGTCATAGCGTCTACTACTAAAAGAATTTCCTGGGGCCTTACTGTGGCTTTAATGTCCAACAGCTCCTGCATTAATTCTTCGTTAATATGCAGACGGCCTGCGGTATCAATCAGAACCACATCATGGTGCTGTTCAGCCGCATACTCCAAGGCTTTTTTAGAAATCTCAACGGGACTTACCTCAGTGCCCATTTCAAAAACAGGAATTCCGTAATTTTTTCCTACCACCTGCAACTGCTTAATTGCGGCAGGACGATAAATATCACAGGCAACCAAAAGCGGATTTCTGCCCTGCTTTCTAAGCTGCCCCGCCAATTTGCCGCTGCTGGTGGTTTTACCTGCACCTTGCAGGCCTACCATCATATATACTGTAGGCGGGCGGTTAGAGTAGGTTAATCTGCTCTGGGTACTGCCCATCAAGGAAATCAATTCTTCATTTACAATTTTAATGACCTGTTGCCCGGGGTTTAACCCCTGCAAAACCTCAACACCAACGGCACGTTCTGTCACCGTTTTAATAAAATCCTTCACAATCTTAAAGTTGACGTCTGCTTCCAAAAGTGCGATCTTCACTTCTCGCATGGCAGCCTTTACGTCATCTTCTGTTAAAACGCCTTTTCCGCGGAGCTGTTTGAATACTTCCTGCAGCTTAGCCGAAAGATTTTCAAATGCCATAGATCGCCCCCCTCTCAGGATAATATTGTATCTGCAATTTGCTTCATGGAAGAAATTGCGTCTGTAATTTCTTTGCTTGTTTCTCCGATTGCCAATTCATCAAGAATGCTTTTCATGTTCCGAACAGCCCTTTGATGCTCTTGAAAGCGTTCCACCAGGCGTAATTTTTCTTCATATTCAATCAGTATTTTTTCCGTGCGCTTTAGTTGATCCCGCACAGCCTGCCGACTGATTGATAATTCTTCTCCGATTTCAGAAAGAGAAAGATCGTTCTGATAATGCATCTCAAACACTTGCTTTTGCTTATCAGTCAAAAGCTCGCCATAAAAATCATAGAGCAAAGTCAGCCTTAAAATTTCAACCATCTTTCATTCCCCCTGTAAAGGAAAATTACTTTACAATCACCTGAATTATCATACTAAAAAAAAAGCAGGCTGTCAAGTATTTTCCCTTTACAGCCTAATTTTTTTTTCTTCATGAAACAGGACAATTTATTTTTTCAATAGTAATCTTTTTTTCAGAAACAAATGCAGAGCTATAGCAGCCTTGTTCAGAAAAAAATCTCCAAAACCCATCGGGGCCAACCCCTGTCAGATGGCACAGCATGGCACTCATGGGCCCATTATGAGAAACGATAATTACGTTTTTCCCTTTATTTTCCCCAATCACCCAGTTCAAGCCCTCAGTAACCCGTTGATAAAAATCCTGAAAAGCTTCCCCACCCGGAAAAGCGCTTGTTTTCCATTCCTTTACCCAACGATTTAATTCTTCCTTATGATTTTCTCTTATGTAGGCGCCTTCTTTATCTTCCCACTCTCCATAATGCAACTCGCGGAAACAGCTTTCCTTTTGCACCTCTATTTTTTTATTCTCAGCAATAATCTCAGCAGTATGTGCTGCCCGAAGCAAGTCGCTTGCATAAATTTTGTCATAAGGAATTGTATTAAAAAATTTTCTAAGTCTTTCTGCCTGTAGGATTCCTTTTTCATTGATGTCGCAGTCTGTCCATCCATAAAACATTCCACGTAAATTCCAATCTGTTTCACCATGTCTAACGAGATAAACCTTCATAAATATCACCCCAGTATATTTTAAGCTATGTATGCTTATCCTAGCAAGACTATTTCTATGAAATATATAATAAATGCGGGCACCCTTTTATGATAATTCATAAAAAGACGCCCGCTATCGAAAAAATAACCGGTTATCTTACTTTATTGTGAAGGATTTACAATCTGTACATTGATCCATAGTTGGATTTCCTTCATGCGTGCCTACCTGAATTGCGTCCAGGGTACAGTAATTTTTGGCGTTGTGATGATGTCTACAATTTTCCACAGTACAACGAATACATTCATTACATCTCTCCATTTTAATTCCCTCCTTTATATTTGATTACGCTATTATTTTGTCCGTAATTCAAATAATTATTACGATTTTCAACTGGACTTTTTTTGAAAAAATGGAATCCAAAAAATAACAAAAACTTTATTGAAGGAGTTTTTTATATAAAATCATGGAGCCAATCATGCTGTGTACAACCTTCCCAAAATGTGGTAAAATATAAATAGCTGATAATGATTTTCTATCGGAATATTTTCTTTTCAGTTCCATTTTGCCCTCCCATAGCCGTACACTTCATTTTGCAATTTAGGTATAAAATTCGGTATAATAAACAAAATCCTTATCGAAGGGAGTTGGACATATTATGGACTTTTTATATAATCTTATGACAACAATTACGGAAGCAGCCATCCTACTGTTTGAATTTATCGGTGTTGCTGTACTTATTGTAGCGGGTATCATTGGTATATATAGCTATATTCGCCGTGATCCCCATGCTCGCCTCAACCTTGCCAAGGGTATGGCAATGGCGCTGGAATTCAAAATTGGCGGTGAAATTTTGCGCACTGTTATCGTGCATGATTTTTCTGAACTCCTAGTTGTAGGCGGCACGATTTTACTGCGTGCTGCTTTAACCTTTTTAATTCATTGGGGAATTAAAAACGAAGAAGCAGTAAATCTTCCCGATAAAATTGTTGATACTTCGGAAAAAAGCATTCATGAGCATTGAAATCACAAAAAACACCCCGTACTTTTATTGATTTCTAATAAAAGAGCGGGGTATTTATTTTTTTGTTTAAAAACTTATCCTTGCAAAAAAATGTTCAAATACAAATTCTGCATTACAAACAAAGACAAACTAAAATACAAAAACCTTTTGTTAAGCATTATCCACGTTATACATATGAATGATCAAATCCAAAGCCTTGTTGCTATAGCCCCATTCATTGTCATACCAGCTAACCAGCTTAACAAAATTATCATTCAGTGCAATCCCTGCCTTTGCATCAAAAATAGAAGTATGAGCATCGCTCAAAAAGTCAGAGGAAACAACTGCTTCTTCTGTATAATCCATAATACCCTTCATTTCATTTTCGCAAGCTTTTTTAATTGCTGTCTTAATTTCTTCATAGGTTGCAGGCTTTGCCAAGCGGCAAGTCAAATCAACAACGGAAACATCGATTGTAGGAACACGGAAAGACATGCCCGTTAATTTGCCGTTCATTTCAGGAATAACCATTCCTACAGCCTTTGCTGCACCGGTAGAAGAAGGAATGATGTTGGCAGAAGCCGCACGTCCACCTCTCCAATCTTTTTTAGAAGGGCCATCCACTGTTTTTTGTGTTGCAGTCTGCGAATGTACTGTTGTCATTAAACCTTCCACAATGCCAAAATTATCATTGATAACCTTGGTTAGGGGTGCTAAACAGTTTGTTGTACAAGAAGCATTGGAAACAATTGTCATATCACTTGTATAGGTTTTATTGTTTACTCCCATTACAAACATAGGCGCATCCGCAGAAGGGGCAGAAATAACAACCTTCTTTGCGCCGCCGCTAAAGTGTGCCGCCGCCTTATCCATGGTTGTAAATAAGCCTGTGGATTCCAATACGTATTCGGCACCGGCTTCCTTCCAAGGGATTTCCTTAGGATCCATACAGTTATAAACGATAACTTCCTTCCCGTTTACAACAAGCTTTCCATCTTTTGCTTCCATCTTTGCATTGTAACGACCATGGGCTGAATCATACTTCAACATATAAATCATATACTCTACATCAATGAACGGGTCGTTTACAGCAACAACTTCAGCATCCCCACGCTCCATTGCTGCCCGAAAAACCAGTCGACCAATACGGCCAAATCCATTAATACCAACTTTTACCATATAAATTCCTCCTCAAAGTTAATAGATAATTGTAATTTTCGGCAAAACAATTACCTATTTTTAGTATACCACGTTTTTCCTTCTAAAAAAAGAAAATTTGGCAAATTACGGCAGATTTCCCTGTGTAAAAATTCTAAAACTAATTTCATTCTTTCCTGCCAAACAAAAACCATTCCATTTAATATTCTTCTGAACAGAACATATCAATAATTGATAATGTTAACAGCGCAGCTGATACGGCGAGAGAAACTGCACTCACTACCAAACGAGATACTTTCACAAAATTACCTCCCTTCGGAAAAGCTTGCAAATTATATGGAAATATTTTATCATGTTACCCATAAGAAGTAAAATAAAATCATTAAATTTTTATAAGGATGTGCATTTTTTATGATTTTTATCGGCGGTATCGCCCAATCGCAGAAGGATTTAGGTTTTATGCAAACTTTAATTTGTAAAAAATGCGGACGCTACAGCAGCGTTTCCGTTTTTATGGTTTACACATATTTTAGCTTTTTTTTCATCCCCTTATTCAAGTGGGGCAAAAAATACTATGCTGTTTCCAGTTGCTGTAAAACCACATTCTCTATCCCTGATGAAATAGGCAAAGCCATTGAACGGGGAGAATCAGTTACTTTGCAAGAAGATGAGCTTGAAATTGTAGGAATGGGAAATACTTCCTATGCTCATTGTCCCGACTGCGGTTTTTTACTGTCCCCGGAATATACTTATTGTCCCAAATGCGGCAGAAAATTATAAGCATTTCTATAAAAAATTTGGCTTATGATTTGCATATTATAATATGCAAATCATAAGCCAAATTCCATTCAAAGGATTTTTTATAAATTACCACTATTTTTTTTCATTTAAAACAAAATATATGCTTCCTTATTTGTAATCAAAACCCCTTCCTAAAGTCAATTCTTATTTTGAAACAAACTATATCTAGGAACTTTTTTCTCACCCCTATTTATCCCCAATATACAATTCATAAATAATTTTTGTTATATTTTCCCTTATTCATTTGACAACCGTTTTTTCATGCGCTCCAAAACCTTTTTTTCAATGCGTGAAACCTGAACCTGTGAGATACCCATTCGTTTTGCAACCTCCGTTTGCGTTCGATCCTCAAAGTAGCGAAGGACAATGATTTGCCTTTCCTTAACCTCGAGGCTATCCAATGCTTCCATTAAGCAAATTCGATTGATTACCTGATCTCCGTCTTCTTTTGACGCCAGCTTGTCTTGAATCTGCAAGTCCTCCTCATGGGCAATGGGTGCGTTTAGGCTTTCCACCTCTTTTTTTGCCTCCAAAGCCGGAACAAGCTGCTCCACTTCAACCCCCAAAGCATCGGCCAATTCTTGCAAGGTCACCTCTCGATTGGTCTCTTGCTGAAGCTTTTCCTGCATTCTTTTCGCCTTGGCGGCCAATTCCTTTAGGCTGCGGCTGATCTTTATTGTTCCGTCATCCCGAAGAAATCTGCGTATTTCTCCAATAATCATAGGAACGGCATAGGTTGAAAATTTCACTCCAAAAGAAAAATCAAATTTTTCAATACATTTCAATAATCCTATTGCACCAATTTGGTAAAGATCCTCAATCTCAACACCTCTGCCCTGAAACCGCCTTGCAACACTCCAAACCAAGCCGGAATTTTCTTGCAGTAATATCTCCTTTGCCTGTTGGCTTCCATTCTTTGCCTGCCGAATGAGTTCCTGTGTCCTTTCCATGGCATCCCCTCATTCCGTAGTCAATGCTTTCTCCATATAGATTCTCGTGCCTTCCCCTTCTTTGCTCTCAACCCTTATTTCCTCCATAAAGGTTTCCATGATTGTAAAGCCCATTCCTGAGCGTTCCAATTCCGGCTTGGAGGTAAATAGCGGCTCTCTTGCCTGATTGATATCTGCAATTCCTGCACCTTGATCGGCAACCTCTATGTAAATTCTTCCGTCGTTATAGCCGCAAAACAATTCAACCTCCCCGGATTTTTCTTCATATCCATGAATAATTGCATTTGTGACTGCCTCCGAAACCGCCGTTTTTATGTCTGTAATTTCAGACAGCGTTGGATCGTATTGAGACAAAAAAGCTGCCGTCATAATTCTTGCTAAAGCTTCATTTTGAGATTTTGCGGCGAAAAATACACGAAACTCATTTTGATATTCCATTATTCCTTTCCTCCTTCCACATATTCCAAAGCCAAATCAACATTAGGGAATGATGGAATAAGGGATTGCATCGCCGACAGCAGAAAAATCTGACGAACCCTATCATTCGCTTCTGCTATCGCAATTTTGCCTCCCAGCCTTTGGATATCTTTATATCGTCCAATCATTGCACCAATACCTGAGCTGTCCATGAAAGAAACGCCGCTCATGCGGAAAATAATATTTTTTCCGCCCATTTTTTCCAGAGCACGCTCCGTTTCTCCTCGCAAAATTTCACAAGTATGATGGTCAATTTCTCCGTCAATTTTGATGATCAGTGTTCTATTTCGTTTCAAAAATTTAAGCTCCATGAAATTCCTCCTTTCTTAGAAATCGTTGATTGAATGGCGTGCAGATGGTCGAGAAAAATTTATGAAATAGTTCAATGTGCACGCGCTATGAATCAACGCTTCCCTAATAACTATACATGATTTTTTGACTCTTGCTCTCAAAATCCATCATCAAAATCTCCCTTGTCACGACATGTCCTCGAAAAAAAGGACAAAAAAACTTTTTTTCAGACACGCACAAAAGAAAACTTTCTTCATAAAATGAATCTATAACACGATTTCACTGCGTTTTCAAAAATCTGGGGGTGAGTATGTGCTAGTTTTTTTTGCTATTTTGCCATTTTTATTTGCCTTTTCTTCTGCCGGGGCTTTCCCCAAACCACTATCTAAGGAAGAGGAAGCCCTTTATTTGAACCTGTATCAAACAGGAAGCGAAGAAGAAAAAAAAGAAGCAAAAGATAAACTGATTCTCCACAATCTTCGGCTGGTCGCCCATATTGCAAAAAAATATTCCAGCAATACAAGGGAACCCGAAGAACTAATCTCCATCGGCATCATCGGTCTAATCAAGGCAGTTGATTCGTATAACGCAGAGAAAAACGTCAGACTGGTTTCATACGCAGCAAAATGCATTCAAAATGAATTGCTCATGTGGCTTAGAAGCGGAAAAAAATTTCAAAATGACATCTCACTTCACGAACCCATTGGCACCGACAGAGATGGAAATGAAATCGTAATGTTGGATATTATCAACAGCGACAATCCGGATTTTGTGGATACCATAGATTTTTCAATGAAATCTGAAAAAATGCTAAAGGCGATTCAAACCATCCTTTCCCCTCGAGAACGAACAGTTATCATACTGCGATATGGATTATGTAACCAAGATACACTGACCCAGCAAGAAATCGCGGAGCGATTAGGAATATCCCGTTCCTACTCTCCTGATATTATAGGGCTAAACGGATTTAAAAATAATTCCCGGCTTAACGCAAATATAGCCGGGATTTTTCTAAGAAACAGCTGTCTTAATGGATGATGCTGGGATGAATCATCGGTTCCCTAATTTTATTGTTGAAATATATCCTGAAACTTCCAAAAAATCTTGATTGAACCATTTTGCTCAATAAAAATCCTCTCCACAAATGCTTCCACAAGCTGCCTTGTTACACTTTGGAAAGGAACAAGCTCATTTACATTGATTGTTTCTGAATTTTTCTGTAATTTGAAGCATAAACCATGCATTTTATCCTGCTCCAAGAAAAGCACATTTTCCGTTTTCTTATAAAGCCTTTCACTCCCAATTTTTTTATTTAAAAAGTCTTCCTTCCTCAGCTTTTTCGCTCGATATGCCTCATATTGCTGCATTTTTCCCACAGAAATTTGCTTTAGCCTTACCTCTTGCCGTTTTATCATTTCTTGTGAGATTTGAATCTCCTCTTTTGCTTGTTTTATAAAAAATTCCTGCAAATCCTCGTCATAAACGCTTGCCAGCATTGTATTTAAAAAAAGCAAGATGGCTCCTTCTAATTGCCTTTCTTCAAGCTTTCCTTTAAAACAGCCAAGCTCCTGAGAAACATTGGGTGAAGTGCAGCGAAATGCCCTAGCTGTACCTTGGCCATTTTCTCCCCCCGATTTTTTTCGGGAAATGGTATGGTTGCAAACACCGCAGCGAACCTTCTTCCATAACGGATAGTGCACTTCTTTATTTCTTGGGCGATAGCTTTTGGCCTTAGCATTTACCTGCTCAAAAACCGCTCTGCTGACAATCGCCTCATGGGTGTTGGGTACAATAATCCAGTCTTCTTTCGGCACCGCCTTATCCTGACTGCTGCCTGCGCTTTTGGGCTTCACCTTTCCGTATACCCCATCCCCCACATATCTTTGGTCTTTTAATATGGTGGAAATAGCGGCGGGGTACCATAAATATTTTTCGCTCACCGTAGCACAGGAAAAGCTCTCCTTTCTCATTTTCCGAACGAACAGAGGACTAGGAATCTTTTCATCATTAAGGGTTCGGGCAATTTGGACTTGAGGGGTACCCTTGAAAGCCATGTTGAAAATCCTTTGCACAATGGGCGCAGTCTCTTTGTCTGCCACAAGCTGCTGCGCCTTGGTTTTTTGATAGCCATATGGCGCAAACGCTGTAATAAACTTGCCGCCTTTCGCCTTCGCCCGCCTGACACTTGAAATCTTTTGGGATAAATCCTTACTATACAAGTCATAAATTAAATTTTGAAAGGCGGTAGCCATAAACGCCCCGTTGGCGGAAAGCTTATCGCTGTCAAAATTATCGTTGATTGAAATAAAACGAACCCCCAAAAACGGAAAAACCTGTTCAATAAAGCTTCCGACTTCAATGTAATTGCGGCCAAACCGTGAAAAATCCTTTACAATGATGCAGTCAATTTCTCCGTTTTTGACTTTCCCCAACAGTTCCATTACTCCCGGACGTTGAAAGCTTGTTCCACTGTATCCATCATCGCAAAATTCCACTGTTTCGTAGGGTGAAAGCTCTTTATGATTCATAATGTAATGTTGAATAAGCTCTCTTTGCCCTTTTATGCTGTTACTTTCCTTTGCATTTTCATCCTCATCGGAAAGGCGCAGATAGATTCCCATTCTTTTGATCAAGCTGATCCATCTCCTTCCGAAAAAACACTCCTTGCATCGACTGCCTTTTCATATTCAGATGGATATGCAAAATAAATGCAGTAATGATTTTGATTTATAATTATTTTTTCTATCATAGCGCTGCACATTTTATGGGTAAGTGCCTGTGCATTTTCAGCTTTTAGGAACCCAAGCTCTATGCCACTATCATCAAAAAGCAAAGCGAGCTGACTCCCAAA
>JAQUSU010000107.1 GCA_028710085.1 Anaerotignum sp.
GAATTAAAGAGAAACTAGGATGGATGAGTCCTGTGCAATACAGACTCAGCCTCTTGGCAGCATAAAAGAAAAAGGCGAAGTGGAAAATCCACCTCGCCATAAAGTCTAACTTTTTGGGGTCACCTCAGATAGTATAAGCAAGGATGCCTTTTTTGTTCCCTTTCTTTGTTCCTTCTTTATTTTTTACTCATCAACCCAATATATCTCATAAATTTTCCATGAATCATCGTCGGAATTTTTTCCACAAAGAAATAATCTGGTATACTCCCCATTGCCAAGCTGTGGCCCCCGATCTAAGGCTGCTTTAGACCATTCCATGGAAATATCCACCTGAACGATTGCAAAAGAAGTAAATTGATTTTTTAAGATATCGCTTTTAAGTATATGCATAAAATCATAATCCGAATTCTGAAAATCCTCCTTTGACCATGTGGATAGGTCGTGGATCACATACTCCTTCATATACGCACCCTCGTCAAAACTTTTCTTTGTATTTCTTGCAGAAATTTTAAGCGCCTCTTCTTCCCCATATATTTCTAAAAGCTTGTCAAATTCTCCTTTAATGTCATAGCTGTAGTCATGAAAAACAAGCTCTTCCACAATATTTTCAGGCGCTTCTTCTGCCTCAAAATGCCGATCATCCACGGTATCATCTAGTTCCTCTGTAAATTCGTAGTCGGGAAAGTCCTCCACATAGTTTTCCAGCGAAACCTCCTGATTTTCCATAATGATTTCTTCCTGGGAATTTTCGCCTTGCATTATAACTTCTTTTGCCTCGTTTTGGGCGCAAGCCGCCAAAGAACCCACAAAAATTCCTAACAAAAATAACCGCTTCAACTTTTTCATACATACCTCCCATATTATTTCTTATTCAATATCTGCGTAAATAAATCCATGATCTATTTCATATTGTATCATATGAAATTTAATATAGGAATAATTTTCATATGTTTATAAACAATAAAGGCTTCTCATGAAAAATCATGAAAAGCCTAAAAAAATTCATTTTATTTCAGATTAAAGAATGCATCCATTCCCAAGAATTCAGCTGCATCGTCCAATTCTTCTTCAATTCTAAGAAGCTGGTTGTATTTTGCAACACGGTCTGTTCTGGCAGGCGCACCGGTCTTAATTTGCCCTGCGTTTGCCGCTACTACGATATCTGCAATAATTGTATCCTCTGTTTCGCCGCTTCTGTGGGAAACAATGGCAGTCATTTTGTTTCTGTTTGCCAACTGAATTGCGTTAAAGGTTTCTGTCAGGGTACCAATCTGGTTCACTTTAATTAAAATAGAATTACATGCTTTCAATTCAATGCCTTTTTGTAAACGTTCTGTGTTTGTAACAAAAAGGTCATCGCCAACCAACTGAATCTTGTCGCCCAATTCCTTCGTCAATAACTGCCAGCCTGCCCAGTCGTCCTCAGCCAAACCGTCCTCAAGGGAAACGATAGGATATTTTGCAGCCAGAGCCTTCCAAAATTCCACCATTTCTTCGGAGGTTCTAACGATTTCCTTGCCGGCCATTTTGCTTTCGCCAGGGAAGTGGTATTTCCCGTCCTTTTCATCGAATAATTCTGTCATTGCAGGGTCTAAAGCAATTTTAATTTCTTCGCCCCATTTGTATCCTGTCGCATCAACAGCTTCTTTAATCAGATCAATTACAGCATCTGCCGTAGGCAGGTCAGGTGCAAAACCGCCTTCGTCACCAACTGCTGTGGAAAGGCCTTTGTTTTTCAGAACCTTTTTCAACATATGATAAATTTCAGCGCACATACGAAGTGCTTCCTTGAAGGAAGGCGCGCCAACAGGCATAATCATAAATTCCTGAATGTCTACGGTGTTGTCCGCATGCTTGCCACCGTTCATAATGTTCATCATGGGAACAGGCATTGTTTTTGCGTTGAAACCACCCAAATACTGATATAAAGGCATATCCACGGCCTCTGCCGCAGCCTTTGCTACTGCCATGGAAACGCCAAGAATTGCGTTTGCGCCCAACTTTGCTTTATTGGGTGTGCCGTCCAAAGCGATCATCGCCTTGTCAACAGAAACCTGATCCAAAGCGTTCATACCAATAATTTCTTCTGCAATAATGTCGTTTACATTATCCACGGCATTCTGTACGCCTGCGCCGTTATATCTTTCGTCGCCGTCACGCATTTCCACTGCTTCAAAAGCACCTGTGGAAGCACCGCTGGGAACAGCCGCACGACCCATAATACTGTCATCTACAATGACTTCAACCTCAACGGTAGGGTTTCCTCTGGAGTCCAAAACCTCTCTTGCATAAACATCTGTGATTTCAAAAAAACCTTTCATTTTTCGTATCCTCCTTATATTTATTGATTCGCTATATAAAACAAGTTCTCGGGACTCTGTCCCGAACCCTGCAAGCCTTTGTAAAGGCTTGAGCGAAACTTTAATATTTAATTTTTTTTATAAATAACCAAAGCACAACTTCTTATTCCAAAATCAGTCTTGTTTGTCAAAAATTTACTTGCCCGTCAACAAACTTTTTCCCGTCATTTCTTCTGGGATGGGCAATCCCATCATTTCCAAAAGGGTCGGCGCAATATCCGCCAGCCTTCCGTCTTCCCTTAAACCAACACCATCGGTGTAATTAATCAAAACAAAGGGTACAGGGTTTGTGGTGTGGGCAGTAAAAGGCTCATGGGTTACATAATCTATCATCTGATCACTATTGCCATGGTCTGCACAAAGAAACATATTCGCTCCGGTTTCCAATAATGCCTCCATTACCTTGCCGACACATGTATCCACTGCCTCTACAGCTTTAATTGCTGCCTCCAAAATACCTGAATGTCCTACCATATCGGAATTTGCGAAATTGATAATAATCAAATCGTACTCCTTGGAACGAATTGCCTTCACCAATCCCGCTGTCACCTCATACGCACTCATTTCCGGCTGTAAATCATAGGTTGCAACCTTTGGTGAGGGTACAAGCCACCGATCCTCGTTGGGATTTGGCTCCTCCACGCCACCGTTAAAAAAGAAGGTAACATGGGCATATTTTTCCGTTTCAGCCGTTCTTAATTGCTTTAAGCCCAAGGTGGAAATATATGCACCTAAGGTATTTGTAAGCTTTTGTGGTTTAAAGGCAACCTCTTTATTGGGAATGGTAATATCGTATTCCGTAAAGCATACATATTTCAAATCCTGCAATACCTTTCCCCTATTGAAGCCGTCAAATTCAGGGTCGCAAATTGCTCTGGTAATTTCCCTTGCACGGTCAGGGCGGAAGTTAAAGAAAATCACTGCATCGTGGTCAGAAATTTTCCCCTTAGCCATTCCTTTTTCGTCTACAATGACTGTCGCCGGCATAAATTCGTCTGTCTTGCCTTTTTCATAGGACTGCTTGATTCCATGGATTGCGTCCGTGGCAGTTACCCCTTTGCCTAAAACCATGGCATCATAGGCCTCCTGCACTCTTTCCCAGCGTTTATCCCGATCCATAGCATAATAGCGCCCAATCACCGTGGCAAACTGTCCTACTTCAATTTCACGCATTTTTTCCGCTAATTCCGCCACATAATTTGCACCGGAAGAAGGCGGCGTATCTCTGCCATCCAAGAATGCATGGACATAAACCTTTTCCAAATCATGCTTCTTTGCCAATCGTAGCAACGCATATAAATGGGTGTTATGGCTATGCACACCGCCATCGGAAACCAATCCACATAGATGCAAGGCAGAAGAATTCTTTTTGCAATGCTCCACCGCTTGAAGCAGCTGGGGATTTTCGTAAAAATCTCCATCCTCAATGGCCTTTGTGATACGGGTTAATTCCTGATATACAATACGACCTGCACCCATATTCAAATGTCCAACCTCAGAATTGCCCATCTGCCCTTCGGGCAAACCAACATCACGCCCACTGGCATAGCCCTTCACAAAGGGGTACTTTTTGAAAATACCGTCCAATATAGGTGTGTTCGCCTGTTTAATGGCATTTCCTTCGACTTTTTCGCTCATCCCAAAGCCATCGAGTATCATTAAAACTGTTGTTTTCTTTCCCATATTTTCACCTTACTTTCATCACTTGCTTTATTTTAGATAGTGAACAATCTCCTGAAATTCCTCTTTCAAGCTGGCTCCGCCAACCAATCCACCATCAATATCCTCCATTGCAAACAATTCCGCTGCATTTTTCCCGCTTACGCTGCCGCCATACTGAATTCTAACCTTCTCGGCAACAGCTTCGCTGGAAACCTCGCCTACTACCTGGCGAATTGCCTTGCAAACCTCCTGTGCCTGGGCTGAGGTTGCTGTCTTTCCAGTACCGATTGCCCAAATTGGCTCATAAGCAATGATTACCTTCTCAACTTCCTCTGGGGTTAATCCTATTAAGCCGCATTTGATTTGAATGCGAATCCATTCAATTGTAATACCAGCCTCTCTTTGCTCCAAAGTTTCTCCGCAGCACATAATCGGCGTAATCCCCACTTCCAAAGCCTTTTTCACTTTTTTATTCACCATTTCGTTGGTTTCGTTAAAGTATTGGCGACGCTCGGAATGCCCCAAAACAACATAGGAAACACCCATTTCCTTTAGCATCAAGGGAGAAATCTCCCCCGTATAGGCACCGTTGTCCTCAAAATGCATATTTTCTGCGCCAACACCAATGTCTGATCCCTTTAATTCCTCCAGCACAGGAAATAAATCCACAAAAGGTACGCAAAAAACCACGTCAACCTCGGTAGAAGAAACTTTGTCCTTCATCATTTTACAAAATTCCGCCGCTTCCTTTGGCGTTTTGTTCATTTTCCAGTTACCCGCAATAATTTTTCTTCTCATAAATTTGCATCCCTCTCTTTTTATCTAAAGCTTTTTCTTGCAACCCGCTCTATGTTTTCCTCTAAATCCGCACCGTTCCACCCAGATTCCACATTAATTCTGGGGATTTCATAACGGGAGGTTTTGGTTGTAATGACCCGTTCCTCTACGGTAAACAGTAAGTCAAAGCCCATTTCTTTTAGTTCCTCCCGACATTTTTCTGTAAAACGCCCGTTTGGAAATGCCAAGGCCTTACAGCTGTCTTGGTTTAAATTTTGTTGCAACGCAAGCTCGGCTTTTTCCACCTGTGTCAGAAATTCTTCTTCCGTTTCCATATCCGCAGGCACATGGTTCGCCGTATGGTTATAAATTTTAACCAATCGGCTGTCAACCATTTTTTGCGCTTGCTCCCATGTAAATTTCATTAATCCTGTCTGTTCGGTTACACTATCCGTCACAGCAAAAATAGAGGCAGGGACATGGCATTCTTGGAAAATCGGAAAGGCCAATTCATAGTTACTCAAATATCCATCATCCATGGTGATGCAAATATATTTTTTATCTAATCCAAGACCAATCCAATCTTTCCTGTTTTTTCTATATTGAACCTTCTCTTTTTCCACCCTCTGAAGAAGTCGATTCATGGTTTCCAGGGAAATAAACTCATACCCCTGTTCCTTTAAATAACAAATCTGCTCCTCCAGTTCGGCTTGGGTGGTAACAACATCGTTTCCTTGTCCCATATCTCGTATTGCAAAATGATGATACAGCAAAACCGGAATATAATCTGTCGGCGAAATAATGATTGTTTCCGCCGGCTTTATCAG
>JAQUSU010000003.1:0-11368 GCA_028710085.1 Anaerotignum sp.
ATTTATTGGTTTTTATAAATTTTACTGTATTTTTTATGGGATAATGCTATAATAAAAAAGATTGACTTGAAAAAAGGAGAGAATACAATATGATCGCAGCTCAGGGTGTCAGCCTTCAATACGGAGGCAGGGTACTTTTTAAAGATGTAAATATTAATTTTACAAAAGGCAATTGTTATGGACTCATTGGTGCAAATGGTGCCGGAAAGTCCACATTTTTGAAAATTTTATCGGGTGAAATAGAGCCTAATAAGGGTTCTGTTTTTATTACACCCGGTGAGAGAATGGCTATGTTAAAGCAGGATCACTTTATGTTTGATGAATTAGAGGTGGTTCAGGCGGTTTTATATGGTCATAAGAGATTGTTTGATATTATGAAAGCCAAGGAAGAGCTCTATTCCAAGGAGGATTTTTCCGATGAGGACGGCATTAAGGTTTCCGAATTGGAGGGAGAATTTGCGGAGCTGGATGGTTGGTCTGCGGAGTCTAATGCGGAAATTTTATTGAATGGCTTGGGAATCACCAACGAATTCCATTATTTGAAGATGAAGGAATTAACAGGAACACAAAAGGTAAAGGTTCTTTTGGCGCAGGCGATATTTGGAAATCCTGATATTTTGCTTTTGGATGAGCCGACGAACCACTTGGATATTCATGCCATTCGGTGGTTGGAAGAATTTTTGCTGAATTTTGAAAATACCGTCATTGTTGTATCCCATGATAGACATTTCCTCAATAAGGTGTGTACCAACATTGCGGATATTGATTATGGCAAAATTACGATGTACGTTGGAAACTATGATTTCTGGTATAGCTTTACCCAAATGACCCAGCGTCAGTTGAAGGATCAGAATAAGCGTACAGAGCAAAAGATGAAGGAGCTGCAAGATTTTATTCAGCGCTTCAGTGCCAATGCCTCCAAGGCAAAGCAGGCAACCAGCAGAAAGAAATTATTGGATAACCTGCAGATGGATACCATTAAGCCCTCCAGCAGACGCTATCCCTTCTGTAGCTTTAAGCAAGACAGAGAAGTGGGCAATGACGTTCTTTTGGTTGAAAATATTTCTAAAACCATTGATGGGAAAAAGATTTTGGAAAATGTCAGCTTTATGATTCGCCCCAATGAAAAGGTGGCTTTTGTAGGCAAGGATGAAATTGCGAGAACTACATTATTCCAGATTTTGATGGGAGAAATGGAGCCTGACGAAGGGAAATTCAAATGGGGCATCACAACCAAAACTGCGTATCTCCCTAAGGATAATTCCCAGTATTTTGAAGGAAGCAAGGAATCTTTGATTGAATGGTTAAGACCCTTAGCAAAAGAAGGCGAGCAGTATGATGCAGATATTCGTGGATGGTTGGGGCGTATGCTCTTTAGCGGGGAAGAAGCGTTAAAATCAGCAAATGTTCTTTCTGGTGGGGAAAAAGTGCGTTGTATGCTTTGTAAAATGATGATTTGGGGCGCAAACGTTATGATTATGGACGAGCCAACAAACCATTTGGATTTGGAATCCATTACGGCATTAAATGAAGGCTTATCGGACTATAAGGGTACGCTGCTTTTTGATTCCCATGACCAACAGTTTGTGCAGACCATTGCAGACAGAATCATTGAAATTCTGCCCGGTGGCATCATCGACAGACAGATGGGCTATGATGAATATTTGGAAGATGAGGAAATTGATAATTTGCGCTTGACATTGACCGAGGAGGCGTAAGAAATGATAAACGGCAAGATTGATTTTAGAAGTGATACCGTTACTGTGCCGACGGAAGAAATGAGAAAGGCTATGTATCAGGCGGTAGTTGGGGATGACGTATACGGCGACGATGAAACCGTAAATGAAATGGAACAATTGGCCGCCGATTTATTTGGTAAAGAGGCAGGGCTTTTCATTCCTACGGGAACCATGAGCAATCAATTGGCATTGTTTACCCATGTGCAAAGGGGGGAAGAGGTCATTCTTCCCGATAATTGTCATATCATTGTGCATGAAGCCGGTGCAGCCGCAATTATTGCTGGTGCCCAGCTGCGCTCTATACCCAATGTAAACGGGGAAATGTCCATGGATTTGATTGAGCATTATATCAGAAAAGATCCCGACGATATTCATCAGCCAAGAACTGCATTAATTACTTATGAAAATGCAGATTCGGACGGTCAGGTTCGTTCTGTGGAGTACATGAAAAAAATCAAAGAGCTTGCCACAAAGTATGCTTTGCCTGTACATGTGGACGGTGCACGTATTTTTAATGCTGCAACCTACCTGAATGTTGATGTAAAGGAAATGGCACAATATGCAGATACCATTTCTGTGTGTCTTTCCAAGGGACTTTGTGCGCCAGTTGGTTCTGTTTTGGTAGGAAGTAAAAAATTTATTGCCTTGGCAAGAAGAAAGCGCAAAATACTTGGTGGCGGTATGCGTCAGGTGGGTATTTTGGCGGCAGCCGGCATTCTTTCCTTACAGGAAATGCCCAAAAGATTGCAAGAAGACCATGACAATGCAAAATATTTGGCAGCGCAATTGAAGGAAGTAAAGGGCTTAGAGGTTTACGAAAAACGTCAGCAGATTAATATGGTATTTTTCCGCTTGAAGGACTATCCTTTGAATTCTGCGGCATTGGTGCGTTATATGGCGGACAATGGCGTGGTGATTAATGGGGAGGACAACGGGGTAATGCGTTTTGTGACTCACTGCTATGTTTCTAAAAAAGAGATCGATCAGGTTGTGCAGTTAATGAAAGATGCACAGTAAAAAAAAGCTGCCCCTGTGTTTTGGAGGGCAGCTTTTTTACTAGGTTTTAGGGGGGATGGAAATGTGGAAAATTTTTCTGGTTTTAATCGTGGGATTTTTAATTGGTTTTTTTGGACTGTTAAAGGAGAAGCAAATCAAAATAAATAGCCGACTGCAAACCGTATGGCTATTACTTTTGATTTTTTGCATGGGAGTGAGCATTGGGCGAAACGGCGAGGTCATAAAAAACCTACCCGTTTTAGGCGGAAAGGCATTACTGTTTGCCGTTTTGGCGGTCATCGGCAGTGTTGCGTTTGTATTTGCTTTTAGCAAACTGTTTCTGGAAAAGGAGGAGGAAAAGTGAGCCTTGCTATTTTAGTAATTTTAGGATTGGGCATTCTTGCGGGAGTTTATATGCCTGTGGGGATTTCAACTGTTTTGGATCAGGCCTCGTCTATGATGCTTTTGATATTATTATTTTCCGTAGGCATTGATTTAGGGTTAAATCGACAGGTTTTTGGGCAGGTTCGTCAATTAGGCTTTCGTATTTTGCTGATTCCCTTTGGTGTGATTTTAGGCTCTTTATGCGGTGGCGCCCTTGCAGCGCTCATTACCCAGATGCAGATTACCGAGGGGCTTGCCATTGTTTCCGGATTGGGTTGGTACAGCTTATCGGGAATTTTATTAACAAATGCAGGCAATCCCATTGGCGGAACAATTTCTTTTTTATCCAATGTTTTCCGTGAAATGATTACCTTTATTGCCATACCCTTTTTAGTGAAATATTTGAATGCCTACAGCGCCATTGCGCCTGCGGGGGCGACTGCAATGGATACCACACTGGGAATGATTAGTAAGCATACAGACGGAAAAATAGCGGTGATTGCCTTTGTGAGCGGTGTAATTTGCACACTGGTTGTACCTGTTTTAATACCATTGTTCCTATAAAGGAAAAAAAATTACTCATTTCCCTTGACTTTTCCGATGGAATATATTATTATTACTTAGCAAGTTTGTAATATGCGGATGTGGCGGAATTGGCAGACGCGCTAGATTCAGGTTCTAGTCGGGGTTTCCCGGTGCAGGTTCAAGTCCTGTCATCCGCATCAGAATTAAAGTCATGTATGATGAAAACCATACATGACTTTTTTCGTTTTGTCTAGGCTAAAATAAACAAAGATTCTTTATATAATAACAATCCCTTAAGACAATAATTTTATTAGCGCAAAGCACTGAACTCATATAGAGAATCAGTGCTTTTTTAACGATCACAAAAATTTGGAAATAGATTGTAACCTTTCATTATTTTCATTTGTATTGTTAGTGAAAGGCTTTTCAAATAGATCAAGGAGCATGCTTATGAGACAACCAGTAGAGATACTGATTGGAAAGTACAAGAATAATATTTATGCAATAGCTTTTAATGTATGTAAAAACGCTCAGGATGCAGAAGATGTTGTTCAAGATACTTTCATTCAGTATTTATCACAAAAAAAGATTTTGAAACGGAGCAGCATATTCGTGCATGGCTTATCAGAGTAGCAATTAATAAAGCAAAGAACAAGAACAATACCTTTTTCAGACGGAATTCACTGCCTCTGGAAGATTATCTGGAAACATTAACCTTCGAATCCTCGGAATCCTGGGAATTATTTGAGACAGTAATGAAACTCCCGGAAAAATATCGTGTTGTCATTCATCTATTTTATTATGAAGACCTATTCTGTAAATGAAATAGCAGATATTTTAAAGTTATCTGTAAGTAATGTAAAAGTTAGGCTATCACGGGGAAGAATGTTTTAGGTGTAAATAGATGCCATGCGGTCAAGCCGCATGGCATCAGCCTTTTTTGGCATTTTATATTCGATTTCTATGTCTGAATTTCGTTATTTCTATAATCTCTTGTTGAAGAACGTTTTTATTCTATTAAATAGCGTAACCCTTTCAGGATAAAACTCGTTTATATCTTTCCTGGCTACCCAGGGAAGCAAAAGGTTATGGATTTCGAAAATAAAATAAGGTTTGGGGGAATTCTGTAGTCATTATAAATTCGGGGTATACATAATCGGCTAAATTCTCTGCTTTATACGCATGACTGGACCAAGTTTCAATAGGTTTAGCAATATCAATGCCGAACTGCTTTAAATACTCGCGCAGTTCGGCCGACTTGTCATTGATTGCTTTTAGTAATTCCTACACATCGCACAATTACATATCCCATTATATGCATTATAGAATTATTCCGTATTAGCTTTGTCGAAGTGAAATATATATCCATATCGGTTTAATACATCCATTAAAGCACCTCTTTACTATTGTAATATTTATTTTACCTAATGAACGGCATCTATATTCACCTAACTTGCCCTAAAACCCCTTGTATTTCAGGGGTTTTGTTTTTTTGTCAGCATTTTGTTTTATAATGTTTTCAAAATAGGTGCCTTTTTTTGACTGACTTTACTGTCTTCCACTTTTGAAGGTATGCGGCAGACCATTTTCATTGTTGCATCTGTTGACCTATATTCTCTGCAGTTATAATAAATATAAGAACATAAACATTTCGCAGCGCATAAAATATAATGAATTTATTGAGGAGGACTTATGATGTATTATCCTTATATGAATAGAAGTCTGCCGCTTAAACAGATACAATTATTCAACAAACTGCAGCTCCTTTGGGTTGAACATGTAATGTGGACCAGATCATTCATTATCAGTACGGCATTAAATTTGGGGGACCTTGATTATGTAACCAATCGGCTGCTGCGTAATCCAGCTGATTTTGCAGATGTGCTGAGGCCACTTTATGGCAATGAAATAGCACTTCGATTTGAGAATCTGTTTACAGATCATCTTCTCATTGCTGCCAACTTGGTAAACGCCGCAAAGGCGGGAGATACCAAAATGGTTGACGAGGAACGAAAGAAATGGTACGCAAACGCAGATGATATTTCAAGGTTTTTGAGCGAAATCAATCCTTACTGGAGCAAAAGAAATTGGCAAACCATGCTCTATGAGCACTTGCAAATGACGGAGAAGGAAGCGGTACAAATACTTACAGAACAATACGAAGAAAGTATTGCCGAATATGATTCCATAGAGAAACAAGCACTAAAAATGGGGGATGATATGGCTTATGGGATTATAAAACAATTTCAAATTTAACCTTTTTAAAGAGCAAATAAGGACTTAAAAAGTTGCACCGAACGAGGAGTTGTTCTGAAGAGAAAACACCTTGCGGGTTTATAAATTTGAACGGGAACGTATATCTGTAAAATAACGGGTTCGATACCGGCATCTAAATCGAGCAAATGACACAATAAAAAGTCATGTATGAGGCTTTGAACTCATATGTGACTTTTTATTTTTGTGTGATAGACTTAAAAAAGAGTTCATTTATATAATCCTACCAAACATAGCTTGAAGTAAATGGGATTCAGCCGATTCTTAATCGGTGGCGCGTTACATATTGAGTGCAAGGAGTGCAATGACCGTCATTCGAGCGCCAAAATGCGGCAATGCAAGAGATACTTGCTTGATTATTGCTAGCATTGCAAGGATAATGAAAAGGAAACGGAGGCTTAATAGAATGGATTTTGGAGAGCAGTTGAGAAAAATTCGGGCAGACAGAGGGCTAACACAAGAGCAGGTAGCTTCTAAGCTGAACGTATCCAGACAAACAATTTCAAATTGGGAAAACAACAAGAATCTGCCTGATTTAGAAATGGTTGTAGAGATATCTGTAACATTTAAGCTTTCCCTCGACCAATTAATTTTAGGAGGTGAAGTTATGAATAACATGACTGAAAAGCTGATCAAGGACGGAAGCGAAACAAGAAGGGCAAAAATGAATTTAATTTTAATCACTGTTGGTGCTGCGCTGCTGTGTATCGGCTTGGGCTGCATTTTGATTAAAGCAAATTCTGTGGAATATCTAGATGCTGAAGGTTTTCTGCACGAAAATTTCTTTTTGCTGCCCATAGGTTTCTTTTTCATCTTCAGTGGCATTGTTACATTTACAGTAACCGGAATTAGGAATATTGTTACAAGGCTAAAGAACAGAAAGATTCAATGATGCGGCATGATAATGAAGTAAGATTATGAGCAAAATTTCTGGGTTGATAGTTCCAATTGGCATTACTCGCAGCAAAAAGTCGTGTATGAGGCGTTTAACTCATACATGACTTTTTATTTTATCTATGATAAAATAAAACAAAGCAATGATTGATACTTTGGGTGGTGAAAAAAATGGATTCAAAGAAAAGAATACTCATTTCCATAGTGACAATTGGAATCATTTTTTTAGGAGGATTTTGGGTTACTTATCCAACCTTATCGTTTTATGAAAAATCAGAAATCACAAATAAAAACGCAGAAGAATTTTTTTCGAAAAGCGATCTAGTGGAAATAAAAAGTTGCAATATTTCCAAAAGTGCAGATGAAAAATTTATGGCAATGACAGGAACGCTTATAAAAAAAGATGAAGCATTTAACTATATTGCAGTATTTCATAAAATACCATTTGTTGACCGGTACGCGCTTGCCCTTGACTCCGTATATTTTGGAGAAGCACCTAAAACAAGTGAGTGTATTATGGAAGTATCGGATGATGTCATAAAAACATTTTTTCTAAAGTATAAGCTCTTAGTATATACGGATGTAATTTTAGTAACGCCCCGAATAAATACATATTATATTTTTACATTCTTGGTTGTTTTCTTGGCTTCAATATTAGGCAGGAAATTCAGAGAGGAATTTCGATAACTATTATGAGCAAAATGTTCGTGAAATAAATCTCGGGGAGGGTAATTCAAATGAAGGTGTTACTTCTTTTAGCAAAGGGCTTTGAAACAATGGAGTTTAGCGTGTTTGTGGATGTCTTTGGTTGGGCGAGAAATGATTATGATGTGGATATAAATGTAGAAACCTGTGGATTTACAAAAACTGTGGTTAGTACATTTCATGTGCCAATCATTGTAGATAAAATAATAGATGAAGTTTCTGTTGATGATTATGA
The DNA here is from genome assembly GCA_028710085.1 of Anaerotignum sp. Classification (GTDB taxonomy): domain Bacteria; phylum Bacillota; class Clostridia; order Lachnospirales; family Anaerotignaceae; genus Chakrabartyella. The sequence goes on from JAQUSU010000003.1 coordinate 7,753, forward strand.
CGCACTGGCAATACCGGGGGGATTTGAAGAATTTGGCTTTTATGAAGAGGCATTTGATGAAAGATTTTTAGACCTGATCCGTGAATTTAACCAACAAGGAAAAACAATCGCAACCATTTGTGTGGCTGCCTTAGCACTTGGCAAAAGTGGTGTCTTAGCCGGAAGGAAAGCAACGACATACCATTTGAAGGATGGATATAGGCAAAAGCAGCTGTCGGCGTTTGGGGTTCATGTGGTGAATGAACCGATTGTTGTTGACAATAACATTATTACCTCATATTGCCCTGAAACAGCTGCAGGGGTTGCCTTTCAATTGTTAGAAGGATTGACCAATAGAGAGCAAATGGAAATTGTAAAAACAGCTATGGGATTTTAATTTAGCAAACAGTGGTATGGTTATGATTGGAGTTGCTATTCTTGCCGAATAATATTTTTAACACGAAAACCTTGTATTTTAATGGGAAAATTCTAAATAGCTTCAAGTTATTGCCGAATTATCCGTGTACTCTTGTAGAGGCGCCTATGGGCTACGGGAAAACCACGGCTGTGAAGGCGTTTCTGTCCAAGCAGGATGCTGCTATAATTTGGCAAAGCATTTATGGTCAGAGTGAAACTGAATTCTGGGAAGGGTTTTGTCAGGCAATTTCCAAGCTGGATGAGGAGTGTGGCAAGCATTTGAAAAAGCTTGGGATGCCCAAGGATAGCTTGATGAAGCGGGAAGCAATGCTGCTATTGGAAAAGCTTCCCTCGAAAAATACATATTTTGTGATTGACGATTATCATCTTGTAAAATCAGCAAAGGTCAGTGATTTTCTTGAATTGTTTGTTAGAAATCTACCGGAACGGTTGCATCTTATTATTATTTCAAGAATCTCCGTATTTCAAAATAGCGATGAGTTGCAGTTAAAAGGCATGATCAACTATATTGGAACTGAAATGCTGGAATTTTCTGCGGAGGATATCAAGGCGTACTTTCACCAATGCGGAATTAAAATTAACGATGAGGAACAAGCGGAAATCCATAGCCGTACCGAAGGCTGGGTTTCTGCTTTATATTTATTGGCGCGGGAATACGAATTGCATGGCAGCTTTGTCCTTACAAAAAGCATGTCGGAAATGATTTATTATGCGGTTTATGAGCCGCTGGAGGAGGAGCTTAAGGCATTTTTAAAAACAATCTGTCTTTTTGATAAGTTCTCCTTGGCGCAGGTTGAGTATATGTGGAATGAAAATGCCGGGGAATTCCTTCGCAGCTTGATGGAGAACCATGCTTTTATAACCATGGAGCCAGACGGCGTAAACTATACCTTTCACGGCATTTTTTCCGCATGTATCCGAGAGCAGTTTCAAAAGCTGCCTGAAAAAACAAAAAAAGAGATTTGGCATAAAATGGGGGATTTATATTTAAAAAGTAATGAATTCCTATCAGCAATGAAAAGCTTTTCTCAGGCGGAGGATTATGATTGTTTTTTGCTTGCCTTAGAGCGGGACAGGGGCGACAGTATTTTTTTGGAGCAAAAAAAGTTTATATTGGAATGCTATTCCGCTTGCCCAATGGAAATCAAAAAAAATCATCCCATTGCAATTTTGGTTTATGGGGTTATTGTGTTTGTGAATTTCAACGAGAGTGGGTTGTACGAAGCTGCTTGTGGGGAATTTTTGTGGTGCATTGAGAATAATACCTCTCTTTCGGCAAAGGAACGGGAGCAATTACTGGGCGAGTATGAGCTATTGCAGGGCATTTCCGCGTTTAATGATTTGATGGAAATGGGCATGCATTTTAAAAAAGCGGCAGCTCTGCTTACGGCTCCGCCTCAATCCATTTCTGCAAATAACAGCTGGACCTTTGGTTCGCCGTCTGTTCTTTGTTTGTACCATAGAGAGGCGGGAAGCTTAAAGGAACGGGTGCAATTTTATCAAAATTCCAAAAACTATACCGCCAACACGGGCGGACATGGCAGCGGCTCAAGAAACCTATTTGAAGGGGAATGGAATTATTATCGGGGCGAATTTGAAAATGCAGAGATTCTTGTATATAAAGCAATCCCCGAAGCCAAAGCAGGAGAACAGCAATTGGATATTGTCCTTTGCGCTAATTTTTTGCTTGCAAGGCTAGCGCTTCTAAAGGGTGATTTTTCCCATGCCAAAGCCTTGATGGAGGAAATGCGAAATGAAATCAAGGAAAAGCAGATTTATACGCTGATTTATACCATTGAGCTTTGTGACACATATATTTATGCTTGTCTGGGACAAACCAATCAAGGTTCAGACTGGCTTATGGAGGAAGAATATTTACAAAACAATATTTTTTTCCCAAGCATGGCTTTTTTTAATATAGTTTTAGGGAAAACACTGTTGAATATGGGGAAATACACCAAATTATTAGGGCTTTCGGAGCGGTTTTTACAACAGGCCTCCGTTTTTCCAAACCTTTTGGCTTCGATTTATACGGAAATTTATGTAGCGGTGGCTAATTGGCGCCTATCCCGCAGGGAGCAGGGGGTAAGGGCTTTGAAAAGAGCAATAGAAATGGCGAAGCCTGATGAGATTATCATGCCCTTCGTGGAGAATGGGGACGAGCTGGCAGCTTTGCTTGAGATAGTACTGCAAGAGGAGTTGTATTCTGATTTTTTGAAAAAAATTATGGAAACCAGTAAGCAATATCGGGTGGTAATCAATCACATCAATACTGCGTATTTTTCAAAATCTTCGATAAGGCTTACGCCACGGGAAAAGGAAATCGCACTCCTTGTGATGAAAGGCTACAATAACAAAGAAATCGGCCTTGCCTTACACATATCACCAAACACAGTAAAGCATGATTTAAAAAATATTTTCAGCAAGCTGGGGATTACCTCCCGGGCCCTTATGACCAAGGAAATGCTTTTATAATGAAAAAATTATTACCCACTGGGTAATAGACACTTTTTTACAACCACTCTACAATAATCGTAGGGTGGTTTTTTTTGGAAGGAGTTTTATTATGCCCATCATTATAAGCATTCAGCCCATGAGCAATTATACAATAAAGGTAAAATTTGATAATGGTACTACCTTGATACTGGATATGAAGGCAAAATTAAAAACCATGAGATTTCAGCAGTTGAAGGATAAAAACTTATTTTGCCGCGCTGTGGCGGATAAATATTGTATTCGCTGGAACGAGTACATCGAGCTTTCCGTAAAGGAAATTTTCGAAATTGCCCAAAAAACTGTTGAGTAAGCACATTTTATTTAAAGGAGAGAAAATCCATGAAGAAGAAAATCTTGTCATTTATGATGATGTTGACAATGGTGACAGGCCTAATGCCCCAGTTTGCATTTGCGGCAGACCCCGTAAGCATCGACCTTTCCACGGTTAGTGAGGATGGAAACGGCTATACCTGTGAGGGAGAGCTGGTTAATACCGAAACAGAGTATGTGGTAACAATCACCGATGAGGGGGATTATGAGCTGACTGGAACGGTAACGCAGGATGCCCATCCAACACATGTTATTGTATCGGCGCCAACAGCGAATATTACCCTGAACGATGTTAGTATAACCATAATAAATTTTTCACCTATTTCTATTAATTCTGATTCAAGTGTTAACCTGACACTGGCAGAGGGTTCGG
>JAQUSU010000003.1:11468-41411 GCA_028710085.1 Anaerotignum sp.
CATGTTATTGTATCGGCGCCAACAGCGAATATTACCCTGAACGATGTTAGTATAACCATAATAAATTTTTCACCTATTTCTATTAATTCTGATTCAAGTGTTAACCTGACACTGGCAGAGGGTTCGGAAAATACCCTTTCCCTTGGAACGAGCGAGGTTGGGTTTGCAGGGCTTTATGTACCCAATAATGCGTCAGTCGTAATTGACGGAACAGGGGAACTTAACGCTTCTGGCGGGCCATCCGGAGCTGGAATCGGTGGCTCGCTTAATTCCTATAACCCAAGTTCTGTTATTGCACAAGCGGGAGATATCACGATTAATGATGGTATCATTCTTGCGCAAGGTGGTATCAATGGTGCAGGCATTGGCGGAGGTTTGAATGGCAGTGTGAATTCCATTATCATAAATGGCGGGGAAATAACCGCAGCAAGCTATGTTTCTGTGAATAATGCAGCAGGGATCGGCGGTGGCGGTAACGAAAAAGGGAATGTATTGATTACAGGAGGTACTGTAATTGCTTCAAGTGGTGAAAATTACGCAGAAGCGATTGGTACAGGGCGCGGCACAATGGAAGCTTCTACGGTGATAATAACTGGCGGCTCGGTGAAGGCACTTTCTCCAATGAGGGATAAGTCTACCCCTCAAAATAATAACTATGAAAATGTTTACCTGACTACCGTAACAGTGCAGGATAACGGGGGAAGCACTTTGGATAATACTGAGGCTTCCTGCACAGTGGGCGGGGTGACTTTTACTGCGAAAACCGACAACGATGGAAAGCTCTATCTGTGGCTCCCCGAGGGTAATGCAAGTATTGATATTACCGCCAATGAAGTTGGCTTTCGGGCATTAGGTGCTGTAACGGCAGATGATGCAACGGCTTTGACTACCGCTGAATTTAACGCTGTCTTTTCCATTGACGATACGGAATATGAAAGCTGGGCAGATGCAGCGGCGGCGGTGCAGGCGGGGGAAACCATTACACTGTTAAAAGATACTGCGCTTCTTGCCAGTGATACCATGCCCACGGTTTCTTGTACCATTGATGGAGACTATCATAACCTGACCTTAAATAGCAACCAAAGTTTGAATGCTGACATTACCTTGAAAAATTTGTGTCTGGTGTCTGATGCTTCTGTATCATTTGACTGTACCGATCTTGAGAGTGCCCCCCATTCCCTCACCATTGACGGAACTGTTGGCGTTGATGAGGATATTTCTATTCAAAACGGTTCTTTGCTCATTGTAAACGGAAGCTTGGAAGTGAACGAGATGAGGGGCTTTGATACTATGACCGTTGCTGCTGATGCCACGCTTGCGGCATTTGCAGTGAGAGATATTAGCAATTTAACGCTGAACGGTACAATCACCTGCAAGTATTTTAATCTCAAAAAATCAGCAGGAGAGAGTGGTACACTATCAGGTAACGGAATCTTTCAATTTATGGCGCCGGGCGGAGAAAGTGCGAATTTGTCTTTTACGAATGTAACAATAGACAATAACGCCTTAATCACGTTGGATGTATTCGAATATACTCCCAATGAGGGGGATATTCTTCTTGGCAATAAAACTGTATCGGGTGGGCCTACTGCAACAGCTCTTGAAAATATTGACCGTCTTGTTTTGGGGAGTGGCTATTCTGCTTTCAAGCTTACACAAACAAGCTATAGCTTTGAATATGATTATTCTTTGAACCTGAAAACCGCACTAAAGGTTCCTTCCGTAGCCCTTGCTACCAATGCTGTCAACGGAGGCTTATCCTATACGATTACGCCTGGGGCGGGTGAAACGGGAACCGCTAGCGGTTATATAATACAAATGCTTGAGAGCAACGGAATAACAGAAGCAGGAGATGAAATTGCTTGCACGGGAACCAGCGGGAACATTCCGCTTTCGGCAGCAATTTTAAGTGGAAGCAGCTATTGTGCAAAGGTCAAGGCGGTTGCAGGCGAAGCTTCTGATTACTTTGATAGCGATTATAGCAGTGCTTCTTCGGCAGAAATAGCGGCAGAGGCTCCTTCAAACACAATCCCAACACGAAAGGCTGATGTTGCTGCAACAGCGGCGGCAAGCGTTAAGGTGAAATCTCCTTATACCCTCAATCTTGCCAATATTTTTACGGATGCGGAGAATGATACATTAACCTATACGGTGTCCATCAATGGTGGGACGGCGGTTGGGGCAAATGCAAATTACACCTATACACCCACAGTAAAGGGAACCACAACCTTGGTTTTTACGGCAAACGATGGAACAGCTGATTCCGTTGAAACCTATGTGGTGACGTTGACGGCAAAAAAATCCAGCAGCTCCTCCGGCGGCAACAGTAGCGCAAGCAACAGCGGAACCACAGCAACCACAGCAACCACAGCAACCACAGCGACCACAGGCTACAATGCAACGGTTTCGGGGATGGAAAATGGACAAAAAATATCAGTAGCTGCCCCCACCCTTAACGTTAATAAAAGTGCTGGAAAAGCCTGGATAAATTTGGATTCTAAGCTTGGCGAGAAAATAAAAGCGGGCGGAGCAATGGTGATAACCATACCCTCCATTCCTGATGTGGATTCCTTTACCGTAGGTATTCCCGTTGAAAACTTGCGAAATGCTGATGGAAGCGGTAGCCTAACCGTCAACACCGATGCAGGAAGCATCACAATTCCGTCCAATATGCTGGAGAGCATTGGAGAAGATGATGGAACGGCAGCGAAAATTACCATCAGTCAGGGAGATGCCTCTAATCTATCCGATGCTGTCAAGGAAGCCATAGGCGACCGACCCTTGATTCAGCTGACCTTGGATATAGATGGGGAGCAAACCCAATGGAACAATCCCCAGGCACCAGTGACGGTAAGCATGCCCTATACGCCAACGGAGGCAGAGCTTGCCAACCCTGAGGGCATTGTTGTTTGGTACATTGACGGCAGCGGCAACGCAGTCTGCGTAACCAACGGACATTATGACGCTGAAAGTGGCAAGGTGACCTTTTCTACCAGCCATTTTAGTGATTATGCAGTAGGCTTTGAAAACGTAAGTTTTTTTGATGTACCAAAAAATGCTTGGTATGCCGAAGCAGTGCACTATATGGCTGCAAGGGGCATTACCACAGGCACAGGAAATGGCAATTTCTCACCGGAAGGGAAGCTGACACGGGGAGAATTTATTGTAATGCTGATGCGGGCGTATGGCATTGAGGGGGATGATAATTCCACCTACAATTTCTCCGATGCAGGAAATACCTACTATACCGCCTATCTGGCGGCTGCCAAACGCCTTGGAATTTCCAACGGGGTGGGTGACAATAGGTTCGCTCCTCAACAGGAAATTACCCGCCAAGAAATGTTTACCTTGCTCTACAATGGGCTGAAGGCTATGGATAAACTGCCCGAAGGCATTACCGATAGCACCCTTTCGGATTTTACAGATAGCGGCAGCGTTTCTTCTTATGCACAACAAGCCATGGGCTATTTTGTAAAAATAGGCGCCCTCAGCGGCAGCAATGGACAGCTTCTTCCTACGGAAACCACAACCCGTGCACAAATGGCGCAAGTGCTTTATCATTTGCTGGCAAAATAGATATGCGGTAACATGCCTACCATTATGGCAAGAAGGTTGTACTTGCAATCATCGGCAATATGTGGTAAAATTTCCTATAAAATAACATTTAACGAGTAATGGAGCTCCTTTGGGTACTGGTTTGTTTTTTACAATCAAGTGCTTGAAGGAGTATTTTTTTTAGGGGGTAAAATAATGGGCAAATATCGTATTATTGCAATTCATTTGGCATGTGTACTCATCTTGGCGGGGCTTTATTTTATAATCGGAACAAATTTATATATAATAATTTGTATTCTGGGGTTAATTTTAACGGGAATTGTAGGACAGCTTTTTTATAATATGAATACGAAAAAATTAAAAACAAGAATCAATAAGCTTTCCCAGGAGCTGGCTGCCGCATCTGGTAGCATAAAATCTGTTTCGGCAGAAATACAGCTTACGGTTGGTGAAAGTGATGTATACTCAAAATATCTTTTTCACCAATCTACCCAAATGACGCATCAAATGACAGAAGTCAATCAAATCATTACAGAATCAGTATTAGAAATAAAAAATTTGGTTTCGTTATCAAGTACAACAAAGGAAATGGCTGCTCAACTTGATTCAACCAGCAGGGCTTCCGAACAAACGATTTCCAATAGTAAGACGGAAATATTAAATATTGTGGACGTTATTGGAAAAATCAAACATACAAGCAATAAAGCTGTGAAATCCATGGAAACACTCAAGGAAACTTCTGATAAAATTGCCGGAATGCTCAAGGAAATAACCACAATACTGTCCAAAATGAAACTCATTTCAATCAATGCATCTATTGAGGCAGCCAGAGCCGGTGAGGCAGGGCGAGGGTTTACGGTAGTGGCATCTGAATTTAAAAGCCTTTCTCAAATGACGGACGAGTTTGTGAAGGAGATTGAGACGCAGATACTTTCAATGAACAATGATGTCGTCGATGTTTATCATAACATAACACAAAATAGCGAAAATGTTAGCAACGGTGTGGCTTTTTCAAAAACAATAGAAGACGACCTGGAGAATATGAGTCAATCCTTCCATGAAGTGATTGACATGGTTGAAAAAATAAATCATATCAGTAGCGAGCAGAACACGATTTCCGATCGGATTGGGAACCAGATTGAGAGCGTGGAGGAATTGGTGAATACAACAAACGAAAATGCTGATAAAGTTTATCATTCTGCGCTCAATCAAAAGGATAGGGTGGAAAATATTTTCCAAATGAGCAATAAATTGAGCGTTGCTTCCCAGGAATTATCTGAAATGGCGGAAAGCTCCATTGAACTGCCTGTTTATTTCACTTCAAAGGCATTTTCAGCGTTGCTCAATGAGACGGCACAGCAGTTTTTTACATTGCTTCAAGAGGAATTTATCGAAAGCGCTGAATTTTTAACCAATGATTCCGCCATACACAATAAAATTCTTCAGGCATTTATTGAAAAGCATGAGGACATGGTGGAAGCCGTATGGACAAACGATGTAAATGGCAGATTTTTTTCCTCCATTCCCCCTGCAAGTATTGCAAACGCAAAAATCAGGGAATGGTTCATAGCAAGCGTTGGCGGCGAGAAATACATCTCTAAGATTTATGTTTCGGGAATCACAAAAAACCCTTGTGTTACCATTGCCTTACCTTATCGTTGCGACAGTGGAGAAATTATAGGGGTAATCGGGCTGGATATTAATTTAAACAGTTTATCTGCAAAAAGGGATAAATCAAAGTAAATATAAGCGATTTCAAGCATGATTTTCAAGGAAATGCTTAGAAATTAAAAATTTTCAACGGAATGGATATAAAAACTCACCTTCATAAAACGCAATAGCCCGTATTGCATGATTTACAGGAATCCTGTTTGTGCAATTGGTTTTTTATGGAATATGGGTTCTCAGCATTTGGTTATCACACATAAAGTATAAGGGATAGGATGCATGCATGTTTTATGTATGTAGCTTTTATAACACAAAGCCCTGTTTTGCGTTTGTATTCAAAACAGGGCTTTTGTTATGTATTATGCTTCGTACTGTAGCGTTTTATTTGATGTATTTTGCACGCCGAGCAGGAAGAATGCCATACCAATGATACAAGAAGCGGTGGTAAGCCATAGCATCCTATCTACATTGAAATATTGTAAGATATATCCCCCGGCAAGGCTGCCTAAAATGTTTCCCACTGTAATACCGATTGTGACAAGGGCCTGCCCTTTGACTTGATCCTGTTTTCCCAGGGCTGCGCTAACATAATAGACAATTGCAGCGGTAAATGGGGCAAAGGATATGGCTTGGAAGCCTAATGCCAGATACAGCAAGGGCAAATTTGAGGCGAATGTTACGCCGATGCCCTTTAAAACAAAGAAAATTGCCGTAAAGCGCAATAATTTTTCGCAATTCCACTTACGAATCATTCTTGTGCAAAAAAGCATAGCAGGAACCTCCAAAATAGCCGTGTAGGACATAATCCGCCCTAACGCCTCGTTTCCTTCCCCAATACGGTGTAAGATATGTATCATATAGTTATTGATTGAACTATGGGATACAAATATGCAAGCAATTCCCACGATAAGCAAGGCGAAGCGGGGATTGCTTTTTAAAACCGCAAGGGTGCCTCCATGCACGATATCTACGGCTTGCCGAGAGCCCATATCGGGAAGCTTGTGCAGGAGAAACAGAACAATGAGGATTAATCCGCAAGCAATTAGGGGTAAGCATTTGGTAGAAAAAATAACGGTCATTGTCCCTAAAAAGAATATCAGAACAGCGTATGACAAGGAGCCGATTCCCCTTGCAACGCCAAAGTTAAGGGGAACTCCGTTTTGCATCAGCTCTATGCCTAACGCACTTAATATTGGCTGTATGGAAAGCTGCAAAAGAATGAGCAAGCTATATAAGACCGCTATAACGAGCATAGGCAATCGAAATACTACCAAAAGGACATAAGGAACAATTTGCGCCAAGCAAAGGCAGATAAAAACTCGTTTCACCGTAAAGCGCGTGCCTTGATCCGCCGCCGAGGCAATGATTGGCTGCAGGAGAACAGAAAGAAAGCTTGAAACGGCAATTAGCGTTCCAATACTGCCATTGGAAAAACCGTGGTCTAGAAGGAATACGGCTGTGAAGCTTACAGTGCTGCTGTAGCTCATCCAATATACCCCTTGCAAAGCACCGTAGAAATAGATAAAATTATCCTTCTTCATTTTATGAACCTCAAACTGTTAATGGGTAATGACTTCCGCGCCATCCTCTGTCACAAGAACGGTATATTCCCACTGAGCAGACAGGGAGCCGTCCTTGGTATAAATTGTCCAGCCGTTCGCTTCATCCTCAAAAAAGGGTTCTTTGCCTGCATTTACCATAGGCTCGATGGTAAAGACCATCCCGGGAACCAAAAGCATTCCCTTGCCGCGCTCGCCGATATGGCAAACATAAGGATCTTCATGAAAATCATTTCCTACGCCATGGCCGCCAATATCCCGCAGTACGGTGTAGCCGTTGGCGTAAATATACTGACTAATCACATAGCCGATATCCCCCAAGAACCCCCAGGGCTTTACTTCTTTTAACGCCAAGTCCACGGATTCCTTTGTAACTTGAACTAATTTTTTTGCCTCCGGGCTGACTTCTCCGATGCAAAACATACGGGACGCATCCGCATAATAGCCATCTAAAATTGTGGTAACGTCAACATTAACAATATCGCCTTCTTTAAGAAATTCATCAGGAGAGGGGATACCATGGCAGACCACATTGTTGATAGAGGTGCATACACTTTTTGGGAAGCCACAATAGCCCAAGGGTGCAGGTGTGCCGCCGTGGGAGACGGTGAATTCATGCACCAGGGTATTAATATCATCCGTAGACATACCTGCACAAATTTTTTCTTCTACCATGTTTAGTATTTCAGTGTTTAACACGCCGGCTTTTCGGATACCTTCTATTTGTGCCGGAGTTTTAATGATTTTGTGAGAAGGAACCTTAGCTCCCTTTGCTTTATATTGTGCAATTTTTTCGTCCATTGCCGCATGGCACTGCTTATATTTTTTACCGCTGTTGCACCAGCAGGGGTCGTTACGACCAAGCCTCATAAATGGTCATATCCTTTCTTAAATTAATTTAGCGTGTTGAATAGTATATGATAGTTTCTTTACAAAAAAGTATCACAAATAAGAACTGAATACTTATGAAAGTATTTTGTCCATTTGTGAGCCACTTCAAAAGAGCAAGCTATAATATAATTTTTCAGAACACCTAAAAAAATGTTTACAAATTCAATTTTTATAGTAGCATAAAAGGAAAGGAATAACAATAGAGATATTGCTTGACGAAAGAATGCAACGGTGATACTATTTAAATCATACCATTTAAGTATGAATAGAAAGGGCGGGATAAAATATGATTTATCAAAGCATTGAAGAGTTAATTGGAAAAACACCGTTATTAGAATTGACACAGTATGAAAAAAAATGCGGTCTGGGAGCAAAATTATTGGCAAAGGTGGAATTTATGAATCCCGGTGGCAGCGCAAAGGACAGAATCGCCAAAGCAATGGTTGAGGAAGCGGAACAAAGTGGAATTTTAAAAGAAGGCGCAACGATGATTGAGCCGACCAGTGGCAACACAGGGATTGGCTTGGCGGTAATGGCTGCGGCAAAGGGATACCGTGCAATTATTATAATGCCCGATTCCATGAGTATGGAGCGGAGGTTACTGATGAAGGCCTATGGCGCGGAGCTTGTGCTTACGCCGGGGGCAAAAGGAATGGCGGGTGCCATTGAAAAAGCGGAGGAATTGAATAAAGAAATCCCTAATTCTTTCATTCCTGGGCAGTTTGATAACCCTGCAAATCCAAAGGCTCATTATGAAACCACAGGCCCTGAAATATACGAAGATACAGAAGGCAAGGTGGATATTTTTGTTGCGGGAATCGGTACCGGTGGCACAATTTCCGGTGTGGGAAAATATTTAAAGGAGAAAAATCCTCAAATTCAAGTGGTAGCCGTTGAGCCGGCGAAGTCGCCTTTATTGTCTAAGGGTGTGGCAGGCCCTCATGGCATACAGGGGATTGGGGCAAATTTTATTCCTTCCATATTAAATACGGAAATTTATGACGAAATTATTGCCGTTGAAAATGAAGAAGCCTTTGAAGCGGGCAGAGAGATTGCAAAAACGGAGGGGCTTTTGGTAGGTATTTCCTCGGGAGCCGCTATTTTTGCCGCAAGGAAGCTGGCGGAACGCCCGGAAAATGCAGGGAAAAATATTGTTGTATTTTTGCCTGATACGGGTGAACGCTATCTTTCCACAGCAATGTTTGCAGAAAATTAATGGAGCGGCGTAATCAGATGACCACAGCCTTGGCGGCAATCCTTATGGTTGTGGATCATATCGGCGCCATACTTTTCCCCGAGCAAATTGCCTTGCGGTTGATTGGGCGGCTGTCCTTTCCACTATTTGCCTTTGGAATTGCCCGAGGGGTTACCTTTACCTCGAATTTTCCAAAGTATATCCTTCGTATCCTTTTGGCGGCAGCCATTTCTCAGCCTATTTATTGGTTGGCATTTCAAAATACCCACTTAAACCCGTTGTTTACGTTGGCTTTGGGGGCTTTGGTGTTATGGCTTTGGAGAAAGGGCGGGCGGGAAAGGGTTTTAGCAGGGGTTTTGCTGATTCTTTCCTATTGGATCAAAAGCAGCTATAGCTGGTATGGCGTTGCAACCATTTTTGTATTTGGATTCTATGATTCCGCCAGAGTGCTTTCTTTTTATGGACAGGTGCTTTTGCAGCTGCTCTATGGATTTTTTACAGGCATATGGGTTCAAAGTCTTTCCCTTTGTGCATTTCCGTTGGCGGGGAGAGTGTGGAAAAAAACAGTTTATCTACCGAAATATTTTTTCTATGTTTTTTATCCGTTACATCTCGTTATTTTGGTTGTTATTCAAAAAATTTGGTTTTAAAAAAGCGGTCTGCCAATTTTTGCAGACCGCTTTTGTGCTACACAAGGGTTTTCTTTTTTTCTTGTCGAAAGCGGAGGATTGTCCGCAGCATCACAGCAATCACGGGGCCAAGAATTAATCCCCAAAACCCAATACATTGGTATCCAAAATACATGGAAAATAAGGTAAGCAGTGGGTGCATGCCAATTTGTGCACCAAGGATTTTTGGCTGCATGAGCTGACGTACAACCTGAACAATTCCATAAATCACAAGGTACCCGATGCCTAAGGTGTTGTTTCCTAAAATAAAGCTGAGCAATGCCCCGGGCCAAAGAATGAAGCCGCTTCCAAAAAAAGGGATGGCATCGATGATGGCAATGCAAACGCTAATCAATAACGCATAAGGTGAATGCAGAACATACAGCCCGATCACGCAAATGAGAAAGATATAAACCATCAGGATCAATTGGGTTTTTACATATCCCCAAAGGGAAGCCGCCAAATCCTTTTTTGTGGCCTGCAAGGAAGCGCCGAATAATGGCTCAACATGGGTTTTATAGGCCAAGTGAATGCTTTCTCTGTCCTTGGTAAGAAAGTATGCGGAAAATAATGCGATAAAAAATCCAAGTAGGATTTTTGGTATGGCAGTAATGGCCGAAACGGAGCCACTCGTTTGTGCCAAGGAAAGCAAAATATTAAATAGCTCCTCTTGCAAAGTGGCTGTTACGTTTGTCACACCTTCGGGTAAGCCGATGAGAAGCCCATCCACCTTTGCCCAAAATAAGGTAAGCCCTTCCTCTATTTTTTCCAAATAAAAGGGGAGGTCATTGAGCAGATTTTCCAGCTGTGCATAAAGCTGAGCGCCTGCAAAATACCCTAAAAATCCGAGGATAGAAATCAAAAGAAGAATCCCCAGGAGAGCGCCAACCCAGCGTGGAATATGATGTTTTTCCAATAAATTCGCCAGAGGAATAAATAAACGGCTTAATAGCCACCCAAAAACAAAAGGCAAAAAAATGGGAAACAGGTAGCGAAAAAATAGAAAGCAAGCCAGAATTCCACTGCAAAGAATCAAAAAATTTTGTATTGCCCGTTTGTTTTTTATATAAAAATCTTGCATAGAACCCCTCCTTATCAGGACAATTTGCCATATGTATATTATAATACAAAAAAGGGATTCGCTACAAGATTTCATAAGAATTAAAAAACATTTAAGTATTGGGCAGCTTGAGAAAAATAGTATACACCCCAAATGACTGCCCTTAATTTTTTACTTTTTTTTTGAAAAAGGGATTTTTACAACGGAATGGTCAAAGCTTTTGATTTTATGCCTTGCCTATTTGCATAATTTTTTTTAAAAGTAAAATTATTTATTGATTCCCTTGATTTCAGCGGAAAGATTCACCATTTCAATGGCTGCCAGGGCGGTATCATAGCCTTTGTTGCCTGCTTTTGTGCCTGCGCGTTCAATGGCCTGCTCGATATTTTCCGTTGTAACTACGCCAAAAAGCACGGGAGTATCGGTTACCATGGAAAGATGCGCAACGCCCTTGGAAACCTCGCTGCAAACATAATCGTAATGTGTGGTTGCACCACGAATGACCGCACCAAGGCAAACAATCGCATCGAATGCGCCGCTGTTTACCATAAGCTTTGCGGCAGCGGGGATTTCAAATGCCCCCGGAACGCGTACCAAAGAAATATTGTCTGCCGCAACACCATGACGTAAGAGGGCATCCTCCGCGCCATCCACCAGCTTACTAACGATAAAATCGTTAAAACGTGAAGCCACAATTCCTACCTTCATATTTGTTGCAATTAAATTTCCCTGAACCAGTTTCATGTTAAATTCCTCCTAATAGTATATAAATAATTTTGAAAATCGCTAAATTAATATTTTGCACGTCGAGGGGAAGCTTGTATTAGAATTCCCTTTCGGAAATGCCTTCTTCCCAATCCTTTTCACTATTTTTAAATAGTTGTGTCCTTACCCCAAAGCAAAAATATAATTTTTGCATATAAAAGTTTCGCTCAAGCCTTTTCAAAGGCTTGCAAGGTTCGGGACAGAGTCCCGAGAACTTAATCTCTAGAACTTAAAGTGTGTTGGAAAAAATATGCCCCATTTTTTCCTGCTTGGTGCGTAAATATTCCAAATCGAACTCCTGCGGCGCAATTTCAATGGATACACGCTTTGAGATTTGCACGCCAAAACCGTCTAAACCGTAAACCTTGTCGGGATTGTTGGTGAGAAGATGTAATTCCTTTGCACCTAAATCCTCTAAAATCTGTGCGCCAATCCAGTATTCCCTTAAATCCGCCGCAAAGCCAAGGGAAATGTTCGCTTCAACGGTGTCCTGCCCCTGCTCTTGTAAAGCATATGCCTTTAATTTGTTGATTAAGCCAATGCCTCTGCCTTCTTGACGCATGTATAAAAGAATCCCTCTGCCTTCCTCCTCAATTTGTCGCATGGCGGCTGCAAGCTGCTGTCCGCAGTCGCAACGGCAGGAGCCGAACACGTCCCCTGTCAGGCATTCGGAATGTACACGGCAGAGAAGGTCTTTCCCGTCACCAATTTCCCCTTTCACCAAAGCAACATGATGCTCCCCAGTAATATCATTCACATAACCGTAAATTTTAAATTCGCCGTAAGGGGTAGGTAGGTTCGCAACGGCTTCACAATGTACATGCTTTTCGTGGCGGCGGCAGTAGTTTTGCAAATCATGAATGGTAATGAATTTTAGATTATGCTCCTTTGCAACCTCCCAAAGTTCAGGTGCTCGCATCATTGTGCCGTCCTCCGCCATAATTTCGCAGCAAAGACCACATTCCTTTAAGCCAGCAAGACGCATTAAATCCACAGTGGCCTCGGTATGTCCTTCTCTTTTTAATACGCCGCCCTTTTTCGCAATGAGGGGAAACATATGCCCAGGTCTGCGGAAATCCTCGGGTTTTGCATCCGCTTCCACGCACTTTAATGCTGTGATGGAGCGTTCTGCGGCGGAAATGCCTGTGGTGGTATCCACATGGTCGATGGATACGGTGAAAGCGGTGGAATGGTTATCGGTATTTTCCGAAACCATTTGGGGCAAGCCTAATTTGTGCCCCAATTCCTCGCTCATGGGCATACAGATTAAGCCTTTGCCGTATTTTGCCATAAAGTTTACGTTTTCTTGGGTTGCAAATTCTGCGGCGCAGATGAAATCTCCCTCGTTTTCACGGTCTGGGTCGTCGGTCACGAGGATGATTTTTCCTTGCTTCAATTCTTCTAAGGCTTCTTCGATGGTGTGATAAGTGTTCATTGTTTTTCCTCCTAAAATCCGTTTTCTCTTAAAAACTCTAAGGTGAATGGTTTCTCCTGTTTTTCATTATTGTTTTCCATAAAGCGTTGTATATACTTGGCGATGATATCCGTTTCCAGATTCACCTTATCGCCAATTTTTTTGTTCAATAAGATGGTTTGCGTGCCTGTATGGGGGATAATCCCCACAGAAAACTGCTCTTTATCCACAGAAATGACGGTTAGGCTGACGCCATCAATGGCGATAGAGCCTTTTTCGATGATTTGGCGTAAAAGGGCTGCATCGGCCTGGATAAAAAGGCGAATGGCATTTCCCTCCTGTTTTTTTGCGGAAAGGATGCCTGTTCCGTCGATATGTCCGCTTACCATATGCCCGCCAAATCGGCCGTTTGCAGCCATGGCACGTTCCAAATGAACAGGGGAGCCTTTTTGCAGCCCTCCCAGATTACTGCGTTTTAGTGTTTCGGGCATGACATCGGCGGTAAAGGTGGTTTTGGTTAAATTGGTCACAGTCAGGCAAACACCGTTTACTGAAATGCTATCCCCAAGCTTTGCGCCTTCTTGTATTGCTTTTGATTGGATTACAAGCTGACCGCCGCTATTTTGTGAAGCTATTTTATCGATAAAGCCGATTTCTTCAATCAATCCTGTAAACATACAGCACCTCCTTTTTAAAAAACAAGTACTTAAGGTCAAGTTCTCGGGACTCTGTCCCGAACCTTGCAAGCCTTTAAAAAGGCTTGAGCGAAACTTTTATATGCAAAAACATTCGTTTTTGCCAGTACAGCTTTTTCCTCTAAAACCGCATGTATATGCGGTTTGTATAAAAGTTTTTGGTCTTGCTTTTTTCAAAAAGCAAGCAGGTTTGGGCGGCGCCCAAGGTCTTAGCCCCAAGGTCTTGACCTTCTATTTTGCACTTTTATTCAATTGCATACTCTAATAAAATATCCCCGTCCAGCGTTTGGCTATGCAAAAGCTTTAGCTGAAAGGCATCCCTTGGTTCAAGAATTCCTTTTCCGCCCACAGGTGTTTTGGCATCCGCTCCGCCAAAAATTTTGGGCGCGAAATAGATATAAAGCTTTTGGGCAAGGTTTTGTTCTAAAAAACTAAAGTGAATGGTTCCGCCGCCCTCCACCAAAACGCTGTCAATGCTATTTTCGCCTAATTTTTTCATTAGGCTAGGCAGTGAAACCCTTCCGCTTTCATCGGGCAGCTGCCATAGGATCAGCCCTAAGGCTTCCAAAGCTGCTTTTTTTTCGCAGGAAGCTTGTGCATAAGCCACAATGGTTTTATATTCCTTTGCGGTTTTGCAGATTTGGCTTTCCAAGGGAAGGCGCAGACGGCTGTCGCAAATAATGCGAATTGGCTGTGTCGCATTTTCAATTCTGCAATTTAACAGAGGGTCGTCTTGTAAAACGGTTTCAATGCCAACTAAAATACTGCTGTATTGATGGCGCAGGCTATGGGCATGAAGACGGGAGGCCTCATTGCTAATCCAACGGGAAGCGCCTGTTGTGGTGGCGATTTTTCCATCGGCAGTCATGGCGTATTTTAATGCTACATAGGGCATTTTTGTGGTAATAAAGTGAAAAAACACATCATTTAGTGCATCGCAATCCTTTTTCAAAAAATGCTCCGTTACGGTAATGCCGTTTTTTCGCAATTGCTCCACACCCTTGCCCTTTACCAATGGGTTAGGGTCAGAGGAACCGATGACAACGTGCCCAATGCCTGCCTCTATGATCGCTTCGGTGCAAGGCGGTGTGCGCCCTTGATGGCAGCAAGGCTCCAGCGTAACGTATATGGTTGCCCCGTTTGGACTTTCCTTACAGTCTGCCAGTGCCATACGCTCGGCATGAGGCTCTCCGGCCTTGTGATGATAGCCTTCACCGATAATTTTATTGTCTTTTACAATGACAGCACCCACCAAAGGGTTTGGAGTGGTGTAGCCCAGAGCTTTTTTTGCCAGAAAAATGGCACGTTTCATATATTTTTCATTTACCATAGGGATAACTTCCTTTCCTTCAGGGGAAAGGTTGGGAGAGAGTTCCCAAAGAAATGGATGGAAGAAGAATCCTCTGAATTCAGAGGTGAAAGCAATGATTTTGCCTGTGCAAAAGGCGTACAATTTAAATCATTGCAAATTCAAAACAAAAGCCCTGTATGTGCCAAAGGCTCATACAGGGCATAACAAACATTTTTGATACAGCAAAAAAACTTCCATAAACCTATTTGCGTGGAATTATGGGTATGCCAAAAAGGCAACAATCGCTGTATAAAGGGCAACCAAAAAAACAGATTACCACCATATGCTTGCTCTTCTTCCATCCAGACTATACTGTCGGTTTTGGAATTTCACCAAATCCTGCTTACGCTCGCGGACTTTACCGCCGATCGGGAATTTCACCCTGCCCTGAAGAGGTATTAATATTTATGACACCATTATACACTGCTATTTTCAAATTGCAAGAGGAATTTTCAAGAAAAAATTATGTCTAAATATTAAGGAAGAAGTACACAAAAAGGGGAGATAAAATTTATTTTTTAGCGTTTTTTCATAGGAAAAAAGGGGGGCTTTTGTATAAGATGGCGATTGTAACTTTGGGGAAAATATTATACAATAAAAGAAACAATGTATACAGTATTATTAAGAGGGCATATTTTGAGAGAATTAAGATTAAAAGCAAGGGCAAAAATCAACTTAACATTAGATGTAACAGGCAAGCGAGAAGATGGCTATCATCTGATCAAAAGCATTATGCAGACAGTAAGTCTTTACGATGGGATTTACATGAAGCGCATCCGTAATAACGAAATTATTATTAAAACCACTGTGTCTTGGCTGCCAACGGATAACCGTAATTTGGCATACCGGGCAGCAGAGCTAATGAAGGCAAAGTTTGACATTACAGAAGGCGTTTTTATCGAAATTGATAAGCGGATTCCTGTGGCGGCAGGCTTGGCAGGGGGAAGTGCGGATTGTGCGGCTGTTTTAGTGGGAATGAATCGCTTGTTTGGATTAGAGCTTACCATGATGGAATTGAAGGATTTGGCGTTCCTTCTTGGGTCGGATATCCCTTATTGCGTTCAAAGAGGAACGATGCTGTCTGAGGGTGTTGGCGAAATTTTGACGCCTGTGAAATATCTATGTCCTATGTGTTACGTTGTATTGGCAAAGATTCCTGTCAGCGTTTCTACCGCAACGGTTTACCAAGGGTTAAACTGGCAGGGGTTAAAGAATCATCCTGATGCGGAAGGGATGATACAGGCAATGGGCGAGGAGGATATTACAAAAATGGCAGGGTTTTTAGGAAATGTTTTGGAAACCGTGACCATTCCCATGTATCCTAAAATTGCTCAGCTTAAAGAAGAAATGGTTCGTCTTGGCGCAGAGGGTGCGTTGATGAGCGGAAGTGGTCCCACAGTTTTCGGTTTATTTAAAGAAGAAGAGAAAGCAAAGCAGGCGGCGGCAACGATGCGGAGAAAATTCGGTTTGAAGGAAGTTGTAGCCACAAAGATTTATCATGGAAATGATGGGAGGAGAGGCGAAGATGGGGATGGAAGAAACGAAATTTATCATTAACAGCAACGAATATCTGCCATTAAGGGATGTTGTTTTTAATACCCTTAGAGATGCCATTTTAACAGGGAAACTGGTTCCCGGTGAAAGGCTGATGGAAAATCAATTGGCGGACA
Source organism: Anaerotignum sp. (assembly GCA_028710085.1). Classification (GTDB taxonomy): domain Bacteria; phylum Bacillota; class Clostridia; order Lachnospirales; family Anaerotignaceae; genus Chakrabartyella. The sequence goes on from JAQUSU010000003.1 coordinate 27,960, forward strand.
GGCTTGGTGTAAGCAGAACCCCTGTAAGGGAGGCATTGCGTATGCTTGCGTTAGAAAATCTGGTGGAGCTTGTGCCCAGAAAGGGTGCCCAGGTGCTGGATATGAGCGAAAAGGATATTATTAATATTCTGGAGGTTAGAGATGCGCTGGAAAGCCTGGCAACAAGCATTGCTTGTGTAAAAATGAGAAAAGAAGAATTACAGAAATTAAAAAATGTAGAGGCGGAATTTGAACGTGCCGTTGGCGAAAGCGATCTGGAGCGGATTATTCAGTTGGATGAGGATTTCCACGATTTAATTTTGGAGTCCACAGAGAATGATAAATTAACACAAATTTATCAGAATTTGCGCGTTCAGCTTTATCGGTATCGCATGGCTCATTTGAAGGTGGATAGCTCAATTCCTGCCATTATTGCCCACCATAGGGGAATTATGCGTGCCATTGAAAACCATGATGCTGAGGAAGGCGCAACAGTTGCCCATGGACATATTAAATATCATACAGAATTTATTTTACGCTCCATTCACAATAAATAATTTATTGGTGCCGTGAGGAGTTAATGAGGGAAAAACCGATTGTTTTTTGCAATCGGTTTTTTTGTTTTTCATCACTTCTTTGAATAGAGAAAATAATTTTTCATTTTTGAATGCTGTTTTACGTTTTTCCAACACTTCTTTCTTTCTGCTGTCTTTTGCTTGCATTCCTTTGTTGAATAATTTACAATAATAGTAGTTTTAGGCAAATTACCAACGAGAAAGAAGGTGGCGTAAAGGTGGCCGATGGAAGAGAACAGTTTCCCCGCAGAGATGAGCGGGTACCATATGGAGGAAATATGCCAAGAGCACCAAGGCAGGATAATTCAAATCGGAGTAAAAGACCGCAAAAGCCACAAAATATGGATAAGCCCAAAAACAGAAAACGGAATGCATTGGCCAGAAAACAGATGATTTTCGGCGTGGGGCTACTGGTTATTTTCATCATTCTTTTTCTTTTTCTACGGAAAAACGGGACGGAAGTTTTTGTTGGCGCTGAGAGTGTTGGGGTGCTGGAAGGGGGCTCTGTTACAGCTGAAACCATTACAGATACCCTTGAAACCCAGCTGGCTGGAATTGTAGGCTCCGAGGTTAAAATAAACGAAGAAATCAAGACAAAACGGATTCATATTGGACAAAGCCGCAAAAAGGATGTATGTACACTGGAGCATTTAATACCGTTGCTGCGAAATAAGGTGACATATAAAGTGAATGCGGCTACCATTATGATTGATGAAGCCAAAGGGGTTGTTTTGGCAAACGAAGCACAGGCAAATGAGGTTTTGGATGCTATAAAAGAGCCTTATCTTCCCGCCGAGGGGGTCGAGGCAACGGTGGAATGGGTGGAAAATGTTACGGTTGTATCCAGTTTTGTTGATTCCGATGAAATTATTTCAGTCAGTGATGCTATTACTGCTTTACAATCCACCACAACTGCAACGGGAACCTATACCGTTCAGTCCGGGGATGCGCTGTATAAAATTGCACCAAATTATGATTGCTCCGTGGAGGATTTACTAAACTTAAACGAGGGGCTAACCATAGAAGCGGGAATTTTCTTAGGGCAGGTAATCAATGTGCCAATCAGTAAGCCAAAGATTTCCGTGAGAACAATAGAAACGCAAGTTTTAACTACGGTTGAGCCGAAAACCTATGAATATCAAACAGACGAAACAAAGCCCAAAAGCTATCAAAAGGTGCTTCAGCAAGGACGTGCAGGGCAGAAAAAAAGCACGATTCAAATTACGAGGATCAACGGTTTTGTACAGGAGGAAAAGGAAGTTTCAAAAGAAATTATTACAGAGCCTGTTCCCGAAATCATCGTAAAAGGCACCTTATAATATACTGCAAAAAGGGCATACTTTTCCAATACGGAGGTATGCCTTTCACAAAGAGAAGGAGGAATTTAAATGGGAATTAAATTCACAGTGCAAGGGGAAGCGGTTCAAAAAGAGGAATTATCGACACTTTCAGGGGAGGTTCTTCGCTGCCACGCTGCCCTCCACAATAAAACTGGAAAAGGCAATGATTTTGCTGGATGGGTGGATTTGCCGAAAAATTTCGATAAAGAAGAGTTTGAAAGAATTAAAAAAGCGGCTGCAAAAATCAAGCAAGACAGCAGTGTGTTAATTGTGATTGGGATTGGCGGCTCTTATTTGGGCACAAGAACGGCATTGGATTTTATCAAAAGCCCTTATTATAACGAATTGAAAAAAGACACACCGGATATTTATTTTGTAGGCAATAACATCAGCTCTGCGTATTTAAACGATATTTTGCAGATTTTAGGCGACAGGGATTTTTCCATCAATGTCATTTCGAAATCGGGAACGACAACAGAGCCTGCCATCGCTTTTCGTATTTTCAAACAGCTTCTGGAGAAGAAATATGGCAAAGGGGAGGCTGCAAAGCGCATTTATGCCACCACAGATCGGGCAAAAGGCGCATTAAAGGAAATGTGTAATCAGGAAGGGTACGAAACCTTTGTGATCCCCGATGATGTTGGCGGCAGGTTTACTGTGCTGACGGCGGTGGGCTTATTGGCTATGGCAGTGGCTGGTGTGGATATTGATGCAGTAATGGCTGGGGCGAAGGCCTCCATGGAAGCCTATGGAAAGGCGGATTTTTGGGAAAACGAATGCTATCAGTATGCCGCAATGCGCTATTTATTCTACAAACAGGGCAAAACCATTGAGATTTTGGCAAACTACGAACCCCATTTGACCTCCTTTGGCGAGTGGTTCAAACAGCTTTTTGCAGAAAGCGAAGGGAAGGAGGGCAAGGGGATTTTCCCTGTTTCTGCGAATTTTTCAACGGATTTGCATTCTATCGGGCAGTTTATTCAAGAGGGCGGGAGATATTTTTTTGAAACAGTACTTTGGAATAAGGAGCCGAAAACACCCGCAATCCTTCCTTTTGACGAAGCAGACGGGGATGGTTTAAATTTTTTGGCAGGAAAAGAGATGCAATTTGTAAACAGCAAGGCATTTGCAGGAACCATGCTTGCCCATATGGATGGCGGTGTGCCCAATATGGTTATTGAAATTGACCGAATGGATGCATGGCACTTTGGGGCGCTGGTATATTTCTTTGAAAAAGCCGTTGGCATTAGCGGATACCTTTTGGACGTGAACCCCTTTGACCAACCAGGGGTTGAGGCTTACAAGAAAAATATGTTTGCTTTGCTTGGAAAACCAGGATATGAGGAGCTTAAGGCAAGGCTTGAGGAAAGACTTGTAAAATAAATTTAGCACGGTTTCAAACGCTGCCACTGAAAACGGGAATATTTTTCATTTAAAAAGAGTGCAGCCGCGGTTTGCACTCTTTTTAAATATGCCATTTCAGTGAGAATTGATGAAAAAGCAGCGGAGAGCATTGAGTAGGAATAAAGAATGAGCTTCCAAAAAAGTATTGCGAAGAAACCAAAAATGCAACGGAATTGGAACTTTTTTCATTTTCGTTCGTCACAAAAGGGATAGCCTTCTCCTTGCCTTGTGTTTCTGTAACAGTTAAAGTATAATGGTGGGGAAAATGTGGAAGGGGGAATAGTATGAAAATTACAGTTTTGATGGATAACCACACATATATTGATGTTTATTATTTAGGGGAGCCTGCGGTTTCCTATTGGATTGAGGCAGAGGGAAAATCTTTTTTATTTGATGTTGGCTATTCCTCAGCGTTTTTGAAAAATGCAGAGGATATGTCCATTGATGTAAAAAAGGCGGAGGCCATTGTTCTTTCCCATGGACACAATGACCATACAGGGGGCTTGCTTCCTTTATTGGAGGTTTGCCAAGGGATGAAACCGAGGTTAATCTGTCATCCCCATGCGCTGCTTCCCCGTGATTTTGAAGGGCTTTCCATCGGATGTCCCTTAGAGAAAGAAGCGGTGCAAGCGCATTTTACCCTTTTTGAAACAAAAGAGCCATATTGGCTGACGGATCACCTTGTGTTCCTTGGGGAAATTCCAAGGGAGCTTGCCTTTGAAGAACCGTATTCCATTGGTTTATTGCAAGAGCAAGACGGAAGTAAGCCGGATATGATTCTGGATGATTCGGCGCTGGCATATTCTACGGAGGACGGAATCTATATTATTACGGGCTGTTCCCATGCAGGAATTTGTAATATCATTGCTTATGCAAAAAAAATTACGGGAAAAGAAAAGGTTTTGGGGATTTTAGGCGGTTTCCACCTTTTTGACATAGACGAGAGAACGAGGGAAACAATTTCTTTTTTGGAAAAGGAAGGGATAGAGAATCTATATCCTTGTCACTGCACCTCTTTTCGGGTAAGGGCAGAGCTTGATAAGCGTTGTCCTGTGGAAGAGGTGGGCGTTGGCTTAGTTTTAGACTGGGAATAGGGGGGAAGAGAGTGCTTACGAAGGAAGAATTGCTATCCTATATAGAAAATGAAAAGCATGCAATTTTTCAAAGAGGAGAGGATTTTTTTCAGTGTGCCGAATTGGGCTTTTCTGAGGTGGAAACAGCAAAGAAAATAACGGCTTTGCTGGAGGAATGGGGCGTTTCCTACCAAAAAGAGGTTGCCGTTACAGGCATCATTGCAACCCTTGGAACGGGAGATGGCTATCATATTGCCTTTGCGGCGGATATAGATGCACTGCCTAAAAAAGGCGGTTCGGGGAATATTCATTCTTGCGGTCACAGCATACAAACCACCATGGCGTTGTCTGTTTTAAAAGCTTTGCTGGATTCAGGCATTATGGAGTATACGGATTGCAAGGTTAGCTTTTTCTTTACGCCTGCGGAAGAATACATTGATTTTTCCTATCGGGATGGCTTGATTGCTGAGGGGAAAATAGAATTTCGCTCGGGCAAACAAAATATGATTGCCTTAGGCTGCTTTGACGGGGCGGATTGCGTGCTTAGTGCCCATGCCAATGGGGACGTAGGGACAAAATTTGATGTCGGCTCAACCTTGGCAGGCTTTATGGCAAAAAAAGCGGTGTTTGTCGGCCGTGCAGCCCATTCGGGTGTGGCACCTCATTTGGGGCGAAACACCCTCCATGGGGCAATGTTAGCCATGAATGCCATTTCCTTTTTGAAGGATCAGTTTGACCCCGAAAGAGGGTTGCGTTTAAACCCCGTTTTGACACAAGGCGGCGGCAGTGTTAACGTCATTCCTGATGAAACCGTTTTGGAAACTTACGTTAGAGCCAACGACAACGAAACGCTGTTTGAGGCATGCAGGCGGGTTGACGCTTGCTTGGAGCATTGTGCAAGGGCTTTGGAATTACAGTGCTTTATTACAGATACAGCGGGTTATTTACCGTTAAAGCAATCGAAAAAATTGAATCAAACAGTAAAGAAAAATATGCTGTTATTTTGTAAGGCGGAGGAAATCGTTGAAAATCCTGTTTCGGGAGCATCCGGAGATGTGGGTGATTTAGGCGTTCTTATTCCCACAATTCAGTTTGGGTTTTCAGGCATAAAGGGTCGATTTCACGATGACTCCTTTGAAATTTCAGATTATGAAAATTGTTATGTTACCTCTGGAAAGGTAATGCTGGGCACAATTTACGATTTACTTATGGAAAAGAGCTACAGGGTGTATCCCGAAGAATTTGAGCAAAGAAAAAAGGAATATCTTTGTAGATTGCGCAAAAAGGATTGAAAAAAGGCGGAATATTATAGCAACCTTAATACTTTTGAAAAGATTTTTCACTTGTTTTTATGTTATAGTAAGTTTAGTGAACCTAAATTGGCAAAATTTAATGTTTGGATAAAAGAAATAAGTTGAATGGGGGCATTTACTTATGAAAAGATTTTTAGCGGTCATGGTGGCCACATCGTTAGCATTTGGAAGCATGGGGGTAACCGCTTTTGGTTCTGTATTTGCGGATATCAATACAGTGCCATGGTCAGGTGCAGCAAAGTATGTTGAACAAGCGCAGTCATTGGGTTTGATGAATGGGTATACCGAAAATGGAAAGAAGTATTCCAAACCCAAAAATAATGTAACCTTATGTGAATCGGTACAGATGATTTACTCCATTATGAAGGCACATACGAAGCAGGACGTGACCTCAACGGAGGTTAGTAAATGGACACCGGTTATGAGTGCGTATAATATTCCTACTTGGGCTTATAATGCAACTGCCTATGCCTTGGAAAACAAAATAATCGAAAATAGCGATTTGACGAAATTAAAAGACGGAACGCAATATGCAACCAGAGAAGAAGTTGGCTTAATGTTTGGCAAAGCGTTAAGTATCATTTATACTGTAAACAACAGCGCAACGATTTCCTATAAAGATAAATCTAAAATTTCCAGCAGTGCCGTGCCATATTTGGCACTGTTAAACACCAAGAAAATTATGATTGGGGATACGAATAATAATTTTAACCCCAATGCAAAAATAAATCGTGCCGAAATGGCTGTGTTATCTGTGATTACCTATAATACTTTAGATGGCTCAACTACGACGGTTCCTGCTACTCCAACCGCGGGTACTGTGACGGGAACAGTGATCAATAGTATGATTTTAAGCAATGGAGATATCTTTTTAAGTGTAAAAACAAATAGCAATCAAGGCATTAATGTATTTGGAAAAAGCTCTTCTGTGAAGGTAACCTACGATGGAGAAACGGTTGCGTTAAAGAATATTGGCGTTGGCGATACCGTTACTATCACATACAGTGGTGAGAATTTAAGCGCTGTGGTAATCAGTAAATCCGTAAAAGGAATTATAACGAGCAAAACCTATACGCTGAAGGCTCTAACAAACAGCAAAATTACTGTAAAGGATGGCAGCAAGGAAACATCATACAAATTGGATGACGATGTTTCGGTTACCATTGGCGGCAGCAAGTCCACTGTTACAAAATTAATTAATGCAATGGATGATTATGACTATAATGTAACGCTGACCTTTGACAGCTCAAATTATGTTACCAAAATTGAAGCGATGAGCAGTACCAGTAATCCTCTTTCTGGCGACCTTACCTATATGAGCGATTCAAAGCTAACCATTGAGGTGGGCAGTAAGAGCTATGACTACCCTCTTTCGGATGATGATGTTACAATAAAATTTGATGGAAAAACGATTTTGTTCTCCAAACTGCAGTCTGATTATAAAAAGAATAATTACACGGTAACTTTAAAGCTGGACAGCAAAGGCTATGTTACAAATATTACCATTGATTTCATGGAGGACGAAACCCACGGAACCTTAGAGTTTATTAACAGCCATCGCCTTGAATTAAAAGCAGCAGGAAAAACCTACAAATATTATCTTGATACGGATGTGGATGTTGAAATAGACGGAAAGAACAGTAAGCTTGATACTTTGACAGATAAGTATGAGGATAATCCTTACCGAGTTACTTTAACGGTGAATCGTGATAATATTGTTACGGATATTTCTGCTACCACAAAAAATTCTGCATTGTCAGAAGGAACGTTAAAGTCACTGACGTCATCTAAAATTACAATTACGGTAAACAGCAAAAGCTACGAATATGATTTGAACAGCCCATCCATTAAAATTGATGGAAAGACGGTATCTTTATCCACTTTGAAAAGTTGCTATAAGGATTACAGCTACACGGTAGAATTGACCTTTAACAGCAAGGGGGAGGTTACAGGAATTACCGGTAAAAATACGAAGGCTACAAAGGGCACCTTGAAAAATGTGGAACCCAGTAAGGATGAAATTACAATTACCGCCGGCGGAGTAAGCTATGAATATGATATTTACAGTAGCGTTAGTGTAACATTGAATGGCAGCAGCTCTTCGGTTTCAAAATTAGACGATGCCCTTGAGGTTGCAAATGGTGACGATGAAGATATTGATATTACATTGACACTTAACAGCAAGGATAAGGTAACAAAAATTGTTGCTACGGCAGAAGATGACGATGTGGATGACACTGTGAAGGGTATCCTCAGTGACGTTGATGTTTGGGAGATAACCGCGGAAATCAGCTCCAAACCAAAGTCCTACTATTTTAAATCAGGTACTGTAACCATGACCCTAGATGGAAAAAGCGTGGATGCAGACGATTTGGATGATGCGCAAGATGATTTGAATAATGATGAGGTAATCACGGTAACACTCTATTTGAACTCGGACGATAAGGTAATAAAGGTTGTGGCAAAAATTGTGGATGAGGACGATGCCGAGGATAAACCGGAAGAAGGCTATTTAAAGAGTGTATCCACCTCGAATAAAAGGATAAAAATTGAGGATGACTCAGGAAATGAATATACCTGGTATTGCACCTCCGGTGTGGATGTAACCTATAATATAAAACATGACAACGATTATGACGATGACGATTATAATGATAATTTGAGCGGTCTGGATGACTTTATGGATGCCTGTGAGGATAATCATGATGATTGCTATGTAGAACTGGAAGTCAACAACAGCGGTTATGTAACGGATATCAAAGCCAAGGATAAATAATTTTGTTAACAGACTTGGCAATAGCAATGAAATAATGCGGATATAAGAAATGAGGGCTTGTGATTCTATGGATCACAAGCCTTTTTGCTTAAGGGAACAAACTTTGGGGAAAGAATGAAAAGTAAGATTTTCAAAGGAATTGTCGAAAAAATATGTACGATACCTCCAGAGATTGACAAAAAAAGCAGTCATATTTTCTTACAATAGAGAATATGGAGGGAAGAGTCATGGAAAAAACAGAAATCATTTTAGAACAAATTAACCAAGAGCCTGAGGTATCCCGAGATGTTCCTTTTCACTCGTCCCCAATCCCCAAGCTGTTTCACGGTAAGGATATATTAAAATTTGCGTTCATATGCGCCATGGGAGTTTGCTGGGGAAAGGCGGAAATGCTACATATTTTACGCCCAATGGGGATTGCGTATCTTTCTTTGTTTTTCGGCGAAGGATTTTTATTTTGGGGTGCATTGCTTAGTGTTGCGGCAGGGTGCATCGTAGATATTCCGTTAAAGGCTGGGGCGGCACTCGCTGCTGCTTGTGCAATTCAGTTGACCTTGGGAAGGTTTGTGGAACGGGAAGAAATGTTGAAAAAAGCCTTTCTTGGAGCCTTTGCCATGGCCCTTGCCGGTGTTTTTTTTGCAATCAGTAAGGGAGGCTTAACGTTTTATTTTGCGGTTGCAGGCATAGAAAGTGCCTTGGTGGCTGGGCTTTCCCTACTGGCCCAAAGGGGTGTTGTGTTTCTTTGGGAAAAAAGACGAGTTCCCATACCCAGTCGAGAGGAAACCTTAAGTCTGGTATTTCTTTTTGGGGGTGCCATGGCAGGCCTTTCTGGTATGGATGCGCCTTATTTGCAACAGGGTGTACTTCCGTGCCTATTGGCGTATTTTTTGGCCGCCTGTGCTTGGCGAGACGGAATGGGGGGCGGTGCTGCGGCGGGAATGCTGTTGGGGCTGTTGCTGTATCTTTGCAGCGGTGTGGATTTATTGTTTTTTACGGTGCTTGGTGTAAGCGGATTAATCGGCGGATGCTTGAAAGAGGCTGGGCGGGTTCCGTTGGTGCTTGCACTGATCGTATCCCCGGTGATGTTTTTGTTTTATGCAGATGCTTCTTTGGTGGAGCCTTTATGGGCAGGCGGATGGGCATTGGGTGCAACGGCTTTTTTACTAACGCCAAAAAAATGCCTTGTGTGGATGACAGGTAATCTATGGGAAAAAGAGGAAAGTAAAGATAAGTATATTCGAAAAAAAGAAATGCTGGAAGAACGACTTCTTGAGTTTTCAAAAGCCTTTGCCGCTTTGGCAAAAACCTTTTTGCATGAAGAGGAGCTACAAGAAAAAAAAGATGTATCAAAGCTAGTGGATAGCATTGCAGAAAAGGCATGCAAGGGTTGTGGAATGGCACAGTATTGCTGGAACGAGGAATTGTATCGCACCTACAGCATGACGTTTTCCGCCTTATCCTATTGCGAGGGGAAAGGGCGTGTTACTTTATCGCAGATGCCGGAATCCTTTCGTGAAATGTGCGCAAGAGGAGACGTTTTTGTGGATACGGTAAACCAAGCATATGACGGATACCGAAGAGATCGCCTTTGGCTGGGGCGTTTGGCGGAGTGCAGGGAGCTGGTTAGTCAGCAAATGAAGGCAGTAAGCGATATTTTAGTGGGACTTTCCGGTCAGCTTGAGGTTGGACATGTCTTTTTGGAGCAGGCCGGGCAATTATTAAAGGAGGAGTGCGCAAAGGAAGGAATCCGTTTGCGAGATGTGCGTGTCATAGAGGAGAAAAACAGGTACGGCAGACAGGTGCAAATTTCACTTCGTGGCTGTGGATGCCGTGGGGTGTGCAAAAGCAAGCTCTTGCCCTTGGTAAGGCGCACCATGAACCGACCAATGGTTTTAAATGATGCAAACACCTGTCATTGTCAAAAGGATGGCATATGCACCCTCTGCTTCACGGAGGTTCCCTCTTTTAGCCTTACAACGGCCACGGCCTTTTCCTCTGCCGAAGAAAATCAACCCATTGGGGATAGCACGGCTTTTTTGCAAACAGACAGGGGGATTGCCTTGATGGCTTTGTCAGACGGAATGGGGCAGGGCAAAAGTGCCGCCGAGGAAAGCCGCACTGCCATTGAGCTTTTGGAGCAATTTACCGAGGCAGGCTTTGAACGGGATTTGGCGGTAAAAATGATTAACTCTGCGTTGCTCTTAAGAAAAGGGGAGGAAACCTATGCAACCCTTGATATTTGTGCCGTTGATTTATTTGATGGTAAAGCGGAATTTATCAAGCTGGGTGCCGTTTCTTCCTATATAAGCCGAGGAGGCCGCATTTTAACGGTAACGGCTCATACCTTACCTGCAGGAATATTGCAGCAGGTTCAAATTGTAAAAAATGAAATGCTGTTAAAAGACGAGGATATGGTGTTTTTGCTCAGCGATGGCATTACCGAGGCCTTGGGAGGCGAAAACGTTACAGCGGGATGGCTCAAGGACAGATTGGAGAAATTCCCCGTTTCAAATCCTCAGGATGCGGCGGATTATATTCTAAAGGAAGCAAAAAAAGAATTGAAGGATGCCGTGAAAGACGACATGACCGTATTGGCGGGGCGATTTTGGAAAAAGAGAAAAAGTGCTTAAAAAAGAATGGATTTTTGAGGTTTGGAAATGCTAATAGAGCAAAGCTTTTCCTTTGTAAAGAGTGAGTAGTATTTTTGATTAAATTTCATGCGTTGGCAAACCTCTCCCGTTTTCGAAAAGGAAAATCGGGGGAGGTTTTGTTTTTACAAAGAATGAAAGAAGCAGATGGGGCAAACCCTTAGAAAGCGGATATTGCCATTTTCTCAATTATCGTGTAAAGTGAATACATATTTATTTAAGGAGCCTTCAAAGTGTGGGCGCAGAGATAGAAGCATTTAGCTTGGGAGCAAGAAATATGCAAAATAAAGTTTGGCAGACCATCGAAAAATTTCATATGTGCCCGAATGGTGCAAATATTGTGGTGGGAGTGTCCGGCGGAGCGGATTCTGTTGCGTTGCTCCATATTTTAAAGGGGTTTGCCTATGAGCAAAACTGGAGCCTGACAGCAATTCATGTTCATCACGGTTTACGGGGCGAGGAGGCAGACCGAGACAGGGCTTTTGTGGAGGAGATTTGCCGCAATTGGGGCGTTCCCTGCAAGGTTTATTATTTTGATGTGGCCAAAGAAGCCCAAATGAGAGGCTTAGGTACTGAGGAAATGGGACGGCTGCTGCGCTACGAAGCCTTTGAAAAGGAAAGAAACGGCGGTGTGATAGCCGTTGCACATAATAAAAACGACCAGGCAGAAACCATTTTAATGCGCCTTTGCCGTGGTGCAGGGATTTCGGGCTTAGCGGGAATTCGTCCAGTGCGAGATTATATTGTTCGTCCCTTATTATTTTGTACAAGAGAAGAAATTGAAGGCTATTGCGAGGGAAATGGGCTTGATTACTGTCAAGACAGCACGAATATGGAAAACATCTATACCAGAAATCGGGTTAGAAATAAGATTTTGCCTTTACTTACGGAGCTTTATCCAAAAGCAACGGCGCATATTGCGCAAACAGCCCAAATAATCGCTGAAGAGGAAGAATATCTGCAAGGACAAGCACAAGTGTTATTTTCTACGGCCGCGGAAAAAGGGGAAAACCATGAGATTTGCCTCAATGTAAATGCTTTAACGAATATGCATAGTGTAATGCGAAAAAGAGTTTTTCAAATGGCTTTTCAGAGACTAGGCGCAAAAAAAGATGTGGCTGCTGTTCATTTTGAGCTTTTGGAAGGGTTGCTAATGCAACAAAGTGGCAAAAGCTTGAATTTGCCCAACAATATGATTGTGCAGAAAAATTATGGCATATTGACGATGAAAAAAGAGGAGCAAGAAAGCAAGGATTTTTGCTATTTGTTGCCTTTGGAACAGGAAATTTTTGTTGCGGAAGCCGATTTTTATGTGCATACTTGGGTTTGTACGGAAAAAAGAACAGAAAAAAGTGAAGATAGCTGTACGAAAGTATTTGATTATGATAAAATAGGCTGTGAGATTTTTTGTCGAACCAGGCAAAAAGGAGATCGTCTTGCCGTTGGAAATGGGCGGAAAAAGCTGAAAGATTTTTTGATTGACGAAAAAATTCCCAGAGAAGAGAGGGACAGATTACCTCTCGTTGCCTTTGAGGATCAAATTCTTTGGGTAGTGGGTAAGCGGATTTCCACGGCATATCAGGTGGATGGGGAAACAAAACGGTTTTTAACAGTTCAGATACGGAGGTTCGTTAAGGAATGAAAGAAAGAGTAGAAGTGATGATCAGCGCTGATGCAATCAGCAAAAGATTGGAAGAAATGGCAGAGCAAATTTATGAGGATTTTGGCGGCGAGCAGGTTGAACTGGTTTGTGTTCTAAAGGGTGCGGTAATGACCTTGACTGAGCTTTCCAAACGACTGAAAATGCCCCTAACCATGAGCTTTATGGATGTTTCCAGCTATGGAAATGGCACGGAAAGCTCGGGAAAAATTAAGATTATGCGGGATTTGGACGAGGATATTTCAGGAAAGAATGTCCTTTTAATTGAGGATATTATTGATAGTGGCAGAACCCTGAGCCATTTGAGAGAGCTTTTGTTAAAAAGAGAGCCAAAGACATTTAAGATTTGTACGCTGTTGGATAAACCTGATAGACGTGTTGCCGACGTGCCCGTGGATTATGTTGGCTTTACCATTCCCGATGCGTTTGTTGTTGGGTATGGCTTGGATTATGCCCAAAGATACAGAAATTTGAATTATGTAGGCATTTTGCATTTTGATGAAGAATAATAATGTAGGAAGAGGGGTTCCTTTTAAGGAATTCTTTTTCTTTTTTTGTTAGAAAAAGCGGTGTTTTTGATGAAACTTTTCTAAACCTACGTTGCCTTTTCTATGAAAATGTGATAAAATTATAAACTGGTACGGATTCTTTAAAAAGAAAAAATAAATTCGCATTACGAATCAA
>JAQUSU010000003.1:41511-52162 GCA_028710085.1 Anaerotignum sp.
TTAGAAAAAGCGGTGTTTTTGATGAAACTTTTCTAAACCTACGTTGCCTTTTCTATGAAAATGTGATAAAATTATAAACTGGTACGGATTCTTTAAAAAGAAAAAATAAATTCGCATTACGAATCAACAGGAGGGAATCGATTGAATAAATACTGGAAGGCCATAGGGCTGTATGCGGCGATTTTTGTTATTATTTTGGCTTTTTTGGCCTTCAATAAAGAGGGGTTTACTGCTCCGCAGGAGGAACAAAAGGCATATACTTACAGCGACTTGTTAAGGGAGCTGGAAAGCGGAAATATAAAAGAGCTTGATATTACCAGAAGTAAAGAGGTTGGGGATTTTGGTACTGCGGATGCAACGCTTAGTGATGGCAGTGTGATTTCTGTAAATATTCCTAGCATTTCCACTTTTCAAGAGCGTGTAGATCAGAAGATTGCCGATGGAGACACAATTAAAGAAACAACGAAAGATGTGCAAAAAGAGAGCTTACTCTCTACTATTTTGCCATCTTTGATTATGATGATTCTTATGGTGCTGTTTTTTATGCTGCTCTTTAACAAGATGCAAGGTGGCGGCGGTAAAATGGCAAGCTTTGGTAAAAGCAAGGCCAAGATGAGTGTTGAGGGTGAAAACAAAGTAACCTTTGATAACGTTGCAGGCTGCGATGAAGAAAAGGCGGAGCTTGAGGAATTGGTTCAGTTTCTTCGCACACCGCAAAAATTTACCAACTTGGGCGCGCGTATTCCAAAGGGTGTTCTTTTAGTTGGCCCTCCGGGGACAGGTAAAACATTGCTTGCAAAAGCAGTTGCCGGTGAGGCAGGCGTACCGTTTTTTAGCATTTCCGGTTCGGATTTCGTTGAAATGTTTGTCGGCGTTGGTGCTTCCCGTGTAAGAGATTTGTTTGAGCAGGCGAAGAAGCATGCGCCAAGCATTGTTTTTATTGACGAAATTGATGCCGTTGGTCGTCGCAGAGGCGCCGGTCTTGGCGGCGGGCATGATGAGAGAGAACAAACTCTGAATCAGCTTTTGGTTGAGATGGACGGCTTTGGCATTAACGAAAGTGTTATCATTATTGCGGCAACCAACCGCGCAGATATATTAGACCCTGCGTTATTACGTCCCGGTCGTTTTGACAGACAGGTTTATGTGGGCAGGCCTGATGTAAAGGGCAGAGAAGCAATTTTACGGGTGCATTCCAAGGGCAAAATTTTGGGGCCCGATGTTGACTTGAAGGTAGTTGCCCAAACAACAGCCGGCTTTACAGGTGCAGATTTGGCAAACCTTTTGAACGAGGCGGCATTACTCACAGCCAGAGAAAACAAAACGGCAGTGGATATGGAAGAAATCCAGAAGGCACTGATTAAAATCGGTGTGGGAACAGAGAAAAAGACCAGAGTCATTTCTGAAAAAGAAAAATATATAACTGCATACCATGAAAGTGGGCATGCAATTTTATTCGAAGTATTAAGCGAGCTTGACCCCGTTCATAGCATCTCCGTTATTCCTACGGGAATGGCAGGCGGCTATACCATGCCTTTGCCCGGCGAGGACAAAATGTATATGACAAAGATGTTTATGGAGCAAGAAATCGTCAGCTTATTAGGCGGCCGTGCGGCGGAATATATTGTAATTAAAGATATAACCACAGGTGCGTCCAATGATATTGAGCGTGCAACGGCATTGGCAAGAAGTATGGTTACCAAATATGGCATGAGCGAGCTTCTTGGCCCCATTCAATTTGGTGATGACAATAACGAGGTATTTATCGGTAAGGATTGGGGACATCAGCGTAATTACAGCGAGGATATCGCCACAACCATTGACAAAGAAGTAAAACGTATTGTAACCAATGCATATGACGAAGCAATACGGATTTTAAAAGAAAATATCGAAATATTGCATGCTTCCGCAAAGCTGCTTGTTGAAAAAGAAAAAGTGACGGGGGAAGAATTCCGTACATTATTCGATCAACAGGTGCGCAATGAAATTTTAGGCATTGCAACGGAGATAAAGGAAAAAATTGATCTACAAAAAAACATAAGAGAAGACAGAGAGGAGCAAGACTGATGGAGTTTAACAACATTGTACCCGGCATTACCTTTGAAAAAGAATATATTGTTGAGGAGGCAGATACAGCAACCGTATTCGGAAACGATAATGTGCCGGTTTTTGCATCCCCCAGATTATTATCATGGATTGAAGGCACAGCAATTGGTGCGGTAAAGCCTTTTTTGCCGGAAGGTTGGGAAACCGTTGGTACTTCTTTTGATTTTAAGCATATGGCGGCGACACCCGTTGGAATGAAGGTACGCGTCGTAGTTGAAGTGACAGAGGTAAATGGTAAGCTTTTGATGTTCCAGGTGAAAGCCTATGATGAAGTTGATAAAATTTGCGATGGCACACATGGTCGCGCAATTATAGATTTGAAGAAATTTATGAGCCGTGTAAGTAGCAAGGCAAAAGGGTAAGATAGAATTTGAGCGTCTCATAGACGCTCTTTTTTTAACGGAGGTTAGATATGTATCGAATATTGGAAATTTTACGTCGAGAGCAAGACTTCCTTTCCGGTCAAGACATTGGAGAGCAGTTGCGTATTAGCCGTGCGGCTGTTTGGAAAGGAATAAAAAAGCTCAGGGAAGAAGGCTATGAAATAGAAGCCATTACAAATAAGGGGTATCGTTTAATTTTACACGACACCATGTATAATGAAAAAGAAATTGCCCAAGGGTTGACAGCAAAAAAGCTGGGGAAGCCTATATATTTTTATAAGGAAACAACAACCACCAACGGGTGCCTGCGTGAGCTTGCCTTGGACGGTGCACCAGAGGGAACCATTGCCGTTGCCGAGCGAATGACCGCCGGACGGGGCAGACGAGGGCGCCATTGGGAAGCACCTGCCGGCTCCGGAATTTGGATGAGCATCTTACTGCGACCCACCATTTTCCCTTCGGAGGCTTCAGTTCTTACCCTTTTGGCGGGCCTTGCTGTTTGCCAGGCGTTAGAAGAAGAAACAGGGTTTTCCCCTAAAATTAAGTGGCCCAATGATATATTACTAAATGGGAAGAAATTCGTTGGAATTCTAACGGAGATGGACTGCGAAATGCAGCAGACACATTTTGTAATCGTTGGCATTGGCATCAATGTAAACACCACAGAATTCCCTGAGGGGTTAAGGGAGGTTGCTACCTCCCTATATTTGGAAATGGGAAGAACCTTTTCCAGAAAAAATATTTTGCAAAGGGTGTTAGTGAATTTTGAAAATTTGTATGAAGAATTTACTGCCTCCCATTCCAGCTTTGCGCCGTTTCTTTTAAGATATAAGGAAAAGTGCAGCACCCTCAATCAGGAGGTTAAGGTTTTGGGCAAGGAAACCTTTTTTGCCCAAGCGGTGGATATTACGCCAGAGGGAGAATTGGTTGTAATCAGAAAGGATAACGGAAACCGAGAGGTTGTATTTTCGGGAGAGGTTTCCATACGAGGAGGAAAAACAGGTGAGTGATTTTATTTTGGCGGCGGCAAGCTACGAGAAGCAGAAATATTATTTGGAGCCAAAGTTCCAAGCACTTCCTGAGACGATTCAGGAGGAAATACGAATTATTTGCGTTACAACGGCGCAAAAGCTTGGCTGTACCTTTCTTATGGGCTTTCACGAAGACGGTGAAATTTATTTTGAAACGGTAAAACGTGAAGATGATTTCGGTTTCGATGAAATAGGGGCAGAGCTAGAAATAAAGGGAATTCTTCGTACACAAAAACAGCTCCTTACATCTCTAACGGCGTGGTTTGCCATATTTTTTACAGCAGACGGTGAAAAATTAAAGGAACAGCTTTTAGATTGAGTCGAAAAATGGAAAAACATTGTACAAAAATTAACGAAAATTCGAAAAATATATTGTAATTATTTCGTTAGCTGTTATAATGGTTCAAGATAAGCTTTCTAAGAAAAATCATGGAAAGATGTTATGGTCCAAAAAGCCAGATATACTTCAAATGATTAGAAGGTTTAAGCCAAAATAAAACCTAGTAATCTTATATCTTCCGCCATGCGGAGCATAAGAGTGAGAATGAAAGGAGTCATTACAATGAGTGAACAAGCAATGGCAGTAAAAAGTGGGGACAAGCTTTCTGTAAAGGATTTAACAACAACGGGCATGATGATTGCCATCATTTTGCTGATGTCCTTTACCCCTTTGGGTTATTTACGAACGGCGGGCTTAGAGGTTTCTTTAATTACCATTCCCGTTGCGATTGGGGCAATGATTATTGGGCCAAGGGCGGGGCTGCTTTTAGGTACGGTGTTCGGCTTAACCAGCTTTTATCAGTGCTTTGGAATGAGCCCTTTTGGTGCGGCTCTCTTGGGGATTAATCCGTTTTTGACATTTCTTGTTTGCGTACCCACAAGAGCCTTGATGGGATGGTTTACAGGCATTGCTTTTAAAGGAATTGAAAAAATAGATCGTTCTAAAACCGTTTCTTTTTTTATCGGCGGTTTTCTTGCGGCATTATTCAATACAATATTGTTTATGAGTGCTTTGATGCTGTTTTTTTGGAATACCGAATATATTCAGTCCATTAATGCAAGCATAGGCAACTTAAGTATTTTTGCATTTATCCTTGCTTTTGTTGGTGTGAATGGTTTGTTGGAGGTGCCGGCAACTTGCATTGTGGGTGGTGTGGTTTCCAAAACCCTTAGAAAAGTATTATATAAAAAGATTCGTTCAAACTAAGGCTATCGTAAGGCGCGGGCTAGCTCGCGCCTTTAAACTTTGGTCTCGAGGAGAGGGCAGAATGATATTAGTAATTGATGTTAGTAATACCAACACAGTGATAGGCGTTTTCGATGACGAAGAGCTTGTGGCAAACTGGAGGCTATCTACGGTAAGCAGCCGAACCTCCGATGAAACGGGTATCCTAATTCGTGCGCTTTTTCAGCATGCCAATATTTCCTTGATAGAAATTGAGGCGGTGATTATTTCTTCCGTTGTTCCCAATGTCATGTATTCCCTGACCAATGGCATCCGCAAATATTTAAGGCGAGAAGCCATGATTGTCCGCTCGGGTATGAGAACAGGCATTAACCTTAGGATGGAAAATCCCAAGGAGATGGGAACGGATCGTATTGTAAATTTGGTTGCTGCCTATGAAAGATACGGCGGGCCGGCCATTGTGATTGATTACAGCACAGCCACAACCTATGATGTCATCAGTGAGGATGGTACATTTTTAACGGGAATTACAGCGCCGGGGCTTCAGGTTTGCGCAGAGGCTTTATACCAAAGAGCGGCAAATCTGCCAAAGTTTGAAATTATTGCCCCTGAAAGCATGATTACAAAAAACACCGTTGAAAGTATGCAAGCAGGCCTTGTCATCAGTCATATTGGAGAAACAATTTATATGATTGAATGTATTCGAGCGGAATTTGGTTTTCCTACAATAAAGGTAATTGCTACGGGTGGACTTGCGAAAATCATAGATGAGAAGGAAGAAATATTTGATGTTTATGACCCTGTTCTTGCGTTGCATGGGTTGCGGCTCATATACAACAAGAATAGGAACAGGCGACAGGGGGAAAGCAAATGCTTCTAGTAATAGATGTTGGGAATACGAATTATGTTTTGGGGGTATATCACGGAGAAAAGCTGGTGAAGTGCTGGCGTATGGCTACGGGAAGTAATAAAACGGCGGATGAAACGGGTATATTTTTATATAATCTTTTTGAAGCGGCCGGCTTTGATGTAAAGCGAATTGAAGCGGTGATTATTTCCTCCGTTGTTCCCGACATTATGTATTCCTTGACCCAAGGAATTCGAAAATATTTCAACCTTGAGCCTATGATTGTGAGTGCAGGGATGAAAACGGGTATTGTCATTAAGCGGGACAACCCAAAGGCAGTTGGGGCGGATCGAATTGTAAATATGGTTGCTGTCAATGAAATTTATGGCGGGCCTGCGGTGGTGATTGACTATGGCACAGCCAATACCTTTGATGTGATTAACGAAAAATCCGAGTTTATTACGGGCTTAATCACACCCGGTATTTCCATTTGTGCAGAAGCCTTGTATCAAAAAGCAGCACAGCTTCCCAAAATTGAGATTAAAAAGCCAAAATCCATCATTGTAAAAAATACCGTGGGAAGCATTCAGGCGGGCTTGGTGATTGGACATATTGGGCAAACCAAGTACATCATTAAACAATTGAAGGAGCAGCTTGGTTTTTCCGAAATGAAGGTTGTTGCAACGGGAGGCTTGGCAAGGGTAATTGATCCGGATAAGCAGATATTTGACATATTAGACCCTGTTTTAACACTAAAGGGCCTGAGAATTTTATATCATAAAAATAGATGATGAAAAGGACGGGGGCGACTCGTCTTTTTTCTTGCAAAGAATTAAAATGTTTGGTATGATAAAAAACCAGAAGATATGAGGTGTTATCATGAAAATTGGAACTGTTGAAATTGAAAATAATGTTTTTTTAGCGCCCATGGCTGGGGTAACGGATTTGCCGTTTCGTTTATTGTGCAAGGAAATGGGCTGTGGTCTGGTTTATTCTGAAATGATAAGCGCCAAGGGGATTTTATATGATAATAAAAACACAACGGAGCTGTTGACGGTGGAGGAGGCAGAACGCCCCACAGCCATACAGCTTTTTGGCTCAGATCCTCAAATTTTAGGGGAAATGGGACGAAAAATTGAGGGGTACCCCTTTGATATTATCGATGTAAACATGGGCTGTCCTGCGCCGAAAATTGTAAAAAACGGAGAGGGAAGTGCATTGACAAAAGACCCCTTTCGTGTGGGGGAGATCGTTAAGGCTTTGGTCGAGGCGCAAAATAAGCCTGTGACCATTAAATTTCGCAAAGGCTTTGATGACATGCATATTAATGCCCCTGAAATTGCGAAAATTGTCGAAGCAAATGGTGCTGCTGCGGTGGCGGTGCATGGCAGAACCCGAGAGCAGTATTATAGTGGCAAAGCGGATTGGGATATTATTCGCCAGGTAAAAGAGGCCGTAAGTATCCCCGTCATTGGAAATGGGGATGTATTTACACCTCAGGATGCCAAGAATTTATTTGAGCATACAGGCTGTGATGCCATTATGGTGGGACGAGGTGCCCAAGGAAATCCTTGGATATTTCAAAGAATATTACATTATTTAAAAACAGGCGAGCTTTTGCCCGAGCCTACTGCACAAGAACGGGTGGAAAAAGCCTTACGCCATGCAAAAATGTTGATTGAATATAAAGGGGAATACATCGGTGTCAGAGAAATGCGTAAGCATATGTCATGGTATACGAAGGGGCTGAGCGGCGCGGCGGAGTTAAGAGGGAAGCTGAATTATACGGAAAGCTTAGGGGAAATGGAAGGTCTGCTGCAAGGATATTTAAGGAAACATAATCAATGAAAAAAGCCCATATTGTGTTATGGGCTTTTTAGACTGAAGGAAAGTCAAAACCTTGAGGGCTTTGCCCTCAAACTCCTACAAGGGTTTCGCCCTTGACCCGTTATAAACTCCACGAACATGCGGTTTATACAAAAGTTTTTGGTCTTGCTTTTTACAAAAAGCAAGCAGGTTTGGGCGAAGCCCAAGGTTTTATGGCAACCCCCTTTTTAACTGGATTATTGAATATCCACTACCTCATACCCTGCATCGGTGACAGTGGAAATTAATGTTTCGTCGTCGATGTCTTTTGAAAGATTTACGGTAGCACTCTTGTCTTCCAAGCTAACCTGGGCAGTTACGCCATCAATGCCATTTAAGGCTTTTTCAACTCTTG
The DNA here is from genome assembly GCA_028710085.1 of Anaerotignum sp. Lineage (GTDB taxonomy): Bacteria > Bacillota > Clostridia > Lachnospirales > Anaerotignaceae > Chakrabartyella. Next base: position 49,286 of record JAQUSU010000003.1, read on the forward strand.
CTGTGCAGTGACCACAGGTCATTCCTTCAATTTTCAATACTTTTTTCATACCTGTTTCCTCCGTTTGTGTTTGATTTGATTGGGTTGCAACTGAATTTGCAATACGCTTTTTGGGACGAAATAGTTTTAGCCGTAAAGCGTTACTTACAACGAAAAAGGAGCTAAAGCTCATGGCGGCTGCTGCAAACATTGGGTTTAGCTTTAATTCAAAGGCAGGATAAAACAAGCCCGCTGCCAAGGGAATCCCAAGAGCGTTATAAAAGAAAGCCCAAAATAAATTTTGCTTAATATTTCGTATGGTTGCGTGACTTAGCTCCACTGCGGTAACTGCATCCAAAAGGTCGCTTTTCATCAGCACAATATCAGCGGATTCCATGGCAACGTCCGTTCCGGCACCGATGGCAATGCCGACATCGGCACGGGTAAGGGCAGGTGCGTCGTTAATTCCATCCCCTACCATAGCTACTTTTTTCCCTGATTCCTGTAAACGACGAACCTCTTGCTCCTTATCTTGGGGCAAGACGTCAGCAATGGCACGAATGCCTAATTTTTTTGCAATGGCATCGGCGGTGCGCTGGTTATCTCCCGTAAGCATGACCACATCAATGCCCATTTGATGAAAGGCATCCACTGCGTCCTTGCTGCTTGGCTTTAAGGTGTCTGCCAAGGCTAAAACGCCTAAAAATTTGCCGTCTTTGGCAAAGTACAGGGGTGTTTTCCCTTCATTTGCAAGGGTTTCTGCTTTTTGCAAATAATCGCCAATGTTGATATTTTTTTCTTCCATCATTTTCAGATTTCCGCCGCAAATGATGCTGCCGTCAATGTCAGCTTCAATTCCTTGGCCGGGTGTTGCCACGAAATTTTTGGTTTCCAAAAAACTGATTTCCTGTTCCTTTGCATATTCCACCACTGCCTCCGCTAAGGGATGCTCAGAAAGGGCTTCCAAGGACGCGGCAAAGCGTAAAAACGGATTTTTTAAAACACTCTTTGCAGGGAAGATGTCGGTCACCTTCGGCTTGCCCTCTGTTAGGGTGCCTGTTTTATCTAACACCACAGTGTTTAATTGATGGGCAATTTCTAAACTCTCTGCGGATTTTATTAGGATGCCGTTTTCCGCACCCTTTCCCGTTCCAACCATAATTGCTGTGGGTGTCGCCAAGCCCAGTGCGCAAGGGCAGGAGATGACTAAAACTGCAATGCCAATGGATAAAGCAAAGGCAAAGGGCTGCCCTGCAATGAGCCAAGCAATTGCAGCAACCAACGCAATACTGATTACGATGGGTACAAAAATGCCGCTTACTTGATCCGCCAGCTTTGCAATGGGCGCCTTTGAGGCACTTGCTTCTTCCACAAGGGTAATGATTTGTGAAAGGGTGGTGTCCTTTCCTACACGGGTTGCTGTCATTTTAAAGTATCCGCTTTTGTTTACCGTTGCGCCGATCAGGGAATCACCCACTTGCTTTTCAACGGGGATGCTTTCACCGGTAAGGGCGCTTTCGTCAACAGCGGAAAAGCCCTCTATTAAGGTGCCATCCACAGGAATACTATGCCCGGGGCGCACCACAAGCACATCGCCTTCATGAACCTCCTCGATGGGGACTTCCACTTCCTCCCCGTTTTTTAAGACCGTTGCCATTTTCGGCGCAAGATTCATGAGCTTACTGATGGCTTCCGAGGTTTTCCCCTTGGAGCGGGTTTCCATATATTTTCCCACGGTAATTAAGGTAAGTATCATTGCGGCGGATTCAAAATACAACTCCATGCTATAATGGTGCGCCTGCATAAGGTTTCCACGGCCCATATAAAAAGCCATGGCAAAAATGGCAAAAACGCTGTATATGACCGATGCCGCAGCGCCAAGGGCGATGAGAGTATCCATATTTGGCGAACGATTCCAAAGGGCTTGAAACCCAACGGAAAAGTATTTTTTATTAATCACCAAAACAGGAAGGGTTAAAAATAATTGTACCAATGCAAAAATGAGGGTATTTTCTTCACCCAAAAGAATTCCCGGTAAAGGTGCCCCCAGCATATGCCCCATGGAAATATAAAATAGGGGAAGGAGAAAGCAGAAAGAGGAAATTAGCCTGAATTTCATATGCTTCATTTCATCCTCTGCAATATTTTGAGGAGAGGGAGGCGCCGTTTTTGCATCAGCAAGGGAAGCACCATAGCCACTGTTTTTTACCGCTTGCATAATGGCGGTATTGTCTATAACACTGGGTTCAAATGCCACCGTCATAGAGTGTTGTAATAGATTTACGTTAACAGATTCTACTCCGGCCAGCTTTGCCACGCTTTTTTCCACATGGGCGGAGCAGGCAGAGCAAGACATTCCTGTTACGTTAAATTTTTCCTTCATCGTTTCACCTCCAATTAGTTAGTAAGTATTAACTACAATTAGTTTATTCTTTTTCTGAAATAATGTCAACTTGCATTTGCCAGGTTACAAATGATATTTTGTGCCAAAAAACAGGAAAAAATCAGTTTTATTTTCGAAAAGATTATGTTAAACTATGGTAAACTTAGGGGGGATTTTATGAAAAAGGAAATGCGCCGCAAGGATAGACTGGTTTCAGAGGAAAAGGCAAGAGAGATTATCGAAAAAAGCGAGTATGGAATGTTGAGTACAGCGAGCTTGGATGGGGAACCTTATGCAGTTGCCGTAAGTCATGCTTTATTTGAAAACAGCATTTATTTTCACTGTGCCTTGGTGGGGCGAAAGCTTGATCATATAAAGGAAAATCCCAAGGTTTGCATGAGCTTTGTGAGTAAACAAGAGGTGGAGCAAGAGCTTTACACCGTTCGGTACGAAAGCGCTGTGGTGGAGGGAACCGCAAAAATCATTGAGGATGAGGAAGAAAAACTGTTGGCATT
>JAQUSU010000003.1:52262-63785 GCA_028710085.1 Anaerotignum sp.
ATACCCATTTTATCAAAAATATAGAAAAGCAAGCTCAAGCCCATGGCAACCAAAGCCGCAAGGGACATACCCCTTAAGGCAACACTGCCTAAGTTAATGGAAATTCCAGAAAGACCAACAACGAAAATAACAGAGGTTAATGCGATGTTTTTGGATTTATCAAAATCCACCTTGGAATCCACAAGAATTCTTAAGCCGGAGGTACCAATCATACCGTAAAGCAAGAAGGAAATGCCGCCGATAACAGCGCCGGGAATTGTGCCAATTAATATGGTTAATTTACCAATGAAGGAACAAACAATGGAAAGAGCGGCGGCACCCGCAATTACGCGAACGCTGTATACCTTTGTAATTGCCATAACGCCAATGTTTTCCCCATAGGTTGTGGTTGGTACGGAGCCGATAAAGCCTGATAACATGGTGGAAAAATTGTCGGCGAACAAAGAACGGTGCAAACCGGGATCTTTCAATAGGTCACGACCAATAATTTTGCTTGTAACAATCTGATGGCCAATGTGTTCGGAAATGATAACCAAAAGGGCAGGAAGCATGATTACGATTGCTTCAGCGCTAAATTTTGGAGATGAGAAATTAGGAAGTGCAAACCAGCTTGCTTCATTTACGGCACTAAAATCTACCAAACCTGCAAAATAAGCAGTGGCATAACCGCAAACAACGGCAATTAATATAGGAATAACAGCGAAAAACCTGCGGAATAATACGGAGCCAAAAACAGCAACACCCAAGGTAACTAAAAACACAGTAACGTTTGCAGTTGATGGACCGCCTTCTGCTAACATTCCGCCTGTATTTGCGGCGGTACCTGCCAGCTCCAGGCCGATTAAAGCAACTACGGGGCCCATTGCAGCAGGAGGAAGAATGATGTTAATCCAATCGGAGCCAAACTTGCTTATGATTGCGGCAACAATACAACCGCAAAAGCCAACGGCAACGAAACCGCCTAACGCATATGGGTAACCAAATTTATCAATAATCAAAAGCCCGGGTGCCAGGAAAGCAAAGCTTGAACCCAAGTAAGCAGGAGCCTTTCCTTGTGTGATGAAAATAAAGAGTAATGTGCCGAAACCATTCATAAAAAGAACGACGGAGGAGTTGATACCAAATAGGAACGGAACCAGAACGGTTGCACCAAACATGGCAAACATATGCTGTAAGGACAAGGGCGCGAGCAGAGAAAAGGGAACCTTTTCGTCTACTTGTATGATTTTGCGGGTTTCCAAAATAATAACCTCCTTAAAAAATAACTGTGATTGATAGAAATGATGATAAAGATAATAACTTTTTTGGGCACAAAAACCAAAAAACTAATCGTTCGTTTTAAGCGCCTGAAAGATTATAGCATCCTCGTTTTCTCCTTGCAATGAAAAAAGAAGAGATTTCACTGAAATTGTCGTTATGCTGTAAAAACATAAAAAAAAGAAAGACTTATAGGCGCAATCTACCAGTTTATAATAAAAATAAATTTCGGCTATATTTTTTATAGAATTTTATAGCAGAAGAGGATGAAAAAATGAAAACATGTTTCAGAAAAAGCTTGGAAATTGAATCAATTCTACAATAAAAAAAGCTTCCAAAAGCGGAAGCCTGGTGTGTCGATAAAGTCAAAATCTTGAGGGCTTTGCCCTCTAACACCCACAAGGGTTTCACCTCAGCACTTTGCTATGCAAAGCTGTCCTTTGGACAGATGGCACTTCTTTGCCATTGCACCTTGACTCTTTAGAAACCGCATAAATATGCGGTTTAAATAAAAGTTTTTGGTCTTGCTTTTTTCAAAAAGCAAGCAGGGGTTCATCACTTTTGCTACGCAAAAGCCGGCTACGCCGTCTGCCCTATCTTGGGCAGTGAGAGGGCGGCGACCAAGGTTTTTCGACAGTCTAAGCTTCCCAAAGAGGAAGCCTATTCTAAAATTTAAAATAGAAATCATTTTCTGTTTTCTTGTGCATTTTCCAAAATCAACTGCGCGCGCAAATATCGCTCCAGTCTTTGAAAATCCCTTGGGGTTAAGCCCGGCAGGCGTTTTAAATCCATATTATCAGCCAAATCAGAAAGCTTTACCGCACTTGCTAAGGGGTTTTTGGCAATTTCTTGAATATAGTCCATATAGTCTTCCCCTTTTTTTCTGGTAAGACAAACGACGGCATCGACAATTGTCTTTGAAAAGCCTTCTTTTATAAGGTCATCAGCAGTTAATTCGCTATCTTCTAAGGTGTCATGGAGGATTGCTACAATTTTTTGATCCAGCGTTTTACAGCCAAGCATAACACGCATGGGATGCAAAATATATGGGTGCCCCCCTTTATCCAATTGCCCCATATGGGCATTTGCAGCAAGAATGATTGCTTTTTCCAGCATAACATTACTCCTTTTTTTCTGTTTGTTTCAAAATTGTAGCACATTAAGCAAGGAAAAACAATAAAATGGGGCATAAAATGGAAAAAATCGTCGGCGAAATGTTACAAAAATTAATACAAATTTCAATATCTCCTTACAAAATTGTGATATGATAAAAAAAGGAAAAGAGGGGGCATGAAAATGATTTTTTATTTTAGCGGAACAGGAAATTCATATGCAACTGCTCGTTTTTTATCAGAAAAATTGGGTGAAACCTTGATTGATATTGCACAGGCGATGCAGAAAAATGAAGTTGCGTATTTTTTACAGGGAAATGAGAAGCTGGGTTTTGTTTTTCCCGTATACGCTTGGGCGCCTCCCAAAATAGTGACCGATTTCGTGAAGAAACTGGTTTTGCATTGGGAAAAACAGCCCTATACCTTTGGCGTTTGTACCTGTGGTGGTTCGGCAGGAAATGCCATAGAAGTGCTGGCGGCGGCTTTATCGAAAAAGGGGCTTGTGCTGGCAAGCGGCTATTCTGTGATTATGCCAAATAATTATTTTGTCTCACCTGAGGCAAATTCCCAGGAAAAGCAGGCGGAGACATTACATAAGGCACAAGTAACCTGGGAGCGAATTTTAGAAGCGGTGCAACAACAAAAGCAAGGATTTTTCCGTGTGAAAAAGGGCAAGGCAGCCGGGCTTTTAACCGCTGCAATCAGCCCTGCTTTTCAGCGCTTTGCAACCATAACCAAGCCCTTTTATGTAACCCAAGACTGTATTGGCTGCGGTCTATGCGAAAGGGTCTGCACAGCTTATTGCATACAATTAAAAGACGGGATTCCCACTTGGACAAAGGATAAATGCAATATGTGCTTGGCTTGCGTTAATCGATGTCCCAAGGGAGCAATTCAATACGGCAAAAAAACAAAGGATAAAGGCCAGTATGTCAATCCTTGCTGGAAATAATTTTTAGAGGGGAGATACACGTGAATGAAGAGAAGAAAATGGACAATTTGCCTTTTGGCATTGGCGGTTGCCCTCGGCTTATGTGGCTGTGGGGAAGGCAGCACTGTTGCGGCAGCCGAACCGTTGGTGTTGCAGGCTGAGCAGATACAATCTGCAAAAAACGAAGATGCAGAGCTGATTGGTGAAAAGGAATCAAACATAGAAGCTGCGCAATCCGCTGAGGCGGATTCAAACATAGAAGCTGTGCAACCCATTGGCGAGAAGGAATCACTTATAGAATATGATGCACCACTTGCTTACGTTTTAGAGTATCCCCGCATGGCGAACGAGGAGATTAACACACAAATTTTAGATTTTGTGGAAGGGCTTAAGGCGGAGTTTGCCGGGCAGTATGACATAAAGGATGAAAAGGCCAAAAAACGCCTAAGGCAAAAGGATTGCGATAAGTTTTTATATCTTAATTATGAGGGCTACATTGTAAGCGAGGATAAAATTTGTATTGTTTTTTTTGAAACGCAAGAGCTTGGGCAGGATAGCTTGCCCGTGGAACGAGTACATATTTTCCATTTTGACACCAAAACGGGGCAACGTATTGACGAAAAGGATCTCAGGAAAGATGGTTTTTTGGAAGCAGCTTCCGCTTATACCATCCAATATTTTACCACGCAGGCACCCTATAAAGACAGAATTTTTGGTGACTACAAAACCACGCTGGCACCCGAGGCCGGTCGATTTGAGCGCTATGCCCTAAACAGTGAGGGCGTCATATTTTACTTTGACCGCTATGATATATTTCCAGGTAGCCTTGGCAGGGTTCAAATACTCATTCCTTATCGTGAGTTGCCGGGGCTTTTAAATGGGGTTGGGGTGGAAGCACCACCTGTGGTTGAGGAGGAGGAGGAAACCCAGCCCATACAGCCTCTGCCAAAAACGGACCGAGAAATTGATCCTGACAAGCCTATGGTTGCATTAACCTTTGATGATGGCCCAAATCCTGTTCAAACAGGACGAATTTTGGATGCGTTGGAGGACAATAACACGGTGGCAACATTTTTTGATCTTGGCAGTCTTGTTGAGGCCTATCCAGAAACGGTGCAAAGAGAGCTGGCATTGGGATGCGAAGTGGGAAGCCATTCCTATTCCCACAAGAATTTTAATACCCTTTCCGCTGAGGCAATTGCCCAGGATGTGGAAAAAACAGCGAAAGCCTTTCAAAGTGCAGTGGGGATGGAACCTACCTTGTTTCGGCCTCCTTATGGTAACTGCAATGATTTTGTGAAGGCAAATATGCCTTTGGCAATGGTAACGTGGTCGGTGGATACTTTGGATTGGAAAAGCAAGGATACTGATGCCATTATGAATGTAATACGCAGTGAAGGCAATCTGGATGGAAAGGTAATTTTAATGCATGGGATTTATGAATCCAGTGCTGCGGCAACGGAAAAATTGGTGCCTTATTTATTGGAGCATGGGTATCAGCTGGTGACTGTTTCTGAAATTTTACAGTACAAGCATGGAATTGAGCCGGAAGGCGGAAAATTATATGGATACTCCTATTTTCAATAAGCTTTTGGCGTGAATTTAAGCTTATTATCATTTAAAAATACAAAGTGGAAGCCCCATCATCTTGAAATTTCAGGTGATGGGGCTTCGTGTTTATGGCAAATGTAGTTACGGAGAATTCAAATAATAAGATAAACTCTTTTTCGGCAAAAAGAAATATGCAAAGAGAAAGACTTAGCCTGCCGCCGAGGCTTGCGACAGAAATATGTCATCCAATTCCTCCAAGGGGAAGGGCTTGTAAAAATAATAGCCCTGAAAAACATCACACTCAGATTGGTTTAATAAAGACACATTTTCCGCTGTTTCAACACCTTCACACACCACGGCGGTATTCAGGCTTTTTACAAGCTTTATCAATTGAAGCAGCAAGTGCGCTTCTTTATTGCTGATATTTGTTTTTAAAAAGGCACGGTCAAATTTAATCTCATCAAAAATCATAGGGTAAAGGGCTTGTAAAGAGGAATATCCACTTCCAAAGTCATCCATAGATACACGGTAGCCCATTTTATGAAGCTTCTGAATAAACTGCTCCGCCGAGTGGATTTCCTGTATATAAGCGCTCTCTGTTAGCTCAAAGGTAATGAGGGAGGTGGAAATCGGATATTGATCATGAAGCTTGCGAATCCGTTCCATAAAATTTTCAATCGTGTATAGATGTATGCGGGATACGTTAACGGAAATTGGGATTAAAAACTTGCCTGCAAGCTGATTATGATAAAGATAGCGAAATACCTGCTCATATACATAATAATCCATCTCCACAATATCCCCTGATTGTTCAAGAATGGGGACAAAGGCATCCGGCGGCAAGAAGATGCCGTCCCCTTTTTTCCAGCGAATCAGCGCCTCTGCGCTGCAAATGTTTTTGCTTGACTGCAATATTTTTGGCTGAATAAAAACTTGAAATTCCTGATTTTCCAACGCTGCTTGGAAAGAATTAATAATTTCAGAGCGCTTTTTTATGGACTGATGAAGCTCCTCGGAAAAAACAACGATATTATTGTAGGGCGGGTTGGAGAACTTTCGTGCACAATCTGCATTTTTCAGCATGGCCTCTGGAGAATCCTTTAAATTTTCAATAAAATAAATCCCGCTTTTTAGAATAAAACGGCTATTGGGATATGCTTCATCTACCAAGGCGGAAAAATGCGTATTCCAATTGCGGATGATTTCCTCTGCTTCAGCTTCAGTGTAGGAAGACAAATCCGCCAAAAAAGCAAAGTTGTCGGAGTAAAGCCTTGCAGAGCACAAGCAGAAGGATTGCTTGCCCAATTCGTTGGCAAAAAGCTTGAGGATATTATCACCCTCCTTATGACCATATAAATCGTTGAGGTATCTAAAATTATTAATGCCTGAGCAAATAAGGGCTAGGCGCGCATCTTTCGGATAGAGCTTGAGCACCTTTTCAAGGGTTGCAATAAAAGCGTCATAGCTGAGCATACCTGTTAAGCCGTCCCTTTCCGAATTACCCAGTCTATCCGTATCAAGGACTTTACTGAGTTGATTCATTTCTAATTGCGTTCCTGATTTCATCCTTCGTTTGTTTTCGTACATTCGTTTATCCGCCTCCTGAAGCATTTCATCCATCAAATAATAGTGTTCTCTGGTGCTGATGGCATAGCCTTCGGCATAACTGATTTGAATATTGCATAGCCTGTTGTTTACTTCAATTACCTCATGGATGCGTTCCAGAAGTGCTTCCATGCGTTCATTATCACAGCTTTCAAGGATTACAATAAATTCATCACCGCCAAAACGACCGAGAAAGCATTTTTTTTCTGCACATTGGCGCAAAAGTGTAACAAATTGCTGAATCAGCATATCGCCTTTTTCATGGCCATAGAAGTCATTTACCTTTTTCAGGTTGTTTAAATCAAACATGGCAAGACCGATATTTAAGGTGCTGTTACGGCAGTCTAGGATACTCATTTGCTCTAGGCAAGCATGCTTATTCATAATCCCCGTGATATCTGTATATGCATTTCTCTTCAATACACGGTGGAAGCTTTGCTGCAAAAAGAAAAGGGCAATTGCCGTAAGGCCTAGAATCAGCACAAGGGAATGACCCTTGTAGGAAATTTCATACCATTGGAAAGCCAGATTTTGTCTGGACAATGCTGCGTTTTCCAATAAAACATATATTTGAACGGTGCAAATGAGAAGGATAATAACAACATTTACATAGGATAAAAAAACAATACGTTTATTTTTCATGCAACAACCTCATTTCAAAATAACTTTTTTTACAAGCTCCTCGCCGATGCCAACGCGAGAACCTTTTACGTTGAGAATGACATAATTATTGAATTTGGATACAACCGTAACAACAGTATCGGGAACAAGCCCTAAGCTTTCTAAGTGGTGTCGCTCTTTTTCCTTACCTGCAATTCGCACAATTGTATAGGGAATTCCTATTTCTGCTAAAAGTAATGGCATAAAAACCCTCCTATATTGATTTGCAGCTTGTTAGCCGTGGCTAACTAACAAGGAAATTGTAGCACGTTATTTCCTATTATTCAAGAGGAGATTTTCTTAAAAACCAAAACTTTTTATTTACTTTTCTTTATTATTTGAAAAATAAAAAATATAGGACGTATACTTTTACAATAAAACAGCCCGCATTGCAAGGCAAAGCTTGTACCAAGCAATGGGGCCACGTTCAACTAAAACGAAAATAATCCATGGAAAAACCATTATTTCGTAACGTTGATTTTTAAGAATTCTTTCATACCCGCAAACGTTTCATTGCTAATTACATGCTCAATGCGGCAGGCATCCTCTAAGGCGGTTTCCTTTGAAACACCAAAGGTCATTAATATTTGTGAGATGACACAATGACGTTCATAGGTTCCCATAGCTACATACTTTCCTTTTTCTGTCAGCTTGATACTGCCACGATCCTCCATTTCAATATAACCGTTTGATTTTAGTTTTTTCATAGCATTGCTGATGCTGGGTTTACTAAAACCTAGGGCAATAGCAATATCAATGGAGCGCACATAGCCTGTTTGTTTCTCCAGCAATAGTATGGTTTCAAGATAATCTTCCATTGATTCTTGGACTTTCATATTTTTTCCCCCTAAGGGAAGCGGTGATTCATTCTGTGCACACTTTTGACTATCTGTGCGTCTTCATTAATCAGCGTTTCCCAAGCTATTTTTTATTATGGTAACAAAAAAATTGAAGATTGACAATGGTTTTAGTGCATTCTTCCATTTTTTGTATTAAAAAAAAGACAAGGCTGAAAAAGAAAAAATTTTCATTGACAAGTTGACAAAAATGATGCAAAATAAATACATAGTACGACAGGGGCGTCGCAAGACAATGAAATGTTTTGACGCCTTTTTTAAGCCATTTGCCACTTGTGGCAAATTTTAACATTGCATACATCCGTAGTTTGATGCTTTCTCCTAACGTCAAACTATTTTGAATCAAACTTTTCATCTCTTCTTGTTGTTGCCTAACCGAATGTAGCGAAAACGCCCCCCAAATTGTTTTCGTTATATGGCAATGACGACCCTTAAGGATAAGCGACTTTCTCCCACAAGAAAGTCGCTTGTTCTTTATTCACGAGAAAGGATGTTTTTTTATGGAATATGGTTGGACAACAGAGGATTATCAATTATTTTACAAGGAGCTTTTGACATTGCAGGATGAAAAATATCGTTTATTTCATGAAAAGCTTCTATGCTCAGCTTTGCCTATCCTTGGCATTCGTATACCTATTTTGCGGCAAAAAGCGAAGGAGGTTGCCAAACAGGCCGGAAAGGACTTTTTTGCTGTCTGTAAAAAGGATACCTATGAGGAGCGGCTACTCTATGGGCTTGTGGCTGCTGAATTGCCTATGGAATTTCAGGAATTTTTGGGCTATTGTGATACATATTCTTATGAGCTTGTGGAAAATTGGGCGCACTGTGATGTTTTTTGCACATCATTAAAGAAGATCGCGGCAAAAAACCAAGATGCTTTGTTTGAACATGCAAAGAGCTATTTAAAAGAAGAAAACCCTTGGGTAGTGAGAGTTGGGCTGATTATCATGCTTTCCCATTATTTGCAGGAGCCGTATTTACAGGAGGTTTTGCGGCGAACAGATGAGGTGCATTCCGATTTTTATTATGTGCAGATGGCACAGGCGTGGCTGTTGGCCACGGCTTGGGCAAAGAGCCCCCAAATGGTGCGTGAATATTTAGAGGAAAGCAGCTTATCCCATGAGGTAAAGGTGAAATTTGTGCAAAAGGCGCGGGAGTCTTTTCGTGTTGCCCCAGAGGATAAGGCGTGGCTTTTGGAGTGGAAAAAGAGGCAGGCATAAAATGGGAGGTGCGTTTATGAAGGAGCTGGCATGGGAACGGGTAACCCACAGTTTTTTGCCCATTTATAACGAGAATAGCAAGGTGCTGATTCTGGGAACGGCGCCTTCTGTGAAATCTCGGGAAAATAATTTTTATTATGGACATCCGCAAAACCGTTTTTGGCGAGTGCTTGCTGAAATAACCAAAGCCCCGCTACCCCAAAGTATTGAGGAGAAAAAGGATTTTCTATTGGCAAAGGGCATTGCTATTTATGATGTCATTGAAAGCTGTGATATTCAGGGCAGCAGCGACAGCTCCATACGCAATGTTGTGCCTGCCAAGCTAAGTGAAATATTAAAAACAACGGGAAAGATCCCCATTTTTGGAAACGGTGGCACTGCATTTGGGCTATATCAAAAGCATCAATTCCATGAAACCAGAATCCCCATGATTCTTTTGCCTTCCTCCAGCCCTGCCAATGCCGCTTGGAATTTACAAAGGCTGACAGATGCCTGGGAAAGCAAGTTGAAACCCTATTTGCAAAATGATTAACAGATATTCTTTATGAATGTTCATGAAATAAATATTGACATATGACCGAAACTGTGGTATAATGCATCGTACAATAGTGAATAGAGAACTTATCAAGAGTGGTTGAGGGACAGGGCCCTGTGACACCCGGCAACCGGCGTTTTTACGCATCGGTGCCAATTCCCCCGTTTGTTCAAACGGAAGATGAGAATGTAATAATACCCTGATTTTAGGGTTTTTTTATTGCCAAAAAAAATATTTTTTTGATATGCAGTTTATGTCGGATTTTTATGATGGTTTGGCAGTATATTGAAACATCTCTCCCTGCATTCTATTCACGAGGATAATTATTTTATATTTTACAGGAGGGAAAAAAATGAGCAGAAGATTATTTACATCCGAATCCGTTACAGAAGGGCATCCCGATAAAATTTGTGATCAGATTTCCGATGGCGTGTTAGACACGTTGTTGGCAAAGGATCCAAATGCGAGAGTTGCCTGCGAAACAGCAACCACAACAGGTATTGTTTTTGTAATGGGTGAAATCACCACCAGTGCATATGTAGACGTAGAAAAAATTGTGAGGGATACCTTAAATGAAATTGGATATAACCGTGCGAAATATGGTTTTGACAGCGAAACCTGTGCGGTAGTTACTTCTATCCACGGTCAGTCACCCGATATTGCAATGGGTGTTGATAAGGCGTTGGAGCATAAAACAGGGGAAGATGACAGTGAATTTGACACAGGCGCAGGGGATCAGGGCATGATGTTTGGTTTTGCCTGCGATGAAACAGAGGAATTGATGCCTTTACCCATTTCTTTAGCACATAAATTGACAAAAAGATTGACAGAGATAAGAAAGAATGGAACCTTGAAATATCTTCGCCCCGACGGTAAATCTCAAGTTACGGTGGAATATATCGATGATAAGCCTGCAAGAGTGGATACTGTGGTCATTTCTTCTCAGCACGATCCCAAGGCAACAAATGAGCAAATTCGTGCAGATATTATTGAGCATGTTATTAAAAAAGTTGTTCCTGCGGAGCTTTTGGACGAAAAAACGAAATATTATATCAACCCAACCGGACGCTTTGTAATTGGCGGGCCAATGGGCGACAGTGGCTTGACAGGCAGAAAAATTATTGTTGATACCTATGGCGGTTATGCAGCCCATGGCGGCGGTGCATTCAGCGGCAAGGACCCCACAAAGGTAGACCGTTCCGCTTGCTATGCAGCAAGACACGTTGCAAAAAACATTGTTGCCAGCGGTATTGCAACGAAGTGCGAGGTTCAGTTGGCCTATGCAATCGGTGTTGCACAGCCGGTTTCCATTCTGGTGAACACCTATGGAACAGGGAAGCTTTCCGATGAAGAAATTACAGAGCTTGTTCAGAAAAACTTCGACTTGCGCCCTGCGGCAATCATTAAAAACTTCGATTTGAAAAGACCGATTTACAAACAAATCGCAGCGTATGGCCATTTTGGACGTACAGATTTAGACCTTCCTTGGGAGAAGCTGGACAAGGTGGACATATTTAAAGATAAATTTTAATTTTTGCGTTTTTTGAAAGCTACAAAAGGTGTCGATAGATTCGGCACCTTTTTTTTGTAAAAATGTAAGAACTTAAGTTCCCTTTTCCCTTTTGGTGTGGTATACTAAAAAAAATTTATAATATTATTTTCGAACAAAATTTCGAAATATTAGCAAATATTATTAAAAAATAGGAAAGCTTTTATTTAAATAGTTTGATATGTTGACAGTTCAGCAAAAATGTATATTTTTGCAAATATAAAGTTTAGGTCAAGCCTTTTTAAA
>JAQUSU010000003.1:63885-69689 GCA_028710085.1 Anaerotignum sp.
AATTTCGAAATATTAGCAAATATTATTAAAAAATAGGAAAGCTTTTATTTAAATAGTTTGATATGTTGACAGTTCAGCAAAAATGTATATTTTTGCAAATATAAAGTTTAGGTCAAGCCTTTTTAAAACAGCACTGCCCAAGATAGGGCAGACGGCGCAGCCGGCTTTTGCGTAGCAAAAGTGCTTGACCCGGTTGCAAGGTTCGGGACAGCGTCCCGAGAACTTGATTTTTCGAGAACTTGATTTTTCGAGAACTTGATTTTCAGAGAACTTGATTTTCAGAAAGGAGGGGTGTTGCTTGGAGGACGTTGTTCTAAAGGGCGAGATTGCAGATATTATTTTCCAAAATACGGAAAATGGCTATACGGTTTTTACAATGCTTTCTCAAGGAGAGGAAATTACCTGCGTAGGCGTTGTTCCTATGGTTCATTCAGGAGAGAGCTTGGAGGTGCGGGGAAATTGGAGTAACCACCCTGCTTATGGAAAGCAGTTGCAGGTTCAATTCTATGAAAAATTCATGCCCACCTCTCAAAGCGGTATGGAAAAATATTTGTCGTCTGGCTTAATTAAGGGCTTGGGGCCGAAAACCTCAAAAAAAATCGTGGAGCACTTTGGCGAGGCCGCTTTTTATGTGATTGAGGAAAAGCCCGATTTGCTCACGGAAATAAAGGGCATTACCCATGAAAAAGCCCAGCGGATTTCTGAGATTTTTAGAGAACAGCATGAATTGCGTAAGGTTATGATGTTTTTACAGGGGTTTGAAGTTTCTCCTGCCTATACCATGCGGATTTATAAAAAATATAAGGGCAGAACCTTTGACATTGTCAAAACAAATCCTTATCGCTTGGCGGATGATATTTTTGGAATCGGCTTTAAAATGGCGGATAAAATGGCGGCAAACGCAGGGATTTCCACGGACGACCCTAACCGCATTAAGGCGGCGGTGAAATATGTCTTAAACCAAGCAGCCTCAAATGGGGATTGTTTTTTGCCCAAGGAGAAGCTGATTGCCCAATCCGTGGAGCTTTTGGAGCAGCATCCGTTATCGGTGGAAAATGCCATCCGAGAGCTTCAGGTGGAAAGCCAGCTTTGGCAGGAAAAAATGGGAGATATGGAGGCGGTTTACCTAAATTTCTATTATTATGCGGAAATGGCGGTGGCAAAACGCTTGCTGGAATTGTCCATGGTTTGTGAGGGGACGGATTTGAATACCCTTGAGGAGCAGATTCAACAGGTGGAAAAAGAAACAGCGGTGTTATTGGCTCCCGAGCAGCGGCAAGCGGTGATGGAGGCAATGGCTGGCGGAGCGCTCATTATTACGGGCGGCCCAGGTACAGGGAAAACCACAACCATCAATACTATTCTTCGATTATTGGAAAAGGAAGGCAAAGAAGTGGTGCTAGCTGCACCCACCGGCCGTGCGGCAAAACGAATGACTGAGGCAACGGGGGTGGAGGCGAAAACCATCCATAGGCTATTGGGAACCACCTTTGTCAGCGACGATAACCGCCGACAGGTTTTTGATAAGAATGAGGATGACCCCATTGAAGGGGATGTCATTATTATTGACGAAACCTCTATGGTGGATTTGCATTTGATGCATGCTTTATTGCGGGCGGTTCAAAACGAAACGGCAGTTATTTTTGTGGGAGATATGGATCAGCTGCCCTCCGTTGGGGCTGGAAATGTTCTCAAGGATATGATTCGCAGCGAGCGTTTGCGTGTGGTTCGCTTGCGCCATGTGTTTAGGCAGGCGCAAGAAAGCGCAATTATTATGAACGCCCACCGCATTAATCAGGGGGAAGAGCCTGTTTTAAACGAGGGCGGAACGGACTTCTTTTTTATGCGCCGCGCTTACGCTCAGGAGGTGCAAACGACGATACAGGAATTGGTAAAAAGCCGTTTGCCCAAGTTTACGGGGCATGATGCCTTGGGGGATATGCAGGTATTAACCCCCATGCGAAAAGGGCTTCTTGGGGTGCAAAGCTTAAATCAGGTGTTGCAGGAAACCTTAAATCCACCTTCTCATAAAAAGAAGGAAAAGCAGTTTCGACAGACCACCTTTCGGGAAGGCGATAAGGTGATGCAGATTAAAAATAATTATAATATTGTGTGGCGCTCCTTTAACAGCGTGGGAAAGCGCACTGATGAGGGCTTGGGAATTTATAATGGGGATGCCGGTCGCATCACGAAAATTGATGAGGAGAACGAAGCGGTACAGGTTTTGTTTGACGATGGAAAGATGGTTGACTACGATTTCACCCAATTGGAGGAGCTGGAGCTTGCCTATGCCATTACCATTCACAAATCTCAGGGCAGTGAATACCCTGTGGTGATTTTGCCCATTTATAGCGGCCCACCCATGCTCATGACAAGAAACTTGCTCTATACTGCTGTGACAAGGGCAAAGGAACTGGTGGTTTTGGTAGGCTTGCGGGAAACGGTAAACGCCATGATTGCCAATAACCGAGAAATTGGGCGTTATACAGGGTTAGCCTTGCGTATACGCAATTTATATGATTTTATGCATGAACAGGAGATACAGCTATGAAAAAATACATGCAAAGGCTTTTAAATGTGCTGTATCCTCCTTATTGTGTTTTATGTGGGGCGCTTTTGCCTATGGAGGAATGGGAGAATGGAATTTGCAAAAGCTGTGGAGAAAAAATTCCGTTTCTAACAGGAAATCGGTGTAAATTTTGCGGGCGGGAATTGCAATTTGGCGAGATTTGTCATTCCTGTTTAGAAAATAGCCCTGTATTTGAACGAGGAATATCAGCTTTTTATTATGAGACCTTGAGAGATGGGATTGCCCGATTTAAATTTGACGGCGCAAAAGAGGATGGAAAGGTATTTGGCCGTTTCATGGCTGATTTTTTGCTTTCCTTCCACCAGGATTGGATAGACGATATCGATTTTATGACCAATGTTCCCCTGCATGCCTTAAAAGAAAAAGAACGTGGTTTTAACCAAGCGGACATTCTTTGTAACAGTATTCATGAAATAACGGGGATTCTTTATGAAAAGAATATTCTTACCAGAACCAAAGAGACTACGCCCCAAAGCAAGCTATCCGCCCAGGAGCGTAAAATGAATTTAAGAAATGTTTTTACCGCCAAAGATTGTAGGGGCAAATGTATTCTTTTGGTGGACGATATTTTGACCACAGGCGTAACGCTAAACGAGTGCAGCCGTGCGCTATATCGCCAAGGGGCCAAACGGGTGGAAGTGTTTTGCCTTTCTGTAACCAAATAATAACCTGCGCTTGGGTGCTTGTGGATGGTTTTTACTAGGACACTTAAATTCTATTTGTATAATGTTGAAAAGAATAGTATAATTTATTACCGTAGTGAAAAAAATGGACAAAAAAACGCGGGGGAATTAAGCAATGATGCGAATTGGCTTTGATAATGAAAAGTATTTAAAAATGCAGTCGGAGAGAATCAAAGAGCGTATAGGGCAATTTGGTGGAAAGCTGTATTTAGAGTTTGGCGGTAAGCTGTTTGATGATTACCACGCTTCCCGCGTACTTCCCGGTTTTAAGCCGGACAGTAAGGTGAATATGCTCCTTCAGCTGAAGGAGGAGGCGGAGATTGTAATCGTAATCAATGCAGGGGATATTGAAAAGAATAAGGTGCGGGGTGATTTGGGAATCACCTATGACGTGGATGTGTTGCGCCTGATTGATGCATTTCGTGGGTATGGTTTATATGTGGGTAGCGTTGTTTTGGCCCAATTTAACGGACAAGCAGCGGCAATTGCCTATGAAAAGAAGCTGGAAGCATTGGGGCTTAAGGTTTATAAGCATTATCCCATTGCCGGCTATCCTGCCAACATTCCTTTGATTGTAAGCGATGATGGCTACGGTAAGAATGATTATATTGAAACAGAGCGGTCTTTGGTTGTAATCACAGCCCCCGGCCCAGGCAGCGGAAAAATGGCAACCTGCCTTTCTCAGCTCTATCATGAGCACAAAAGAGGGATAAAGGCGGGCTATGCGAAGTTTGAAACCTTCCCCATTTGGAATGTGCCCCTGCGCCATCCTGTGAATGTGGCGTATGAAGCGGCTACGGCGGATTTAAACGATGTGAATATGATTGATCCCTTCCATTTGGAGGCGTATGGAGAAACCACCATTAACTATAACAGAGATGTGGAGGTTTTCCCTGTTTTGAATGCCATGTTTGAACAAATTTACGGAGAAGCTCCCTATAAGTCCCCTACGGATATGGGTGTAAATATGGTTGGAAATTGCATTATCGACGACGAAGCGGTACGAGAGGCCTCCTGCAACGAAATTATTCGCAGATATTATAAAGCCCTTTGCGAGCAGAGAATGGGCAACATGGACGAGGATATTATTTTCAGATTGGAATTATTAATGAAGCAGGTGGGTGTTTCCATGGCGAATCGTCCTGTGATTGCAGCGGCGGTAAAGGTAGCAGAGGAGACCAATGCGCCAGGTGCAGCAATAGAGCTGCCCGACGGCACCATTGTGACAGGAAAAACCACGTCTTTATTGGGTGCGTCCTCGGCAATGCTACTCAATGCACTGAAAAAATTGGCGGGCATTCCCAAGGAGGCAAAGTTGATTTCTCCTACGGTCATTGAGCCGATTCAAAAGCTGAAGGTGAATAATCTTGGAAATCATAATCCACGGTTGCATACCGACGAGGTTTTAATTGCCCTTTGCATCAGCGCCACAACAGATGCAAAAGCAAGCTTGGCGTTGCAGCAGTTAGAAAAACTGAAATGCTCAGAGGTGCATTCTTCTGTCATTTTATCAAATGTAGATGAAAATGTGCTTCAAAAGCTGGGTGTGAATTTGACTTGTGAGCCGAAGTATCAGACGAAGAAGCTATTTCATGGCAAGAAATAAGGAAAGATAAGATAAGAACAAGTTCTCGGGACACTGTCCCGAACCCTGCAAGCGGGTCATGCACTTTTGCTACGCAAAAGCCAGCTTTGCTGTCTGCCCTATCTTGGGCAGTGCAGTATTAAAAAGGCTTGACCTAAACTTTATTTTGAAAAATAATCATTCCCTTTTGTTAGAGAAATAAATGGCTAACGAAAGGGAATTTTTCTATTCATTTTGACAGAAAAGGGCAAAATCGAGTATGATGATGGGAATAGAAGCAAAGGAGGATTTTTATATGAAATACAATTACCCGAAAATAGATTTGCACCTGCATTTGGATGGCTCAATTTTGCCCCAAACTGCGTGGGAATTGGTTCAGGCACAAGGAATTGAGGTGCCTGCAAAGGATTTAGAAAGCTTTATCCCACTGATTATGGTTCCTAAGGATTGCAAGGATGTGAATGAGTGCTTAGAGCGGTTTGAAATTCCTGTGCAAATATTGCAGGACAAGGCTTCCTTAGAACGAGTAACCAAAGAGCTAATTGGATGGTTGGTAAAAGAAGGGGTTGCCTATGCAGAAATCCGTTTTGCGCCACAGCTGCATACAAGGAAGGGGCTTACCCAAAGGGATGCCATTGATGCTGTTTTAGCGGGCAGGGAAGCGGGCTTGCAGGAGCATACTGAAATTGGCATCGGGATTATTTTGTGTGCCATGAGCATTGGGGCAGAAACGGTAAATATGGCGGAAAATCTAGAAACCGTACGTCTGACAAAGGAATATTTGGGGAAAGGCGTAGTTGCCCTTGATTTGGCGGGTGGGGAGGGGAATGTGCCTCTTTCAAGCTTTGCGCCTATTTTTGATTTGGCAAGGGAGCTTGGCGTTCCCTATACCTGCCATGCAGGAGATAGCCAAGGCCCCGAAACCGTGGAGGATGCTTTGAATTTT
>JAQUSU010000003.1:69789-89245 GCA_028710085.1 Anaerotignum sp.
GGAGGGGAATGTGCCTCTTTCAAGCTTTGCGCCTATTTTTGATTTGGCAAGGGAGCTTGGCGTTCCCTATACCTGCCATGCAGGAGATAGCCAAGGCCCCGAAACCGTGGAGGATGCTTTGAATTTTGGGGCAAAAAGATTGGGTCATGGACATCATATTTATGAGGATGCCGCGTTATGCCAAAGAGCAATGCAAGAGGGAGCAACCTTTGAGATTTGCCCCACCAGCAACGTTTGCTGCCAAAGCACAATGGGCTATGGTGAGCATTATGTAAAAAGGATGTATGACTTGGGGATGCGTGTTACCATAAATACAGACAATATGACCTTGTTTGATTTAACCTTGGAGAAAGAATACGACCATTGTATTCAGGATATGGGTTTCACGGAGGAGGATCTCCTTCAAATGCTTTTGTATTCCGCCGAAGCCTCCTTTCAATCCGAGACGGAGAAAGAAGCATTAAAGAAAAGGATTTTAGCTTGTAAAACGGGTGCGTAGAAATAAAGCCATTTATTTATGGCAGGGGAAAGGTTCCAAAAAGTAAGAATGTTGTTAGGTTCCCTTTTCTGAATATTTAAGCAAAAGAAGATACTTTCCGACACAAACGTTTGATGCGTGAGTGAAGGGGGTATTTTTTTGTTGGGAAGAAAGCTTTTGCATGAACAGAAGGATGCAGTTTGTTTTTTATTTTTATAATATAATTTTGTTGAGAACAACTTTTTTGAATGGAATTTTTAAAGGAGTAATATAATTAATTTAAGACATGGTTGATTTGTTGCAAAAGGAGGAAGGACGATGCGCAATAAAAAAGTAGCTGTTTTATTTTTTGTTTTATTATCGTTAGGGGTGGGCGCGTTATCAGGATTTTTAAATATGGAGGCCATGAGCCAGTATCAGGTGCTAGAGCAACCGCCTCTTTCCCCACCGGCAATGGTTTTCCCCATTGCCTGGACAATTCTTTACATCTTAATGGGGATTGGTGCGGGCATTGTATATTGCTCCAATGATGATAATAAAAAGGAGGCACTGGTACTATTTTTTGTCCAGCTTGCATTTAATTTCTGTTGGAGCTTCTTTTATTTTACATTTGAATGGAGATTGTTTGCCTTTGTATGGCTGATTGTACTATTGCTTTTGGTTCTGGCAATGACAAGGTCATTTCGTAAAATTTCTCCCTTGGCGGCAACGCTGCAAATTCCATATATCTTATGGCTGTGCTTTGCGGCATATTTAAACTTTGGTACTTGGTGGTTGAACCGCTAAAAAATTGGATTTTTTGTATATTTGGAAACCGATACATCATCGGGTTGTATTACTTTTTTGTATCGGTTTCGTTTTTAGAATAAAATAAGTATGAGCAAAAAAACGCCCTTTTTCGTTAAGGAAAAGCTGCGGCGGCTTATGAAATTGTTTGCCAAAGATTACCTCTCTTGGAAAAATAAGAACTTTGTCAGAAAAGGATGGCAAAAGACTATTGACGTTTGAAATTGAAAATACTATAATTATATTATATTTATGGCGCCATAGCCAAGTGGTAAGGCAAAGGTCTGCAACACCTCTACCCCCGGTTCAAGTCCGGGTGGCGCCTTAAAATGCAATGACAAGCTTTCGAAGGAGGGCTTGTCGTTTTTTATGGAGAAAAAACCTTAGAAACTCTACGGAGCGTGGATTGGATTATGAAAAGGATTCGCCTATAATAAATGCTGGAGGTGACAATGGTGGATTGTAATAAAGTAGGTAAATTAATTTTTGCCTTGCGCAAAGAAAAGGGAATGACGCAAAAGCGGCTTGCTGAAAGCATGAATATAAGCGATAAAACGATTTCAAAATGGGAGCGTGGCTTGGGCTGCCCCGATGTTTCCCTTTTGCATGAATTATCTGAAGTATTAAACGTGAATATTGAAAAGATATTGCTGGGAGATTTGGAGCCCAACAATATGGATGGAGGAAATATGAAAAAGGTAAAATTTTATATGTGTCCCAATTGCCAAAACGTATTTACGGCAACGAGTGAAGGAGAGGTTTCTTGCTGCGGGCGGAAGCTGTCGCCTTTGGTGGCAAAGCCTGTGGATGAGGAGCATTGCTTAAATGTAGAAAAAATTGAGAATGATTTGTACATTACGTTTGCTCACGAGATGAAGAAGGAGCATTATATTTCCTTTGTTGCCTATGTGACTTATGATAAGGTTCTTTTTGTGAAGCTTTATCCTGAGCAAGGCAGTGAGGTGCGTATTCCACGGCTTTCCAAAGGAAAGCTTTATTTTGGGTGCACGAAGCATGGATTGTGGGTGAGTAACGTATGACAAAGGCAGAAATTTTCACACCAATTCATATGGAGACATGGCCGCGGGCGGAAATTTTTTTTATTATACGCAGATGGCGCCTACCAGCTATACGGTGGATGTAAGGCTGGATGCTACGGTGTTAAGAAAGGAATTAAAACGGAAGGGTTTGAAATTTTTCCCCGCATATTTATGGCTTGTAACAAGGGCAATTCAGGGGATTGAAGAGCTTCGTGTCGGGGTAAGGGATGGTGTTTTGGGACATTGGCAGCAGCTGACACCTGCCTATCCCCAATTTCATGAGGATGACAAAACAACTTCGCTATTGTGGACGGAATATGATGATAATTTTTCTGTATTTTACGAGAATTATATCAAGGACACCAAGGCGCATGGGGATAGCCATGGGATTCTATCCTCGAAAGGGCTTCCACTGCCAAATTCATACATTATTTCCTGTATTCCATGGTTTACGTTTCAAAGCTTTTCCCTCCACAACCATGGGATCAAGGATTACTATTTACCCAGCTTTGAAGCGGGAAAATTTGTTGAAACAGACGGGAAAACACTCATGCCGTTATCCGTTACGGTGCATCATGCAACAACAGATGGCTATCACCTAAAGGAGCTTTTTGAAAAGGTGCAAGAAGGTATGGATCATCCGGAGCAATGGATGAATGTAGTTTAAAATGCAAATCCTATATTTACTACCGTAGGAAAATAGTCTTTCGGTACTTTTTTGTGAAAAGGCGGAAAATATGGAAATAAAAATACAAGATAACATTTAGACATTCATCTAAATATTATTGACGAAGTGGGATATATGTGCTATTCTATATTTAGATGAGCATCTAAATGAAGTGGGGTGGGGCGTTGGGGATTCAGCAGACATTAAAAGCAATTAGCGATCCCTCAAGACGGGAAATTCTGGATTTGTTAAAATCCGGGGGGAAAACCGCAGGAGAAATAGGACAGCACTTTCAGGCAACAGGAGCAACCGTTTCTCATCATTTATCAGTATTGAAAAATGCCGGACTGATTATGGACGAGAAAAAAGGGAAGTTTATTTATTATGAATTAAATATGACCGTGTTTCAAGAAATTTTAAGCTGGATTACTGCTTTTACCGGAGGGGATCAGGATGAGTAAAAAGAAAATTGCAATTTATTTTTTTGCAGTATTACCGATTGTAATGGTAGCGTTGTTTTATCAAAAGCTGCCTGATTTGGTGCCAATGCAATGGGGTTCGGAGGGTGTTTCTCGCTATGGCGATAAATGGCAGTTA
The DNA here is from genome assembly GCA_028710085.1 of Anaerotignum sp. Lineage (GTDB taxonomy): Bacteria > Bacillota > Clostridia > Lachnospirales > Anaerotignaceae > Chakrabartyella. The sequence continues at coordinate 73,358 of JAQUSU010000003.1, forward strand.
TTTTTAATCGCAGGAATTAACATACTCATTGGTATTTTTATGCCCATCATGGCAAAAATTGACCCAAGAAAAAACAACTATGCAAAATTTTCATCCGTTTACGAAAATATTATTCTTTTGATAGAGGTTTTTTTGGTGGCAATTATGGCAATTACAATTTCCGAAAGCCTGAATCCTGGAGGAATTCCGGTGGTAAGGGCAGTGAGCGGAGGCGTTGGGCTGTTGTTTGTTTTCCTTGGGAACATGATGCCAAAGGTAAAATCCAATTTCTTTACGGGTATAAAAACACCTTGGGCCTTAAGCAGTGAAACCGTTTGGAACAAAACCCAAAGGCTAGGCGGAAAGCTATTCTTTTTTGGCGGATTTCTTATGGTAGCTGGGGCGGTTTTTGCACCAATTGATATGATGCCTTATGTGGTTGGAGTATTGGCTTGTGGGATTGCCCTATTACCATCGGTCATGTCTTATGTTTGGTATCAGGAGGAAATGAAGCAGCTGGGGAAGCGCTGATTAATTATATGTGCACACCTAAGAGAGTGGTAAATTTTTCACTTGGACGGCGTCAAAAAGCCTCTGGGTAGCGCTGCTATTACTGCATTTTTTTCCTTGCCAAGCGGAAAATTTCCTCGACTATCTGCACACCCTCCATTAAATCAGCGCTTCCTTAGGCAAGTAAGTGAAATGTAGATTTTACGCGGGCTTGGCAAAGTAGGGAGCATGCGAACAAAAATGTTGACGGTAAAAAGATTTACGGCTATACTGAATTCATCTATAGCCGAAAAGGCTTTTGCCGTCTTTTTTTCATGGGCTTTTTATCCCCGTTCCAGGCGGTATGAAAATTCGTTTTGAAATAGAATTCATTTTCCTTGGGAGGTTTCAATATATGCAAAAAGAAAGGACTGTTTTTGTAATTGGGCATAAGAATCCGGATACAGATTCCATTTGTTCTGCCATAGCTTATGCACAATTAAAGAACAAATTGAACGAAGGCAAATTTGCCGCAAAAAGAGCAGGAGAAATCAACAATGAAACAAAGTTTGTTTTGGAATATTTTGGCGTAGAACTGCCTGAATTTACCGGGCATGTAGGTACGCAGGTAAGTGATGTTACCATAAAATCAACCCCGCCCATCAGCCGTGAGTTTTCCTTGAAAAAGGCTTGGAACACCATGCGCGATTTGGGGGATGCCACAATGCCCGTGGTGCAAGAGGGAAAGCTTGAGGGGATTATTTCTGTAAAGGATATTGCCACCGCAAATATGGACGTATATGAAACCCACATTCTAGCCATGTCCCACACTAGCTATACTAATATTTTGGAAACCATTGACGGCAAAATGATTGTTGGGGACGAAAATGACATTGTTACAAAGGGGAAAATTTTAATCGGTGCGGCAAACCCTGATTTATTGGAATCCTTTGTGGACGAGGGAGATATTGTAATTACGGGAAACCGCTTTGAAAGTCAGCTTTGTGGCATTGAAATGAATGCAGGCTGTATTGTTGTTTGTATGGGTGCGCCTGTTTCCAAAACCATTCAGAAGCTGGCAATGGAAAACAACTGCAAGATTATTAGCACCCCCCATGATACCTATATGACCGCAAGACTCATGAGCCAGAGTACGCCTGTGGGCTATTTTATGCGTAAGGAAGGGTTGATTTCCTTTCAAAAGGATGACTTTATTTCTGATATTAAATCCGTTTTATCGAAAATCAGACACAGAGATTTCCCCGTTTTGGATCATGAGGGGAATTATTGCGGCATGCTCTCCAGACGTTCTTTATTGGATATGGAAAAGAAGAAAATCATATTGGTTGACCATAACGAAAAAGCACAGGCGGTAGACGGCATTGACGAGGCAGAGATCATTGAAATTATTGACCACCATCGCCTAGGCAGCTTGGAAACAGCCATGCCCGTATATTTCCGCAATCAGCCTGTTGGCTGCACTGCCACCATTATTTATGGAATGTATTTGGAAAATGGCATTGAAATCACAAAGGAAATTGCAGGCTTATTATGCTCCGCCATATTGTCGGATACGCTGATGTTCCGTTCTCCCACCTGTACGGAAAAGGACAGAGTAGCGGCGGAGGCTACGGCAAGGCTTGCGGGAATTGAAATTCAGGAATATGCCGAAAAAATGTTTCGCGCGGGCAGCAGCTTAGGGGATAAGGCACCGCAGGAAATTTTCTATCAGGACTTCAAAAAATTCAGCGGCAGTGGCTTAACCTTTGGTGTTGGGCAGATTTCTTCCTTGGATCAAGAGGAATTGACCCAGCTTCGGGCAAAAATAGGGGATTATATGGAATCCATTAAGGGCAGCTGCGACATCTTATTTTTCCTTTTGACGAATATTTTAACGGAGTCCTCCGAATTGGTTTTTGTTGGGGAAAAAGCAAAAGACGTTGTAGATGCAGCCTTTTGTGGTACAATCGTGGATAACTGGATATTGCTTCCGGGCATGGTTTCCAGAAAGAAACAATTTGTACCGAAAATATTAAATGGAATTCAACAGGTGCTTTGATGAAAAATTATAAAATGATACTTGCCTATGATGGCGGTCGGTATAACGGCTGGCAGAAACAGGGAAACACAGACAATACCATACAGGAAAAATTGGAGGGCATCGTTTCTGCTTTGGCAGGGTGCCCCATTGAGATTTACGGCTCGGGACGGACAGATGCAGGAACCCATGCCTATGGGCAGGTTGCCAATTTTCACATGAATTGGAACGGCACAGAAGAAGAGCTCATGGACTGCATCAACAAAAAGCTGCCGGAGGATATTGCGGTGCTTTCGTTAGATGCGGTAAACCCAAGATTTCATAGCAGATTAAGCGCAACGGCAAAAACCTATGAATATACCATTTGGAACAGCAAAAAACCCCCTGTTTTTGAAAGAAAGGTTGTTTTTTGGTGCGAAAAGCCCTTAGATATAGAAAAAATGCAAGAGGCTTCCAAAGCTTTTCTTGGGGAGCATGATTTTAAAAGTTTTTGCGCCAATAAGCGGATGAAAAAATCCACGGTGCGCAAAATATATGAGATTGCGTTTTTTTGTTCGGAGGATAAAATTACCATTTCCTATCGTGGAAATGGATTTTTGTATCAAATGGTAAGAATATTAACAGGAACGCTGATTGAGGTTGGGGAGGGGAAACGAAGGTCCGAGGAAATCCCCGCCTCTTTAGCGGCTTTGGATAGAGAAAAGGCAGGGTTTACTGCTCCTGCGAAGGGACTTGCATTAAAGGAAGTATTTTACGAAGAAGGGCTGGAGCAAAATGATTAGAGTGACTGACTTAAAGATGCCTGTGAACGGAACGGAGGAGCAGCTCAAAAAAAAGGCGGCAAAAGCCCTTGGAATTTACGTTGAGGAGATTCTTCAGATGCAGATTTTTCGCCGCTCCTTGGATGCCAGAAAAAAAGATCAAATCCTCTCCGTTTATGTTGTTGATGTGGAGGTTGCCAATGAAAAAAAGACGCTTTCAAAGGTAAAAGGAAATAATGTTTCCATAACACCTGATTTATCCTACGTTTTACCTCAGGGAAAGGCGGAATGCAAAAATCGTCCTGTGGTGGTTGGTTTTGGGCCAGGGGGAATGTTTGCCGCGCTTCTTATGGCACAAATGGGACTTGCGCCCATTGTTTTAGAGCGTGGGGGCGATGTGGAAACCCGTAAAAAGGCCGTTTCTCTTTTTTGGGAGGAAGGCATACTGGATACAGAAAACAATGTGCAGTTTGGCGAGGGCGGTGCAGGAACCTTTTCCGATGGCAAGCTGACCACCCGCATTAAAGACCCTCGTTGCCGCAAGGTTTTGGAGGAAATGGTGGAGGCAGGGGCGCCAAAGGAAATTTTATATGACGCTAAGCCCCATATTGGCACAGACTTATTGCGGGGTGTTGTAAAGGGGATTCGGGAAAAAATCCTTGCCCTTGGGGGCGAGGTTCGCTTTTTTGCGAAGGTTACTGATATTTTGGTGGAAAACGGACGGGTGCAAGGGGTTGTCCTTGCTGACGGTGAAAAAATAGAAACCAACGACGTAGTTTTGGCAATTGGCCATAGTGCAAGGGATACCTTTGAAATGCTGTATCAAAAGGGGGCTTCTCTGGAGCAAAAGCCCTTTGCAATGGGTGTGCGCATTGAGCATCCTCAGAAAATGATTGATGTTGCCCAATTTGGGGATGCCGCCGAAAAGCTCCCCCCTGCGGACTATCGTTTGACCTACACCACGAAAAAAGGAAGGGGTGTGTATACCTTTTGTATGTGCCCCGGTGGGTATGTGGTGGCAGCTTCTTCCGAGGAAGGCAGACTGGCGATCAATGGCATGAGCGAGCATGCCCGAGACGGAGAAAATGGAAATTCTGCCCTTTTGGTGCAGGTATTCCCCAAGGATTTTGGTTCTGACCATCCCTTGGAAGGAATGTATTTTCAACGGCAATTGGAGGAAAAAGCCTTTGCTTTGGGTGGCGGAAGCTATACTGCGCCCATACAAAGCGTGGGAGGATTTTTGGGAACCTCCAAGGAAAGCCCTAAGGTTTCCCCAACCTATCGCCCTAAAACAAAAGAGGTGGATTTGGCGGAAATTTTCCCTGGCTTTATGACAGAGGCAATGCGTGAAGCAATTCCTGAAATGGGGAAAAAATTAAAGGGCTTTGACAGAGGGGATGCGGTATTGACGGCGGTGGAAAGCAGAACTTCTTCAGCCGTGCGTATTTTGCGCGGTGAGGACGGCGAAAGCCTTTGGGCAAAGGGGCTTTATCCTACAGGAGAAGGCGCCGGCTATGCAGGGGGCATTGTTTCTGCCGCAGTGGATGGCATTTTGGCGGCGGAGAAAATATTTCAAAAAAACTTAAAATGATAGTGATTTCTGTGTGAATACATCAAGCAAGCCTAAAAAGGTTTTTGGGGATTCACAAAATAAAAAGCTCAAATGATAAGCAATCCTTATCATTTGAGCTTTTTTGATTATTCGCATATACTTTTTCTCAAAGTTCTTTTTATTTTAAGGCTAAGCTTTCCAAGGTTTTACCCGTAAGTCGATATACCGTCCAATCCCTCATGGGTTCTGCCCCTATGGATAAGTAGAAGTCAATACTGGGTTGATTCCAATCCAGACACCACCATTCCAAGCGGCCACATTTGCGCTCCAAGGCAATGCTTGCCAATTCTTTTAAGATTCGTTTTCCAAAGCCTTGGCCTCTAAATTCTTGCTTTACATATAAATCCTCAAGGTAAATACCTGATTTGCCTAAAAAAGTGGAAAAATTATGAAAAAACAAGGCGAAACCGATTTCTTTTCCCTCAACCATTGCAAATAGAACTTCGGCCTTTTTTTGTTCGAAAATCCACTCTGTGAGAAGTTCTTCTGTTGCAACGACTTCCTCTAGCATTTTTTCGTAATCCGCCAATTCTCGGATAAATTGCAATATTAATGGCACATCAGCCCTTTGTGCATATCGAAAAGTCAAATCCATGTTGTTCTCCTTTCAAGTTTTTTAATGCTTTTATACTAGCACGGGCAGTTAGGTTGTGCAATAAAATAAAAAATGGTATCCATTTTATGGATACCATCAGACTGTGAAAAAACCTTGGGCGCTGCCCTCTCACTGCCCAAGATAGGGCAGACAGCGGAGCTGGCTTTTGCACAGCAAAAGTGATGACCCCCTGCTTGCTTTTTGTAAAAAGCAAGACCAAAAACTTTTGTATAAACTGCATGTTCATGCGGTTTGTAATGAGTCAAGGGTGAAACCCTTGTGGGTGTTTGAGGGCAAAGCCCTCAAGGTTTTGACTTTATTTGACACGCTGATGGTATCCATTTTATGGATACTATATCGGTCTTTTCGGTGGGTTATTCAATTTCAAGAATTGTCAGTGTACCTGTTTTATCATCAGTGGTATATGTGAAGGAAAATGCATCCCCTTCGTTCAGGGTGTGAAGCTTTTCCGACACGGCTTCATCATAAAACTGGAAGGCTTGGATGGTTCCATCCTCTAATGTGACCTCCACGGTATGATTATCGGATAAACCGTTGTAAAGGGCAGAAGCACTTACAGGTGGTGCGGGAAAGCCGCTTACAGGGGTTATTTCTGCCACACTGTAAAAATATCTGGGGTCTACAATGCCATCTGCAAATGCATTTTTTTGCAGGGTGACGCTACATTGGGCTATAACCTCCTTGTCCTCCATGGTGGAGATAAGCTTTGCTGTAACAGTATATCCATTTTCTCCTTCCTTATCATCGGATAAAACAGTTTCCGCAAGCCCTGCATCTCCTGGGGATAACAAATAGGCATCCCATTCCTCATCGTAGGTAATAGATGCGGAAAGTGCTTCGGGCAAAGGCAATAAGTCATCATAGTTTGCAAATAAGGCAATGGCATATTCTTGGGCAACCTTCCTGGGGACTTTTATTTTTCCATCGTCACTTAACGATACAAGAGGGTTTTCTTGTCCATAGTTTCCTAAGAAATAATACAGAGCTGTCCAGAAAAATTCAGGATCGGTGGGGTCATAGGTCATATTGTTTTCCACCATACACCGCATCAATGAGTCTATGGGTTCCGCCATGGATGCCATATCCGCGGTCTGTTCTGCGGGGGTTTGGGCTTCTTCAGGGTCAGGCGCAGCTGATTTCTTACTGCAAGCTGTTGTTCCTATAATGAATAGCGCAGTAATGAAAAATATTATGTATTTTTTCATATACAATCCTCCTTAGGGTTTATAGCATGATCACTATATAAATAGTATATTCCTATTATATAACCGAATGGTAACAAAAATCTTTCATATTTATAAATTTTTATTGCAAGTTTTTTCAGAGTATTCATAGAAATAGAATAGGAAAAAGATACTCTTTACCCATTTTAAAAAAAATGGTATACTAAGGAGAAACTGATTAATTCCGTGTGCACATCTAACTGCTTGGTAAATTTTCCACTTGGACGGCGTCAAAAAGCCTCGTAATAGCGTTGCTATTACTGCATTTTTTTCCTTGCCAATTGAAAAATTTCCTCGACCATCTGCACACCCTCCATTAAATCAGCGCTTCCCTAGCAAAATGATATTGTCTGAAAATGTCTAAACAAGATATCAGGACAAATCGTGGCCTCCTATTGGTCAAAACAGAGGAAAGGATGGTTTTGTATATAAGCGCCAGAACCGCAGATAGGGCGGTTGACGAGGTAGAAGTGATCGAATTTTTCGGCGGATGCTTCTCGCCCATTCGTTCAGGGACGCAGGTCTTTCCACAAATAGGAGAAGTAAATTCTCCAGACAAAGGGAAAGGCAACGGACGAATAAAAAAATAAAGGGGAATTTTAATTATGTGTGGAATTGTTGGATATATCGGGAACCAGGAGGCGGTACCCGTTCTTTTGAATGGGCTTGCCAAATTGGAATACCGTGGCTATGATTCGGCCGGAATTTCTGTATATAACGATGGAATTTGTACAATCAAGGCAAAGGGCAGACTTGCTATGCTGTCGGATAAAATTAACGGAGAGGGTGCCGTATCCTCCCATATGGGGATTGGACACACCAGATGGGCAACCCATGGCGCGCCCAGTGACCGAAACAGTCACCCCCACAACAGCCAAAGTGGAAAAATTTCAGTGGTTCATAACGGGATTATTGAAAATTATATGGAGCTTAAGGCGTTTTTAGGGGAAAATGGCTATCACTTTGTTTCTGAAACAGATACTGAGGTGGTTTCTCAGCTGTTTGATTTTTATTATGACGGCGACCCCGTTGGCACGCTGCGAAAGGTAATCGGCAAAATTCGTGGGGCATACGCGTTGGGAATTATGTGCAGTGACCACCCTGACAGTTTGCTTGCTGTACGCAAGGACAGTCCCCTTTTGGTGGGTTTAAGCAAAGACGGCAACTATATTGCCTCAGATATTCCGGCTTTACTGGAGTATACAAGGGACTATTATTTATTGGATGATAACGAAATTGTATTTCTGACAAAGGAAGGGGTTACCCTTTATGATTTGGACGGAAATCAAATTCAAAAGGATATTTTCCATGTAACATGGGATATTGATGCGGCGGAAAAAGGCGGCTATGACTATTTCATGATGAAGGAAATCATGGAGCAGCCCGAAGCATTAAGAAAAACACTGCTCCCCAGAATGACGGAAGATGGCATCCGCTTGGAAGCCCTCTCTTTAACCGAGGAAGAAATTAAGAATTTTAACCGCATTCACATTGTTGCCTGCGGCAGTGCATGGCATGCAGGAATTGTGGGCAGATATGTCATGGAGGAGGTCAGCAGAATTCCCGTAGAGGTGGATATTGCCTCAGAATTCCGTTACCGCAATCCAATTTTGAGCAAAAACGACCTTTGCATTATTATCAGCCAGTCTGGGGAAACAGCAGATACCTTGGCGGCTTTAAGAGAAGCCAAAAAACAGGGCGTAAAGGTACTTTCCATTGTCAATGTGGTTGGTAGCTCCATCGCAAGAGAAAGCGATGACGTGCTTTACACCTGGGCAGGGCCTGAAATCGCCGTGGCAACCACAAAGGGCTATACAACACAGCTATCCATGCTGTATTTGGTGGCACTTCATTTTGCAAAGGTTCGTGGTACCATTGAGGAGGAACGCTTGCAAGAATGCTTGCAGGAGCTGCGTTTGTTACCTAAAAAGACAGCGGAAGTCTTAAAGCTGGACGGGAAAATGGCGGAGCTTGCGAAAAAATATGCCCAAAGTGAGGATGTATTTATCATTGGCCGTGGGCTGGACTATGCAGCAGCGATGGAGGCATCCTTAAAGCTCAAGGAAATTTCTTATATTCATAGCGAAGCCTATGCGGCGGGAGAACTGAAGCACGGCACCATTTCCTTGATTGAGGAGGGAACCTTGGTGATTGCCATTGCTACCCAGGAAAGGCTGTTTGAAAAGCTGGTAAGCAATGTAAAAGAGGTAAAGGCAAGAGGTGCTAAGGTCATTGCCATTACAACCCAGGGTGGCTGTGCCATGGAGCAGGTTGCCGACGAGGTGATTTATTTGCCAAAAGCGGCGGATATTTTTACAAGCTCCTATAATGTTTTGCCGATGCAGCTTTTTGCATATCACACTGCAGTGGAACGAGGGTGTGACGTGGATAAACCAAGAAACTTAGCAAAATCAGTAACAGTTGAATAATTGATAGTGTGTTGAAACAATAAAATAAGTTTTGTACAAAACCCTTCATTGTATTTTTGCAATGGGGGGTTCTTTTCGTTGAATTTAATGGAAAATTTTTCTTTATTTTGTTGACATGTCGGTGTGTTCTATATATAATACATCATAGGTGTACTATTTGCATAATACACTAAAGGAGGAGTAATATGTTGGATTTTTCGGAGCTGGTTTTGAATACGGCAGAGCCTGTTTATGCCCAAATAAATGAATTTGTAAAACGGAAAATTTTTCTGGGGAAGGTAAAAAAAGGTGACCCTTTGCCATCAAGGCGGGAATTGGCAACCCTGTTAAAGATTAACCCCAATACAGCACAAAAGGCGTTTCGTGCCTTAGAGGAGGCTGGCTTGGTTTTAACCCCGAAAAATACTGTAAGTATTTTATATTTTGATGAAGAGCTATTGCTGGAAATTCAACGAGAAATGACGGCGGATATTGTTGCGGAATTCGTGAAAAAATTGAAAGAAAATAAATTATCCTTTGATGAGGTAACGGTTTTACTTCGACAAGAGTGGGAGAAGGGGGAGAAGGAATGAAAAATGCGTTAAAGCTGAGCAACTATTTATTTTGCTGGTTTTTCCATAAATATGAGCGGTATATTTTGGGCTTATCTGTGGCAATTGCTACGATTTTGGTTTTTTCAATTGGAAGCCTAAAAGATAAAAATGTGTATAAGCATTTTGCAACGGAATTTCGTACCTTTGATTTGGTTTTGGATTATAGCGGCGTAGGGATTATTTTTTTCCTTGGGTTAATCACCTTGTTTGCCTCCATTTTTATTCAAGCAAATGGGTTTTACACCAATGGTAAAGGAATGTATTCTATTTTTACGTTACCGATGAAACGGGGAGAGGTTTTTTTCGCCTTCTTTTTGTCAGCTGCTGCTGCCGTATTTTTATATTTTGTGGTGTGGTTGATTGTTATGGTGGTATTATATTTTCCGATCACAGGAATTTATGAAAAAGCCGCAGCCAAGGCGGTTTTGTATATTTCCGAGGAGGTAACCCTCAGGAATTTAGATACCTCCATTACCAATGGATTGTTTTTGGCGTTTCATAGGAGCATTTTCTTATCGGGATGCTTCCCTGTTTCTTGGATACAGGCACTCTCTTTATGTGGAGGAATGTTTTTGTCAATAATAGCCATTGTTTTTGCAGGGCTATATAATGAGCATATTTTTGTTCGGGTAGGGTTGTTTGTGGTTGTATTGGGCGGTTTTTGTGCGGCATTTTATCGCATATGGGTGAATATTAAAATTCAATTTTTTTATTCCTTAAAAACATTCATGCCCCAAAGCCTGTATTTTTTTGTGATTTCGGTGCTTCTTGGGATGGTATTGATATTTGTGGCGTTACATACATTAAAGCGGAGAAAAGATATATAGGGGGATGGCTATGAAAAATAAAATAATAGGGATAATGGCCTTATCCATCTTGATTTTTTCTGCTTTTCTAGGCACAATGCGGGGGCAGAAGGATGATGGGGTTTTTTACTTAAAGGATATTGAGGGACAACGGGACTATTTAAAGCTTTTTCCCGTGGAGGGTATTACGGGGGATGGTACCCAAGGGTGTATTTTTCGTATAGAGGATGGTGCGCTATCCGTGGATTATTATCCCTTTGGCTTAGACGAAATCAGAAATTTATTTTATGCACAAAGAGAAGGCATTGTGGGGATTAAAAAATACAGCTATGATATTTATTCTACGAATAATGGAGATGAATTAACTTCCTTTGCGGATTCTGCACCTTCAATGGATGCAAAGATACAGCATATGGATGGCATCCATGAGGAAGCTATGGAAAATGGATATTTTGATTATGTGGAGGTTAGCGGAGGTGAAACCGTTTTAGCAGATAAAATAGATATATATTTAAATATTTACGCAACGAATAGCCCAGGTGAGGCAAGAGTGCGCACAGGAATGACCTTGCAGGATCAGGTGGAGTATTATTACGCAAAGGGCTATCAGGAGGGGGACGAGACATCTGTTGGCTATTCTTCTTTTGATGAATTGGAATTTGAAACCTTTTGCGTGAAGGCTGGAGATGCGTATTATTGCATGGTGGGCTCTAAAAGGGAATGTCAAGGAGAAACAAGCCTTTATCGCATTAAGAAGTCAGGGCTTAGTGAACCGGAAGGCACTTTGGACAGAGAAGATTTTTATCAGCAGTATGAATGTGGAGCGGTAGAGCGAATTTGTTCTTTTCCTGTTAACGAGAAGGACCGTGTGATTGGATTGTATGCACTGGGGGAGGAAGCTTTTGGAATATTTAGAATTCAAAATGAAACGCTGTTATTTGAAGTATATGATAGCGAGGGCAGCTTGGTTCATCAGGATCTGCTCCCTACCCAGCTATGCAATAAAATAGATCGGGCAGAGGCAGAGATTACTGTTTGGGAGGAAGGAGATGTATCCGTTTATTTTAGAATGTATGATGTTGTTAAGAATGACGATAGTTCCCAGACTTGGGATTGTGTTTTAGATGGGATGTACCAAATTGATGAACAGGGTGTAAAAAGACTGGATTGCTTTGGGCAAAGAAGCGGCCGATTACTTACCTTATGCAGAAATAATTTGGTATTCGATGTATCCATGGAATTAGACGAGGGAATACAAATTCCCAGCTATTATGGGTATCAGGTTTATTTTACGGTAATGAACGGCGATACAGGAAAGGTTTTGTATCAGGGGAAGCTTGAAACGGATTATTTTGAAGATAGCTATAAAACGGTTTCTCCCTACAACATTGGAAAAAATGCAGATTATCTGGAGGAAGCTGTGAAAACCCAGTATATTGATGGGCTGCTTGGTCAAAGACAGCGGCAGATAGGTGATATTTTACCCTTAAACGGAAAGGTGGTAAATCTATGGTAGAGATAGAAAAGCTGTATTTTACCTATCCCAATTATGATACGGTTTTGGAAAATATAACCTTTTCAGTTCCCACGGGCCAGATTGTGGCAATTCTGGGGGCAAACGGTGCCGGCAAAACAACGCTTTTAAAGCTGATCGCCGGCTTATTGGTGCCTGATGGGAATGTGCAAATCAGGATAGACGGAAAAACGCCCCAGCAAATTTCAGGGCAAATTGCCTTTATCAGTGAAGCGGGAACGTACTTTAACGATTTAACACCAAAGGCTTACGGCGATTTTTTACGGGATTTTTTCCCTGCATTTGATAAAGCCTACTTTGATATGTTGTTGGATTTTTTTGGGCTGCAAGAACGGTCAGTTAAAAAAATGTCAAAGGGGCAAAAGGCGAAGGTGGAAATTGCAGCAGGCATGGCAAAGCGAACGCCTTATATCATTATGGATGAGCCTTTTGTGGGAAAGGATATGTTTACACGACAGGATTTTATGCAAGCCTTATCGGGAACGCTGACGGGGGAGGAAACGATTTTTATTACAACCCATGAAATCCGCGAGATTGAGAATTTTGTGGACCGTGTCATCATTTTAAAAGGAAATCAGATTGCCATTGACATTACCTTAGATGAGCTTAGACAAGAGGGTAAAACCATTCAAGAGCTTATGAAGGAAATGATTGGATATGAGGAAAACAGCTTTTATTCGTTTTTGGATAAAACTGACTAGACTGTAAACTGTTTTCATCTATGGAATAAGGGAAAAAGCTCTACCGTTTGATCGCCACAATTGCTCAACAAAATTGACATTGGGAAGGGCGTTGTGCTATACTTTCACAAGAATTAAAAGTTCGTATTAATCTTTAAGGTAGAGGGACGATTATGACGTTAGATGAATTGCCGATTGGTAAAGAAGCAGTGATTACGCAGGTTGGTGGCGAGGGCGTTTTACGTTGTCGCCTTTTAGATATGGGCATAATTCCAAAAACAAAAATTATGGTAACAAAGGTTGCGCCCATGGGGGATCCCATAGAGCTTCGGTTAAGAGGCTATACCCTTACCATCCGCTTAGAGGATGCACGGAATATCCAGGTGAGGGAGGGGGCAAAAACATGATATTTGCTCTGGCTGGAAATCAAAATTGCGGGAAGACAACACTTTTTAATCAGTTAACAGGCTCCAATCAGCATGTGGGAAACTTTCCCGGTGTAACAGTGGAACAGAAAATGGGCGAAATCAGAGGGCATAGGGATTGTAAGGTTGTGGATTTGCCGGGGATTTATTCCATTCGCCCCTATACAAGCGAGGAAATTGTGACGAGGGACTTCATTTTGAATGAAAAGCCCGATGGAATTATCAATATTATAGATGCAACAAATATAGAACGGAATTTATATCTAACCTTGCAGTTATTGGAAATGCGAATTCCTATGGTTTTGGCGTTAAATATGATGGACGAGGTGCGTAACAATGGCGGAACCATAAATGTGGAAAAGATGTCCCAAGAGTTAGGCATTCCTGTCATTCCCATCAGTGCGGTGAAAAATGAGGGGGTTGAGGAGCTGCTCAATTGTGCTTTGCAAGAAACAAGGCAAAAGAAGCTGCCCAGACGGGTGGATTTTTGCCCCCATGGGCCGGTGCATCGGTGTATTCATTCCGTTTGTCATCAGCTGGAGGATCACGCTGAAAATGCAGGGCTTCCTTTGCGTTTTAGTGCAATGAAGGCCATTGAAAATGATGATGATATTATCCAAAGACTGAACTTAAGCCAAAACGAACGGGAATTGATTGAGCATAGCATCATTGAAATGGAAACAGAGCTTTCTATGGATCGAAACGCTGCCTTGGCGGATATGCGTTATGCTTTTATTGAAAAGGTTTGTGCCGCAACGGTAATAAAATGCCAAGAGAGCAAGGAGCATATTCGTAGCGTCCAAATTGATAACCTCTTGACGCATAAATTTTTGTCGATTCCCATTTTTATCGGAATTATGTTTATGATATTTTTCCTTACATTTAATGTGTTTGGGGCAGTCTTGAGTGACTGGCTTTCTATTTTGATTGACACAATTACGGGCTGGGTTGACCATGCCCTAACGTTATATGGAATCAATCCTGTGGTGCACAGCTTGGTCATTGACGGTATTTTTGCAGGGGTGGGCAGCGTTTTAAGCTTCTTGCCGATTATTGTGGTCTTATTCTTCTTTCTTTCTATTTTGGAAGATACAGGATATATGGCAAGAGTTGCCTTTGTTATGGATAAGCTTCTTCGGAAAATTGGTCTTTCTGGACGAAGCGTTGTGCCGTTATTGATTGGCTTTGGCTGCACAGTACCGGCGGTCATGGCAACCAGAACCCTTTCCTCCAATCGAGATCGAAAAATGACCATGATGCTGACGCCGTTTATGAGCTGTTCCGCAAAAATACCCATCTATGCAGTTTTTGCAGCGGCTTTTTTTCAAAAGAAAGCAGCCTTGGTTATGATTGGTTTGTATGTAACGGGGATTGTCGTGGGGATTCTTGTGGCACTGCTATTTGGAAGAACGGTTTTCGAGGGGAAACCCATTCCTTTTGTGATGGAATTGCCCAATTATCGGTTTCCTTCTTTGAAAAGTGTGTTATTGCTAATGTGGGATAAAGCGAAGGATTTTCTGCAAAAAGCCTTTACGGTTATTTTTGTAGCAACGATTATTATTTGGTTTTTGCAAAGCTTTGATACCCATTTCAACATTGTGGCAGACAGCGCAGATAGCCTTTTGGCGATGTTTGGGCGGATTTTAGCGCCGCTGTTTGTGCCTCTGGGTTTTACGGATTGGAGAATTCCAACTGCCTTAATTACAGGCTTTACAGCAAAAGAAGCCGTAATCAGCACCATGAGTGTTTTACTGGGAACTTCTGTGGCTGAACTAAATGGCGCATTGGCAACGATATTTACGCCCATTTCTGCCATTAGCTTTTTGGTATTCACATTATTGTATACGCCTTGCGTGGCAGCAATTGCGGCGGTAAAAAGAGAGCTGAATTCTGGGCTTTTGGCCTTAGGCATTGCTTTATTGCAGTGTGGTGTTGCATGGATTGTTGCTTTTGGGGTATACCAAGTATTACTGCGACTTGCATGAGGGGCTGAGACGATGGATGCGTTAGATTATATTATTTTAGGGGTTATTGTAATAGGTGTAATATGGGCAATACGATTCATGAGAAAAAAAGGCGGCTGTTGTGGCTGCTCTGGAAATTGCGGGAGCTGCAAAAAAGGGAAGAAATAAAAAAAGGTGTACTTATAGGGTACACCTTTTTTTTCGTTCAAATTTTAATAAGTAAACATCTGTGTCCAAGCGTTTCCGTCTACGCCAACACCAATATACTTAAAGTTAGGATTCATGATATTTGCTTTATGTCCTGCGGAGTTCATCCAACCGTTCATAACCTCCTCAGGTGTTTTTTGTCCAAGGGCAATATTTTCCCCGGCACCTCTGTAGGATGCTTTTGCTTCATCAAGGGCAGTAAAGCAGCTTCTGCCGTCAGGTCTTGTGTGAGAAAAGCTGGATTGAATTTCCTTTGCGCGAACCTGTGCGGCTTTCGTAACAGCAGGGTCTATCTGCAATGCACTTAAACCTGCTTTTGCTCTTTCCACATTGACAAGGTCAACAACTTTTTGCGCATAAGCGGAAACAGAAGTTGTTGTTTGTGTTGTGGTATTATTTGTTGTGGTATTATTTGTTGTGGTATTATTTGTAGCGGTATTATTTGTAGCGGTATTGTTTGTGGTGCTGTCGTTCGTAGTGCTGTTGTTTGTAGGTTTTGTAGTGCTGTCGTTTGTAGGTTTTGTAGTGCTGT
>JAQUSU010000003.1:89345-99963 GCA_028710085.1 Anaerotignum sp.
GGTTTTGTAGTGCTGTTGTTTGTAGGTTTTGTAGTGCTGTTGTTAGTGGTAGCTGTGCAGTCAGAGCCTGTGCAGTCTGGGGTTGTGCAGTCAGGGGTTGTGCAGTCAGAGCCTGTGCAGTCTGAGCCAGTACCACCGGAAGTGCCGCCTAGATTGCAAACAAGGCTAGTAACGGTTTTGCCTGCTTTTCCACCGGCGCAATTTAGCTGGCTTAAAATTGATTCAATATCTATGGAGTTTAAGCAATTTAGTCTTATGCTTTTAACGCTTTGGCTGCTGAAATTACAGTTCATTAATGTTGCAACTTTTTGACAGTTCAATTGAGCAGCAGTTGCATTGGTGGTGAGTGGTGCAGCCATCGCTTGAGCAGACATGGAAAGAACTGCAACGGAAACGGCGGCGGCTAATCTGAATTTTTTCATTTTAGGTCCTCCTTTGGATTAAAAATATTACAAATTAAACATTTCCAAAATATTATGAAATTGTTACGAAAGTGTTACAAGGACATAGTATCATATCATTTTGCAGAATAAAAGAGGGAACGTATTCCAATTTTAATGGCCTTGGGAAACCCCTTAAAAAATGCAAAGTCCATTTTGTGTGGATTTATAAAGAAACTATGTTAAAATTCTTTTCAAAAAATAAAAAGGCTGAACATTGTTGCTTTGTCTTTGCAAGCATTATGTTAAGAAGATACTTCCCATTGAAACGAATTTCAAATGCGTTAAAAGTTGAAGTAGAGCTTGACAAATTTTATATAATAAGGTAATATATTTTTGCAAATGAGCATGCGCGAGTGGCTCAGTGGTAGAGCATCGCCTTGCCAAGGCGAGGGTCGCGAGTTCGAATCTCGTCTCGCGCTGTTCAAATCGGTTTTGAGAATTCAAGACCGATTTTTTTTATTTCAGTATTTAAGAGGTAACACCGCACAATTCGCGACTAACGCCTTGTATGCCAGAATTATGTGGTATTCCCTTAAAAGTTTTTTGTAGTTTTTATGGAACCCCTTTTTTTCTAAGAAAAGCACGGTGTAATACGAAGTTTATATTTTTTATAAAAAGAGTAGTTTGCGCGACGAAAAAGGAGTGTTATTATGGAAAAAAGACAGCTAAAAAATTAGGCTTAGAAACGTCCCTGTTAGGATTTGGTTGCATGCGTTTTCCTTTAACCGAAGCTGGAAAGATTGATGAAATACAATCCCAAGAGATGTTGGACTATGCTTTGGCCAGCGGTGTGAATTATTTTGATACGGCTTATATGTATTATGATAACGAGAGCGAATTTTTTTTAGGAAAGGCGATGGAAAAACATGACCGCGCCTCCTTCTTTTTAGCCACAAAGCTGCCTGTTTGGATATTAAAGGACAGACAGGATACAAGAAAAGTGGTTGAGGAACAATTGCGCCGCCTTCGTACAGATTATATTGATTTTTATTTGCTTCATACCCTAGACCGTCAAAAGTGGGATATTGTTTTAGGGAAACGCTGATTAATTCCGTGTGCACATCTAATCGGTAAATTTTCCACTTGGACGGCGTCAAAAAGCCTCGCAATAGCGTTGCTATTACTGCATTTTTTTCCTTGCCAATTGAAAAATTTCCTCGACCATCTGCACACCCTCCATTAAATCAGCGCTTCCTTAGAGAATGATATTTTATCCATCTTGGAGGAACTACGCCAAGAAGGAAAAATTCGCCATATCGGTTTTTCTTTTCACGACGAGTATAATGTATTTCAAGAAATTATTCAATATCGAAAATGGGATTTTTGTCAAATTCAGCTAAACTATATGGATACAGAGGAGCAGGCAGGTTTAAAGGGCTATCAGCTTGCAGAGGAATTGGGCATACCCATGATCGTGATGGAGCCGGTAAGAGGGGGCGCTTTGGCAAATTTCTCGGAGGAGATGAATTCAAAATTCACGGCTTTGGATGAAAAGGCATCCATTGCTTCCTATGCCTTGCGTTATGTGGCAGGCTTGCCCAATGTTAAAGTGATTTTAAGCGGAATGAGTTCTATGGAGCAAGTGAAGGATAACATGAAAACATTTTCGCCGTTCATCCCATTAAACGAGAGGGAACGCATGGTTATTGAGGAAACGCCACAAATTTTGCAGGCAAGGGTGCAAAATGGCTGCACGGGCTGCGGCTATTGTATGCCCTGTCCCCAAGGGGTAAATATCCCTGAAAACTTTAAGGTTTGGAACACCTATCATATGTATCAAAATTACGAGGCGATTCGTTTTGCGTGGGCAGGCATTGGGAAAAAAAGCATGGCGAATTACTGCATTCAGTGTAAAAAATGTGAAGAAAAATGTCCGCAAAAGATAAAAATTTCCCAAGATATGCCCCGTGTTTGGGCGGATTTGAATCGAAAAAATTAAGGGGGGGGAAAAAATGTGTTGAAGAAAATGGAACAGGCAAAAGCTGCACTTTCGGGGGAAGAAACAACCTTTGCAGCGGTTTCTGTCAAGGGAGAGCTGCGAACATCAACGCAAAAAGGCATTGCCCCTATGATGGAGATTTTAACAACAGAACCATGTTTTTTAGAGGGTGCCTTTGTAGCGGACAGGGTGATTGGAAAGGCGGCTGCATTTTTACTTATAAAAGGGGAAATAGCTCATTTATATGCAAAGGTAATCAGTATTCATGCAGCAGAGGCTTTGGAAAAGAACAATATCCCTTTCGAATACGACAAAATGGTTCCGTATATAATAAATCGTACCAAGGATGGGATGTGTCCTTTTGAAGCTTCCGTCTTAGAAGAAACCGATTGTGAACGAGCATATTTGACGATACAAAAAAATTTAAAAATAACAGGGAGAAAATAAGATGAAGGGTTGCATTCCCATTCGTTGCAATACAGCTTGTACTTTTGTAAAGGGCAGGTTCCCCTATCATTGGGATATGAATGTTTACAGAGGCTGTTCCCATGATTGTAAATATTGCTATGCCCGCTATTCCCATCGATATTTACAGGAAAAGGGGAATTTCTCAGACGATATTTTTGTGAAAACAAATATTGCGGAGGCCTTGGAACGGCAATTGCGACACCCCAAATGGGACAAAAGTGTAATTAACTTGGGTGGTGTTACAGACAGCTACCAAGGGGCTGAAGCGGTGGAACAGCAAATGCCTGCAATATTGCGCCTTATGATTCGCTACAACAACCCTATTATTGTTTCAACCAAATCGGATTTGATTTTGCGAGATTTTGATTTAATTGATGAGCTTTCCCGAAAGACCTATGTAAATATTGCTTCTACCATCACTACTGCCGATGAGGCTTTGCAAAGAAAACTGGAGCCGGGCGCCGTAAGCCCCAAACGCCGGTTTATGATGCTAAAGGAATTTCGTAAAACTAAGGCCTCAACGGGTGTGCATATGATGCCGCTGATACCTTACCTTACCGATGGGGAGGGGAATTTGAATGCGGTTTTTTCTCAGGCCAAGGATGCCGAGGTGGATTATTTGCTCCCGGGATTATTATATTTAAGGGGCGAAACAAAACAGGTTTTTTATCAATTTTTGCAAAAGGAATATCCTAATCTAATGGGTGAATATCGCAAACTTTATCAAAATGGCGGATTAAAAGAATATAGAAAGCCTCTATACGAAAAATTGGGTATAATACGAGAGAAATATCAGGTGTTTGCTGACTATAAAAGCCGATTGAATCGAGAGGTTTTTGGGAAAGATGAGCCTGTTCAGCTTAGCCTGTTTGACTAGAGAAAAAATTGGAAGCTAAGACCATGAGGTTTACTTACCCCCCGCTATTTTAGAAAATTGCAAATTTTTTGCCATGAAAATATATTTTTCCGTAGCAAAAATGAATATTTTTGCATATAAAGTTTCGCTCAAGCCTTTACAAAGGCTTGCAAGGTTCGGGACAGCGTCCCGAGGTCTTGCTTTTCTCACTTTTTTTTCGATACATAAGAAAGGTGGAATTCTATGATAATCGGTAGCTGCGAAGTGATGTTTTATGCGAATTGGGTAACATCGCTAAAAGAAAAGCGTATGATAGTGAGAAGTCTTGTGGATAAAACGAAGCATAAATTTAATGTATCTGTGGCCGAGGTGGATCATCAGGATAACCATAAAACCATAGTGATCGGTTTTGCTTGTGTTACCAACGAAAAACGCCTGGCCGATAGCATGATACAAAACATTTTGCGTTTTATGGAGCAAAACACGGAAGCAGAAATGATTTCTGCTGAAATTGAAGTGTTTTAGGGAGGTTTTTTGGCTAATACGTTGGATTTTTTTACATTTAACTGTAGATTTTCAAAATACCGTGTGTTATAATGAACGTTGATTGTGCAGTTTTAGAAACTGAATTTGACAACAGTTTAATGATAAATAAGAGCTTGGTTGTCATAGAAACAAAATTTAAGGAGGAACTTCTAGATGAACGCAACATTGTTGAACAAGGAAAAGACAGAAGTAAAGTTTTCTTTTGAAGTAAGCGCAGAAGTATTAGAAAAAGGAATGACTTTTGCTTATAACAAGCATAAAAATCAGATTTCAATCCCCGGCTTTAGAAAGGGTAAAGTACCCAGAAAATTAATTGAGGCACAGTATGGCGAAGGCTTCTTTTATGAAGATGCAGTAAACCATATTTTCCCTGATGAATATATGGCAGCCGTAAAGGAGCTGGACTTAGATGTAGTTTCTGCACCTTCTTTGGATGTAGAATACATTGGCTCAGATAAGGGTGCAAAGTTTGTGGTAGATGTTACAGTGAAGCCAGAAGTGAAGTTGGGTCAGTACAAAGGCCTTTCCGCTGAAAAGGTTGTAGCAGAGGTAGCTGAGGAGGATGTATTGGCTGAATTGAAAAAGGTTCAGACCAAAAATGCCAGAACAGTTGAAGTGACAGATAGACCTGCTGAAGTGGGCGATGTTGTAAAAATGAGCTACGAAGGCTCCGTTGACGGTGTTCCTTTTGAAGGCGGCAAGGCTGATGAGCATGACTTGGAATTGGGTAGCAGTACGTTTATCCCCGGCTTTGAAGAGCAGGTTATTGGACATTCCTTAGGCGAAAAATTTGACATCAATGTGAAATTCCCCGAGCAGTATCATTCCGAAGAATTAGCAGACAAGGATGCCGTTTTTGCCATTGAAATTAAGGGCATTACAAAGAAAGAGCTGCCTGAATTGGATGATGCTTTTGCGGAAGATGTTTCTGAATTCTCCACTTTGGATGAATATAAAGCAAGCATTTTGGAAAAGCTTGCAAAGGAGAAAGAGGAAAAAGCAAAACAGGTTCAGGGCGATAAGCTGTTGGATGTGGCTGTTGCAAATTGCGAAATGGAAGTTCCTCAGGTTATGTATGATAACAAGGTTGAGAGCATGATGAAGGAATTTGAAGATAATATCGTTCGTCAGGGCTTGTCTATAGATATTTATTGCCAGTATATGGGAACCACAACGGAAGAAATGAAAGAAAACTTCAAAGTAACCAGCGCAAAGAGCGTAGATGCAAGACTGATGCTGGAAGCGATTGCGAAAGAAGAAGGCTTGGCAATTTCTCAAGAAGAGCTGGAAGCTGAAATTTGCAAATATGGCGAAAGCTATGGCATTGACGGCAAAACCATGCTGGATATGATCAAAGAAGAGGATAAAGAGGCTTTGGAAAAAGATATGCTTGTAAGAGCAGCAATGAAGCTGATTGAAGATACAGCCACTTTCACAGAACCAAAGGCTGAATAAGACCAACCAGTTAGGCACAGAAATCCTGTGCCTAATTTAACTTTATGGTATTTCAAAGAAATAAAAATAGATTGGGAATGGAGGGAGTTCATATGAGTTTAGTGCCTATGGTAGTAGAGCAATCCAGCCGTGGAGAGCGTTCCTATGATATTTATTCCAGACTGTTAAAAGACAGAATTATTTTTCTGGGGGAAGAAGTAACCGACGTTACCGCCAGCCTTGTTGTGGCGCAGCTGCTATTTTTAGCGGCGGAAGATCCGGATAAAGATATCAGCCTTTATATTAACAGCCCCGGTGGCGTTGTAACCGCAGGACTAGCAATTTACGATACAATGCAGTATATTAAGCCGGATGTATCTACAATTTGTATTGGTATGGCGGCCAGCATGGGAGCATTCCTTTTGTCTGGCGGTGCAAAGGGCAAAAGATATGCACTGCCAAATGCAGAGGTTATGATTCACCAGCCAAGCGGCGGTGCAAGAGGCCAGGCAACGGATATTTTTATTCATGCCGAGAATATTTTGAAAACGAAAAAGAGATTAAATACAATTTTAGCAGGGAATACAGGTAAAGCAGTGGAAGAAATTGAAAGAGATACGGAAAGAGATAATTTTATGACGGCTGAGGAAGCAAAGGCTTATGGCCTGATAGATGATGTAATTACAAAACCTCAGGCAAAGGAGAGGGGCTAAACATGGCAGGAAAAACAGAAGATACCAACAAATTGCGTTGTTCCTTCTGCGGGAAGACTCAAGACCAGGTGAAAAAACTGATTGCTGGGCCCAATGTGTATATTTGTGATGAATGTATTGAGCTTTGTGCCGAAATTATTGATGAAGAATATGATGTTTTAGCAAATAAGGAAGATAATTTTCAAGTTCCCAAGCCCAAGGAAATAAAGGAAACGCTGGACCAATATGTAATTGGTCAGGATAATGCAAAGCAGGCTTTGGCGGTAGCGGTTTATAATCACTACAAGCGTATTTATATGGATGCCAAGGCGGATGATGTAGAACTGCAAAAAAGCAATATTCTCTTGGTAGGCCCTACGGGTACGGGAAAAACTTTGCTTGCCCAAACCTTGGCCAAGGTCTTGAATGTTCCCTTTGCCATTGCAGATGCCACCTCTTTAACAGAAGCAGGATATGTAGGTGAGGATGTTGAAAATATCCTATTAAAGCTGATTCAAGCAGCAGACTACGATATTGAACGCGCAGAAAGAGGCATTATCTATATTGATGAAATTGATAAGATTACGAAAAAATCTGAAAATGTATCAATTACCAGAGATGTGAGTGGTGAGGGTGTTCAGCAGGCATTATTGAAAATTTTGGAAAGCACAACGGCAAGTGTACCTCCGCAGGGTGGCAGAAAGCATCCCCATCAGGAGTTTATCCAGATTGATACAACAAATATTTTGTTTATTTGCGGTGGTGCTTTCGGTGGTATTCAAAAAATCATAGAGAATCGTATGGGACATAAAGTAATCGGTTTTGGGGCTGAGTTGCATAACAAATTAGATAAGACACAGGATGAAATTCTTCGTTCTTTAATGCCTCAGGATTTGTTGAAATACGGCCTTATTCCTGAATTTATCGGGCGTCTGCCTGTAGTGGTAACCTTGGATAATTTGGACGAGGAAGCCTTTATTCATATTTTGACAGAGCCTAAAAATGCATTGACAAAGCAGTATGAATATTTATTTGCTTTGGATGATGTGATCTTGGAATTCCAAAAGGAATCCCTTGTTGCAATTGCGAAAAAGGCGATGGAGAGAGAAATCGGTGCCAGAGGCTTGCGTGCAATCATGGAGGAATTTATTAATCCTATTATGTACGAAATTCCCGCACAAACAACAGTAGAAAAATGCATTATTACCCCGGGCGTTGTAGAAGGAACGGAAGAACCGACCTATGTTTACAACGAAAACAGACAGCCCTTACAGCGTATGCGCAGACGCAAGCATACAAGAAAGGTTCATGCCTCCTAAAACGGGACTGAAATACTTTTGAAGAATGAACCCTCTATGAGAATATCATAGGGGGTTTTTTGAAAAATTAATTTCCTCAAAATATGCTTTTATTTTCAATAAATCGGTAAAAAGCATTTTAGGCAATCTTTTCTGTAAGAAAAAAAATTTGTGCATTACTACACCGAAAAAACAAAATCGTCTTTTTTGTGTGGAGGAATGTGCATAAAATACGGAATGAATAGCAAATATTACGAAAATGCAAAATAAAGAAAAAAACGATTAAAATGAGTTGACGTTGTAAAAAAGCGCACCTATAATATGTGTATCCGCAGAGAAGACAAAAATAAACATTTGTGCGCGAAATAAAGACATAGAGGTGAGAGGAAATGTTATCTTTAGAAATGATTCAAGATGCCAAAAAGGTTTTAAAAGGAGTTGCAACGGAAACACCCTTGTTTCAGTCGAAATTCATTAATCCTGATGGGGATGTTTATATTAAATGCGAAAACATGCAGGTTACGGGTTCCTTCAAGCTTAGAGGTGCCTACTACAAAACCGCAAATTTAACGGAAGAAGAGGCAAGACATGGTGTTGTGGCTTGTTCCGCTGGAAATCATGCGCAAGGTGTTGCCTTGGCTGCACAAAAAAAGGGGATTCCTGCAATCATTTGTATGCCTGCCGGGGCGCCCTTGGCTAAGGTTGAGGCAACAAAAAGCTATGGCGCAGAGGTCGTATTGGTGCCCGGGGTTTATGACGATGCGGCAGCAAAAGCGGTGGAGCTGCAAAATGAAAAAGGGTATACTTTTTTGCATCCTTTTAACGACGAATATGTTATGGCGGGACAGGGAACCGTGGGCATTGAAATTTTGGAGCGCTTAGAGGATGCAGAGATTGTTTTGGTACCCATTGGCGGCGGCGGGTTGATTAGTGGCGTTGCTTGTGCAATTAAATCGTTAAAACCCAGCTGTAAGGTTTATGGCGTGCAGGCAGAAGGGGCACCCAGTATGTATAATTCTGTGCTGCATGGTAAAATTGAAACGCTGTCTGAGGTAAGCACGGTTGCCGATGGTATTGCCGTAAAACAGCCCGGAGATAAGACGTTTGAAATGTGTCGCAAATATGTGGACGGCATTGTAACCGTTTCCGAAGAAGAGATTGCGTCTGCCATTTTGTTGCTGTTGGAAAAACACAAGATGGTAGCAGAGGGTGCCGGAGCGGTTTCTGTTGCTGCGGCGATGCACAATAAAGTAGACATTAAGGGGAAAAAGACAGTATGCCTTATTTCCGGCGGTAATGTGGACATAAACTTTTTAGACCGTATTATTGATAAAGGCTTACAGGTAACTGGCCGCTTGACAAAATTCTCTGTAACCATGATAGATAAGCCCGGTCAGCTTACGCGGTTGCTCCAAGTGATTGCTGAAGAGGGAGCAAATATCTTTAACATCAATCATGACCGTATGGTGCGCAACATTTCTGTAGGAAAATGCTTGGTTGATGTGACGGTGGAAACAAGAGATAAGATCCATAGCGAAGCGTTGATTGAAGTGCTGATTTCAAAGGGCTATGATGTAAAATAAACACAACCTTAATTGGTTTTTATCTATGAATTTTAGCATCCTTTTACTTCCGTAAAAGGATGCTTTTTTATTGCATTGGCAAAAATTAACCATTATACTATAAATTAACTTGACGGTGGGGGGAATTGTATGGATGGGAAGAAAAAGGCGGGGATTTTTATTACCCTCAGCGGAGGAATGTGCTGGGGGATTTCAGGCTGCTTTGGACAGTATTTGTTTAACGAGAAAGGGATTACAGCGGAGTGGCTGGTTACAATACGCCTTATTTTAGCGGGCGTTCTATTGATATTCATGGGGTTCACATTACAAAGGGGAAAAATGTGGGAAATTTTTAAAAACAAATCGGATCGAAAGCGCTTTTTTGTTTTCTCCATGCTTGGTATGCTTATGTGCCAGTATACTTATTTTGCGGCAATACAGCATTCTAACGCAGGAACGGCAACGGTGCTGCAGTCCTTGAATCCTTTGGTGGTATTGGCGGTGGTGTGTGTAAAGGAAATACGGTTTCCCAATAAGGTGGAGGTGGGTGCAATTTTTGCGGCACTTTTGGGGACTTTTTTGCTGAGCACGCACGGCAATATTCACAGCATGACCTTGACGGGAATGGCCTTATTTTTGGGACTAAGCTCCGCCGTTGGTGCGGCGTTATATAATTTGTTGTCCGGCAGCTTGATGAAAAAATACGGCGTTTACGTTGTTGTTGGGTTTGGAATGCTGCTTGCAGGCCTTGTGATGCTCATTTTTGTTCATCCTTGGGAATACAATATTCTATGGGATAAAGGAACGATTTTGGCGGTTTTTGGTGTGGTGGTGATTGGAACGGCGGTGGCTTTCTCCTTATATTTGAAGGGGGTCAGCATGGTGGGGCCTTTTTTAGGCAGCTTATTAGGGAGCATAGAGCCGGTGACAGCAATTGTGGTGTCCCTTTTGTTTTTGGGTTCCGCGTTCCATCCTACCGAGCTGGTTGGATTTATTTTGATTTTATGCGCTGTGCTGGGGCTGTCTTTTTATTCCGGCAAGGATAAGCAGGGAAAGGAGATAGTGAAGGATGAAATTGAGAAATTATAGAGCTTCTGATGCAAAATATGTGGTGGAATGGGTGAAGGATGAGCTTACATATTATCAGTGGTGTGCTGCTTTATTGGGCGAATATCCCCTTGTGGAGGAAAGAATAAATATTTTTTATAATAATATGGAAAAAACCAATGCCTACTGGGTGATGACCGCTGAGGATGAAGTGGGTGTTGTTGGGCATATCACGCTGCGCGTTACCGATGAGGAAAGGGAAACCATTCGCCTTGGGTTTGTGCTGGTCAATGATGCACGTCGGGGGCAGGGGCTTGGAAAAGAGCTGGTAGC
>JAQUSU010000028.1 GCA_028710085.1 Anaerotignum sp.
AAATGCACTCATGGGGCTGGGTTCCAACAAAAATTTTAATGGAATTTTCGGTAGTAACAATGTTTTCTACAAAAACCTCTTTTAAATTTAGTAATTTATTGATAGAATTATCTTGCACTTATATCAGTCTCCTCTCTGTTTGTCTTAGCAACTAACATTTTGAAGGATTTTGATTGTAAGTGCATCTTTTTTTGCAAAAAAATGTTGGGAATGAATGAACCACCCCAACATTTATTATAGAGCCTGTTTTTGAAGCTTACTGCAAGTCTGAAAAATAGAATTTCTTCATAAAATATGAGACTTAAATTATGATTATCGGTAAAACTGAAAGCAGTTAGAAAAATGATCAAAAGAAAGTATTTTAAGAGGGAAAATTTGTATAATAATTCTTGTTAGCACTCTTTACAAGTGAGTGCTAACAATGTATAATAAACCCATAAAACGACAAAAAAAACATACAATATTTTTGTTTTGATTAGAGAGGTGGAATGGTTATGAACTTGCAAAAATTTACTCAAAAATCATTGGAAGCCATTCAAAATGCTCAGTCCGTTGCTGTGGAATACGGAAACCCACAAATAGACCAACAGCATTTGTTGGCTGCCCTATTAACCCAGGAGGATGGCTTGATTCCTCAGCTTTTGCAGAAGATGAACGTAAATGTGAACGGCCTGCTTCAAGCGGCGGAGGCTGAAATCAAGAAGCTTCCCCGTGTATCAGGTGGGCAAACTTATCTATGCTCTGATTTGGAAAAAACAATGGTTGCATCCGAAAAGCTTGCCGAAAACATGAAGGATGAATATGTTTCGGTGGAACATATTTTTATGGCAATTTTAAATGCCCCCAATGGAGCTTTGAAGCCTGTTTTTAAGCAGTATAATGTGAGCAAGGATAGCTTTATGAAAATTTTAGTCTCAGTAAGGGGGAATACGCGCGTGACCAGCGATTCTCCAGAGGCAACATATGATGCTTTGAAAAAATATGGTACGGATTTGGTGGAAAAGGCAAGAAGCAAGAAGCTTGATCCCGTGATTGGTCGAGACGATGAAATCAGAAATGTCATTAGAATTTTATCCAGAAAGACGAAAAACAACCCTGTTTTAATCGGCGAGCCGGGTGTCGGAAAAACAGCCATTGCAGAAGGCTTGGCGCAGCGTATTGTAAAAGAGGATGTGCCAAACAGCTTAAAGGAAAAAACAATTTTTTCTTTAGACATGGGTTCGTTGATTGCAGGGGCGAAATTCCGCGGTGAATTTGAGGAGCGTTTGAAAGCGGTTTTGAATGAAGTGCATAAAAGCGAAGGGAAAATTATCCTTTTTATTGATGAACTGCATACCATTGTTGGGGCAGGAAAAGCCGATGGTGCTATGGATGCCGGCAACTTGCTAAAGCCAATGCTGGCAAGGGGCGAACTGCATTGTATTGGGGCAACAACCCTCAATGAATACAAGCATTATATCGAAAAAGACCCTGCTTTGGAAAGAAGATTTCAGCCTGTTTTAGTCAGTGAGCCTACGGTGGAGGATACCGTTGCTATTTTGCGTGGACTAAAGGAGCGCTATGAGGTTTATCATGGCGTGAAAATTCAGGATCAAGCAATCATTGCAGCGGCCACCTTGTCTAATCGCTACATTACCGATCGTTTCCTTCCGGATAAGGCAATCGATTTGGTGGACGAGGCTTGTGCTATGATTCGTACAGAAATAGATTCTATGCCCACAGAATTGGATATCATTCAAAGAAAGATTATTCAGCATGAAATTGAAGAGGCAGCTTTAAAGAAAGAGGATGACAAGCTTTCTAAAGAGCGCCTGGCGGAAACGCAAAAAGAATTGGCGGAAATGCGTGACAAATTTGCCGTATTAAAAGCGAAATGGGAAAACGAGAAGGATTCCATCGGCGTTGTGCAAAAGCTCAGAGAGAAAATAGAAGATATGAACGCAGAAATTGAATCAGCGGAAAGAAAATATGATTTAAACCGTGCCGCGGAGTTAAAATACGGCAAGCTACCTCAATTGCAAAAGGAATTAGAGGAGAAAGAGCGTTTTGCAGAGGAGAATAGCGGGAAGAATACACTTCTTCGTGATAAAGTAACAGAGGAGGAAATTGCTCGTATCATAGAACGCTGGACGGGCATTCCTGTTGCAAGGCTGATGGAAGGAGAAAGAGAAAAGCTTCTACACTTAGAGGACATTTTGCACAAAAGAGTGGTTGGACAGGATGAGGCGGTAACGAAGGTTACGGAAGCAATTTTAAGAAGCCGTGCCGGCATTCAAAGCCCTAACAGACCCATTGGTTCGTTCTTGTTCCTTGGGCCAACGGGTGTGGGGAAAACGGAGTTGGCAAAAACCTTGGCGGAAAGCTTATTTGATGATGAAAAAAACATGATACGAATTGATATGTCGGAGTATATGGAAAAATTCAGCGTATCCCGTTTGATTGGAGCGCCTCCCGGATATGTTGGGTATGAAGAGGGCGGTCAGCTTACCGAGGCTGTTCGAAGAAAACCATATTCCGTGGTTCTTTTTGACGAAATCGAAAAGGCGCATCCCGAGGTATTCAATATTCTGCTTCAGGTTTTGGATGATGGTCGAATCACCGATTCTCAGGGCAGAACCGTTGATTTTAAAAATACAGTAATCATTCTCACTTCAAACCTAGGTTCCTCCTATTTATTAGAAGGAATGGATAAAAGCGGTGAAATAAATGAAGATTCCCGTTTGGCAGTGGAGGAATTGCTTCGTCGTTCCTTCCGGCCTGAATTTTTAAACCGTTTAGATGAAATAGTTTTTTATAAACCCTTAACCAAGGATAATATTACCCATATTATTGATTTGATTATGTCGGATTTGAATAAGCGTTTGGCGGAGAAACAGCTTCACTGCGAATTAACACCTAGGGCAAAGGAATTTATCGTAGAAGAGGGGTATGATCCTGCATTTGGCGCCAGACCATTAAAGAGATTGGTTCAAAGAAATATTGAAACCCTTTTGGCGAAAAAAATTATCGCTGACGAAGTTGCTCCGGAATCCACCTTTACAGTTGATGTTGTAAATGGAGAATATAAGGTTGTTTAAAATAGACGGAGGTGAAAGAGAAAAATTGTTATTGCTATAAACGGTTGAAAACAGATTATTTCTTGGGAAATATATGAAAAATGAAAACCCATATTTCTGAATGAAGCGAACCCCTTTTGTTAGACAAAATCGTCTGATGTTAGGGGTTTTTTTAAAACACTATTGCAATAGCCTTTCAATGGCTACAGGTCGATTTCTTCTTTTATTACGTGGAAATTATGCACAGAGGAATATTATTATTTTTGAGTGGTTTGGAAAATATTGTTTTTCTTAAATTGTTCTGTTATAATAGGACATATGATACTTGTATGATCAAAAGTAATCTATAATTTAAAATCCAAATTAGGATTAATGTGCTTTTGCAAGTTTATTTTCCTTTTTTTGTGGGAAATAATGTAAAAATTTCGATTGAAATTAAAGCTTTCATCGAATATGATGTTTCGAAAGAAAATTAAAAAACTATTCGAATAGTCTTGATTGTTTATTTCATGTTTTTGATAAAATTAAGATTAGGAAGGAATTCAAATGAACGCTATATCGAAACTAGTGAAAAGATTTGGGCATTTGAAAGAGAGATTGTTGGCAGAAAAGGTTGATTTATATAAGGATGAAATAAACAATAGGAATTATCATAGCTTTCTTGGCTTAACAGTGGTAGGTGTCGCTATCACAGGAAGTATTTTGATTATTGGAATGCCACTACCTCATCTTTTTGTTTATAATAAGCAAATTTTTGTTTTATTTTGTATAACCTTAATTTTATATTTTATTGGAAAGTCTTTTCTTCAAAAAGAAAAGAAATATAGTACACTTGCTTTTTATTGCGCATTGACACCGATTATGCTTATGGGCATTTTAATGGGGACTTTTTTAGACCCTAAAGTACCCTCTGTTACAATCATGGTTTTTTTATGTGTGCTGACCTTGTTTATGATAGATAAGCCATGGCGAATTATCCTGTATATTACTTGCTCGGCAGTGTTATACGCTATTTTTTGCTATTATGCCAAGGCATATGAATTGTTCCTTACCGATCTGATGCACTTGTTTGCTTTTTATTCCATGGCGGTGGGGGTTAATTATTTAACGGTTAAGGAACGTATTGATAACGTAGAAAGCTTTGTGAATTATAGAATCAGGTCTGAAATAGATTTGATGACAGGTGTATTTAACAGAGAAGTTGGCCTGAATAAAATTAAAGAGCTCATTAATAATGGAATACAAGGGGCCTTTATTATTGT
Organism: Anaerotignum sp.; assembly: GCA_028710085.1. Taxonomy (GTDB): domain Bacteria; phylum Bacillota; class Clostridia; order Lachnospirales; family Anaerotignaceae; genus Chakrabartyella. The sequence goes on from JAQUSU010000028.1 coordinate 4,319, forward strand.
AGATATTGACAATTTTAAAAGAATAAATGATAATTTTGGTCATATGTATGGAGATATTGTGATCAAAAAAGTAAGCCACTTAATTAAAAAATCGTTTCATGAAGAAGATGTTGTTTTGCGCATGGGCGGAGACGAGTTTATTGTTTATTCTGTTAATCTTGTGGAACTGAAAGAATGTAAAAAAAGATTGGAACGATTGTTGGATTGCTTTAATAGCTCTGAGGCAGGAAAAGAAGAAGGAATTTCTGTAAGTATTAGTATAGGCTGTTCTATCAATGACAAGGTGAATATTGACTTTAACAGGCTTTACAGGGAAAGTGATCGATGCTTATATGTCGCAAAGCAGGCAGGCAAGGGTTGTTGTGTAATTAAGGAGTGAGGGTCGCAGTTGTATCCATATAAACATCATTATGATAATTTACATAAAAGCGATACCTAATTTCATGATCAAGTATCGCTTTTGTGCTATAAGAATCATTTGAATTTAACGACCTGTTTTTTGTGCTGCTTTCGCAAAATGGCGTAAAGATCTCATTGTGCGAATGTCAGAGCTACTATGGGAAATGGTCTGTTGAACGTTGTCAGGTAAGCCCTTATAATAGTTCTGAGCTCTGGCATTGTTTAATAATAAATCAGCTAAGTCTCTATACTCTCTTGTGAACAAATTAATAGCCTCCTCTCAAAAGATGTTCAGCATAGCGCCGAAGGTCTAAGTCATAGTGGATGTTGTTTTGGTATTGACGAATATTAAACTGGCGATCTTCAGGGAGAGAATTAAAAAAATCCTTTGCTTTGGGGCTCCGGTTTAATAAATCATCAAGGTCGTTGTATTCTTGAGCCATTTTTATCACCTCAGCCTTATGATGCTCAAAAAATGGGTTTCCATTCCTAAATATACGAATGAAAGAATTTTCCAGCATGGAAACTTAAGAGTGTTTGGCATATAAAAATGTTGTTTTTTTTATATGTCATGGAAGGGATAGTTTATGGTATAATAAAAATAATTATGCAAAAAAGCAGCTTGCTCTGTTTTAGTTTGACTGCTTTTATGTGGAAAAAATAAATGGTTGGTGAAAGAGATGCTTAATCAATATAAAACAATTTTATGCGAAGCAGAAGCCGAAATTATTGAAAAAAAATCACGGTTTATTGCAACGGTACGCCCTGTGAAGTCAGAAGATGAAGCAAGGGTGTTCATTGAAGAAATGAAAAAAAAATACTGGAATGCAACCCATAACGTTTTTGCGTATCAAATTGGAGAACACAATGAATTACAACGCTTTAGCGATGATGGAGAGCCGCAGGGAACTGCAGGAATGCCGGTTTTGAGTGTCTTGAAAGGCGAGGATGTTAAAAATACTGCAATTGTAGTGACACGGTATTTTGGTGGCACCCTTCTGGGGACGGGAGGGCTGGTACGAGCTTATGGAAGGTCAGCAAAAGAAGGGCTTTTGGCTGCCGGTATTTCTGAACTGATTCGTTATGTAAGATATGAAATCGTTGCAGAATATACGGAATCGGGGAAGGTTCAGTACGAAATTCTTCAGGAGGGGCATATTCTTTTTGATACACAATATTCTGACAAGGTTGTTTATACTGTTTTTGTGAAAGCCGAGGAAACAGATGCATTTGAGAAAAAAATGCTGGATGTTTTTCGGGGAAACACACCGTTTGTAAAACAAGGGGAACAATATGGTGTTTGGCAGGAGGGGGCGCTTTCCTTGCTGGAAAACTAGACGCGTTTTAGCAGATTTTATTATTAGAAATAAAAAAGTTGAAGATGGCTATGAAATTTTTCACAAAGAATAGGAAGCTTTATTGGAGTTTTTGTGAAGTTGGAAAAGAATTTGTTGAAGAGTGATTTTTCTTGAATTATCTCTGAAAAAATGATAAAATATATTGGTGAAATTTTATGGAGGAGGGTTCCTATGTCAGGACATTCGAAGTTTGCGAATATAAAGCATAAAAAAGAGAGAAATGATGCAGCAAAAGGAAAAGTTTTTACCATGCTAGGTAGAGAAATTCAGGTGGCGGTAAGGTCGGGGGGATCCGATCCGACGATCAACGGAAAATTGCGTGATATTATTGCCAAGTGCAAATCCAACAATATGCCAAACGATACCATTGATAGAAGTATTAAAAAAGCGGCCGGAAACGAAGAGGGCATTGAATATGAAACAATCAGATATGAAGGCTATGGTCCTGCCGGAGTTGCAGTGATTGTTGAAGCACTTACAGACAATAGAAACCGTGCTGCTGCCAATGTTAGAAATGCATTTACAAAGGGCGGCGGCAATATGGGTACATCTGGCTGTGTTTCCTTTATGTTTGATGAAAAAGGGTTAATTGTCATTGACAGAGAAGAAGTTGACATGGATGAAGAAGAATTGATGATGGTTGCTTTGGATGCAGGTGCGGAAGATTTTGCAGCAGAGGAAGATAGCTTTGAAATTACTACATCCCCAGATGATTTTTCTGCGGTAAGAGAGACCTTGGAAGCCGCGAAAATTCCTATGGCCTCAGCAGAGATTACTATGATTCCTCAAACTTATGCAGAGCTGAAGTCCGACGAAGATATTAAAAAAATGAATAAGCTCTTGGATTTGCTGGACGATGATGATGATGTACAGAATGTTTTTCATAACTGGGATGAATAATAATGCATCAAGGAATGCTGTGAAATAAAGGCTTATCTAAGCGTTATACACTGTATTTGCTTGAGTTTTGAAAAAAATGTGCCAGTAATGAGGTATAAATAACTTTCAATTACGATATACGTTTATACATTTCTGACGTATTAAAACGTGATTGGGGGTTTTTTTTATGTAATTAATACGACTTATAGATGAGTAGTTGTTAGAGTAAAAGTATTTAACATAAGTATTGCATCAACTCTTATAGAGCATTAAACAAGATGATGTAGTTTCTGTTGACAGATAATATGGTATATATTATTATATTCACAGAATGAACTTCAATAAATAATACAAAATGAGGTGTATAATGATTAAACTCAAAGGGGTACGAATCGGTGATTTAGAAATAAGTGTGCCGATTATTCAAGGAGGAATGGGTATAGGTATAAGCCTTTGGCGTTTAGCTGGGGCGGTTGCTGCCCAAGGTGGAGTAGGTGTAATATCAGCAGCACAGCCGGGTTTTTTAAAAGATAACTTTGCGAAAGAGCCTTTGAAAGCGAATCTTGAGGCCTTGGCAGACAATATAAGAAAGGCCAAAGAAATAAGCAACAATGGCATAATTGGCGTAAATATAATGCGTGTAACCACAAAATTTGACCAGTATGTACAATGTTGCGTCCAAAGCGGCGCGGATGTTATTATTTCCGGTGCAGGTCTGCCATTGGAACTGCCGGAGTTGCTTAAGGATACAAAGGTCAAATTTGCGCCGATTGTTTCCTCTTTAAGGGCTACCCAGTTAATGTTTAAAAGATGGGAAAAGAAATTTGGGCGGGTGTCCGACTTTCTGGTTATTGAAGGGCCAAAAGCCGGTGGTCATTTAGGCTTTACGCCAGCGGAAGCTGAAAATTTGACCAATGAAGAATACGATCAAGAGGTCGTAAAAATAGTTGATTATGTAAATAGCTTTGAAGAAAAATTTGGCCATATTCCTGTTTTTTTTGCCGGGGGAGTATATGACAGGGCAGATATTGATCATTATATAAGTCTGGGGTGCAGTGGCGTACAAATGGCAACCCGGTTTGTAGGCACCCAAGAATGCGATGCAGCTGACGGTTTCAAAGAAGCCTATATAGCAGCGAAAAAAGAAGATGTAATGATTGTGAAAAGTCCGGTAGGCTTACCGGGTAGAGCCATACGCAATAAATTTACCACGGAGAGAGAAACAAGCCGTCAGCCTGTGGAAAGGTGTTTTGATTGTATAGAGAAATGTAATCCTGCAACAACCCATTACTGTATTTCCCGGGCTCTTATGCAAGCAGCCGTTGGGGAAAAGGACAATTCTCTGCTTTTTTGCGGCGAAAATGTATGGCGAGTGGATAAAATCACAACCGTAAAAGAAATATTTGATGAATTAAATAGCTAATGTTTTGATTTAAACCTTGGGGACAGGGAAAAGAGGGGTGGACGTTTTCTTGGATCAGCTAGGCTGTCAATCCAAGGCTACGTCTGTACTCCATAGGACTCATATTTTCTAAGGCTCCCAAAGGTTATGTGCGTATGCAGATAAGGGCAGAGCCGGTAAAATTGGCTCTGCCCTTTAGAACTATTCCTATATCTTATATCGGATTTTTGAGTTTACACAAAATTGAAACGCTGGCTCATCTGTGCCCCCGGGTTTGGGGGGCAGATCACTAAGAGGGTGTTTCATCTATTAAAATTCTAAACCTTCATTTAAATGTTTGCAATTTGAAGCAAGTGCATTCATAGACGCCGCATTAATTGGATAAGCAATGGGTGATGCTGATACTAAAGGATGGGTTGCAACTTGGAACGTATTAAGCTCGGTCGCTGTAGCTCCTTTTTGAATTGCCAAACTTAAAGTATTAATCATTTCTGCAACAGTATCTCCGCCAGAGATTTGTGCCCCTAAAATAATACCAGAGCATTTAGAGAAAATTAATTTAATATTAACTTCCTGCGTTCCTGGTAAAGAACCTGGGTGATGATCCATTGTTGTAAATTCCCCAACCATAAGACTAAAACCTTCCTGCTTTGCTCTCGCTTCTGTAAGACCGGCTGCCGCAAAAGTTTTCCCTAATACTTTTGTAGCAAAAGCACTTATTGTTCCTTTGTTTGCACGAACCAAACGTAAATGGAATGCATTGCTGCCTGCTATTTTTGCTTCCATTGCTGCGGTTGATGCAAGTAAAACAGGAACGTCTTTACCGGTAAAGAAACATTTCTTTTCAGAACAATCACCAACCGCAAAAATATTAGGGTCACTTGTTCTGGTATATTGGTCAACAACAATGGCACCTTTTTGGTTTACTTCCAGTCCTGCATCTTTTCCCAATGCGCCATTGGGTTTAACGCCTAGACCCAAAATAACCATATCGGCAGGAATCAACTCGCCGTTTTCAATTACAACTGCCTCCACGGATTGTTCGCCCACAATTTTTTTCACTTTAGTCCCCGTCATAATACGAAGTCCGCTTTCTTTCAATTTAGCTTCAATGTCATCCGTATATGATTTATCAAAGGCTTGCCATAAGCAAGCGTCGGCCATTTCAATTAAAGTTACATTTTTACCTAACATATGTATCTGTTCAGCAAATTCTACACCAATGAATCCGCCTCCAATTACAACAACATTTTTTACTGCTTCCATTTTTTCCAAAATTGCATTCAAATAATCTTTGTTTTTTAGAATTGGATATACATTTTCCAAATCGTGTCCAGGAATAAATGTAGGAATGATAGGAAGAGAACCGGTTGCTATAATTAATTTTTTGTAATGAATAACTTCCTTTGATTCAGTCGTTACTGTCTTTTGTTCTTTGTCGATTTGAACTACGCGATCAATCATTAAATTAATCCTTGCATCTGCTAAACCGGCATCGGGAATAACATTTTTATCCGTACTGTGTAAAGTACCATAAATATAAGGAATACCGCAAGGAACCATAACCTTTTGTGTATCTCTGATCAAAGTGATGTCAATATCCTCGCCATAAGCCTTCCTTGCAGTTGTTGCACTTAAAATACCTCCGGCACTTCCACCAATAACTAATAAATCTGTCTTTTTCATAAAATATGCCTCCTTAGAATTTAATAATAAAGCAACTAAACCATCTACTTTGAAAAAATTTCATCAATAATCCCTTTTACTATTCTTTTCATTTCTTCATCATACATTGAATAATAAATATTTGTTCCTTCTCTTTTGCCAATAATTATTCTGGCGGCTTTTAATTTGGAAAGATGTTGAGAAACAGTAGGCTGAGCCTCACCAAGACATTCTTGCATATCCGTTACAGTGATTCTATCCTTTTGACATAATTTTTGCATAATACAAAGCCTTTGCGGATGAGCCAAAGCTTTTAGAATGCTCGCTTTTTGTATAAATAATTCTGGATCAGTTCTATAAACCTGCATAGTTTCACCTCTTTCACACAATATATATTTGTTTTAATATATATTAAAAACAATATATATTTATATATTGATTATATAATGAATTTTTTATTTGTCAAGTTATTTTTTTACCAAACTAAAATAAAGTGTTAACAAAAAAATAAATTACAAATATAAAATTTACATTAGGTAAATGGAAATTGACAAATAAGTTTGAGAGGGCGTATCTTATAGTTAAGATACCAAAATTTCTCAGCAGCTAGGAGAGACATCGTTTCATATTTTGCAAAACGGGGGGACAAACATCATGAAGAAGCTTACAAATTTGAGACTTATACTGGAATATTTTGAGGTACCCAATCGGGACTTAGCAAAAGCGATCAATGTCAGTCCTTCCATGGTGAGCAACTGGGTACAGGGAAAGCGTGCGCTGCGTGCATCTTCCGGCTTTGTTGTCGCAATTGCTGATTATGTTTTGTCCAGGCGTATGCTGGAGACAAGAGACATCACATGGCTAAAAAAACAATTTGAACATACTGGCATTTCCACAGAGTTTGATTTCGCTTCCGATATTAAGCGCAACCTTATTATCTGGCTTGCGGATGACGGGCACGAAGTGCTGGAAATTTTCAAAAAGGCAGATATACAAATCACAAATGAGCAGCGAGACGACGTTGGTTTATCCCCATATTTATATAGCATTGGTCCTGCCGGAAGAATTTACAACGATGATTATTCTGCGCGGGCTGGCGTTTTAGATATTTCCATGCGCCTAGGCCGTATTTTTGAAACGATGAAGGACGCTACAACAATTGATATATGTCTATCCAGCGAGACTGTCGCAACGATTATGGAGAACGTTTTTATTGCGGAAATCATGAAAGCGTTCCAAACGAAAAATATATACTTACGAATGCTTGCGGCCCTTTCCGGTAATTCCACTGCACTCTCCAGAATCATAGCCGCTTATACGCCGATGATTGTGGCCGGCAAAATGGAGCTGTACATATCCCATGGGATGATGCAGCCTATGATTCATCAGACAAGCATCTTTATTCCCGATATCTGTGCTGTGGCCATTACTGAGCTGCCCGATTCCCTTTCTCCTCCTGCTGCCTTGTTTATCACAGAAAGCATTTTTTTAAAGGATTCCGCAGATGGATTTGATCGTGTGGTGCGGTTTGCCCAGCCACTCATGCAATTTTATCCAGACAACATCTTGAAAGGCATGATTGATATATTTAACAGAGAGTTCAGCGACGATGGGGACATGGATATTCAAAGCGACGGCCTGAATTTTCTTATGCTGGAGCCTGAGGAATATATTGAAATATTGGAGCAGAAGGGCTTTAAGGGCAATGCTCTTGAATGGCGCAGTGAGGAATATCTGCAAATAAAGAATGGCTTTGAAAGCAATTTGAAAAACGGGGCTGTATTCCGTGAAATCATATCAGCTGAATTCCTAAAGAATATGGTTGTCAACGGAAGCTGCGAAGTACCATCCATGTATTTTATGGATACAGGGAATACACTCATTCAAACAAAAGCCTGTGCCGCTATACTTGCTGGATATATCAGGATGCTAAAGAGCTATCCAAATTATCATATATCTGTTGCACCCTATCTGGGTGAAAAACAAAAGGGTACCAGACATATCAAGCATGGCAGACACGTTACCCTAGGCCCGTGGAAGAATGAACCGAAACTGATTTTTTCAGACCAGATGATTATGATTCATGAATTTCAAACTTATTTCAACGAGCTATGGATGAGCTTATCCGCAGGTACACGGGAAAACACTATATTACTTTTAGAAATCATGTTGCAGGAAATCGAAAAACTTATCGGACAGGAGGGGTAAGTCTATGCCGTCAAAAGTCATTTTAAAGGTCACCAAGGGAGCGCTTGCAGGAAAGGAATTTACTTATTTTGGGAAGGAGCAGCTCTTTGTTGGCAGGCAGGAGGATTGTGCCATTGTCCTGCCTGACAAGTCTGTATCCCGCTATCATTGCATGATGGAGATTACGCCGCCATATGTCACTGTGCGTGATTTTGGAAGCCTGAACGGAACTTTTTTGAACGGAGAAAAGATTGGACAGCGGGAACGCTCTGTGTCAGCGGAAGATGCGCAAAAGGAGCGTTATGAAGAATTCGATTTGCAAGATGGGAATACACTTGGCCTGGGTAAACACTGCGAACTTACCTTGCACACGGTTCTAGCTCAGTGCTGCGCGGATTGTGGGGAAGAAGTGTTAGAAGCTAACGAGGTGGGAAACGGAGCAACCACCCCTGATGAAATGCCGAAAGCATTTGTCAACGAAAAAGGCGAGCCTATCTGTGAAGCCTGCTATTTAAAGCGTGAAGCGGAAAAAAGAGAAGAAATATTAGATGTTTTGAAAAAAGCATGTATCAAAAAAGAAAAGGCTGAGACTGGGCGCATGGAAAAGTCCCGTCTTGAAAGGGAACGACTACAAGTTGAGAAAGAGCGCAAAGAAGCCCAACAGTGCAGAGCCGAAGCAAAACAGCAAAGGTGTGCGGCGGAAGAAAAAGCGCGCTGCGAGGCCCAACGGAAGCGCCCCGAAGAAATGAAAAATCAGCAGGCGGATAAAAAGTGCAAGGGCTGCGGTAGGCAGTTTACCCCAAAGACACCGGACAACAATTTGTGCCCCCAATGCGCTGAAGATCGGGATAAACTTTTGAGAGCTATGCTACTGCAAGCATTGGGCGCTATATTGGAACCAATGCAAAAAAGGAGTGTTGATTCCCCAACGATGCAGAGGTTTCGCAAGGTAAAACGCCTAGGCGCAGGGGGAATGGGGGAGGTTTGGCTGGTTCAGGAAGAAGAGACAGGTAAAAATTATGCCCTTAAAACCATGCTTCCTCAAGTGGCGGCAGACGAGCACGCAAAAAAATCCTTTCTTAGAGAAGCGCATCTAGGAGAAACACTGACACATAAAAATGTAATCAGAGTGTATAAAACAGGCTGTGAGAGCGGAGCATTTTTCATCCTTATGGAGCTGTGCGAAGGCGGCAGTGTAGATAAATACATGGAACGCTGCGGCGGCAAGCTGCCGCTTGATGTTGCAACTTATATTATGCTGCAAGCGCTGGACGGGCTGGAATATGCGCATCATGCGAATATTAATGTGGAATGTGAGGATGGGATAAGACAAGCAACAGGGGTTGTGCATCGTGATTTTAAGCCAGGGAATATTTTTCTTGCGGATAGCAGTAAATATCCTGTTGCCAAGGTTGCCGACTTTGGTTTTGCAAAAGCTTTTGAGACAGCAGGACTGTCTAAGCACACCCGCACGGGAACTGCTGCGGCTACACCTGTATTTCAGCCACGTCAGCAAATTGCAAATTACAAATATGCGAAACCGGAAGTGGATGTATGGGCGGCTGCTGCCAGCTACTATAATATGTTGACGGGTTACCTCCCGAAGGATGTGCGTGGCAAAGATGTCTGGATAGAGATGTATACAGGAATGCCTGTACCCATCCGTCGTCGAGACCCAAAGATACCGGAGAAGCTTGCCGCTGTTATCGACCATGCGCTGGTAGAAATCCCGGAAATTGGTGTAAAATCTGCCGGAGAGTTCAAAAGTCAGATTGTGAAAGCGTTGCCTCTTCATATTCGGCATACGCTTAGAGGGGTGCTTTGATGAGACATACAACATCTGACTTTCAATACGGTTTTTCCTTTGCTGGACAAAGGGATATTGGCAGGCATAGAAGCACCAATCAGGATGAAATCATACTTTGCCCGAATATTGGTGTGTTTGCCGTCTCCGATGGCATGGGAGGGCTTCGGGAAGGCGGGAAAGCGGCCGTTTATGTGAGGGAAGCCATTCCTGCCATGATGTCGTTTGTGCAAAAAGAAGCAGGAACACCCGAAGAGGCTGGAGCCATCTTTGCAGAAACGGTTCGCATGGTTAGCGACGGGCTTTTCAACACGGCAAACACCGAAGCCTACATCGGCTTTGGGGCAACCTTTTGCGGCGTATGGCTATATCAGAACAAGGCGATTTTCGCAAACCTTGGCGACAGTCGTGCCTATCTGCTGTCGAAATACAAAAAAACCATCACGCAGGTCACGGAGGATCATAATATTGCCGCCATCATGGTGAAAAACGGTGAGCTTTCCAAAAACGATGCAGCAAGGCATCCGGCAAGCTCTCGCCTTACCCGATTTGTAGGCATGCGAGCGCCTGCACGACCGGATTATTTTATCTGTAACATTGCACCCGGAGATCGGATTCTTTTATGCAGTGACGGATTATACGGCATGATTGACAACCGAAAGCTTGTGGGTATACTGCGAAGCAGCAAAAGTCCAAGGATTATCTGTGAAAGGCTGGTTGGGCAGGCAAATGAAAACGGAGGAAAGGATAACATCTCAGTGGTCTATATCAGAATTGTATCATGAGTTTTCAAAGTGTCAATTGACAATCAAGTAAATTTCAGGCACATCCAATATAGAAGTAGATACAATGGTCTTATAAAATATAGGAGGTGTATTTATGGAAGATTTCGATATGAACAAGGAGTATACCGACGAGGACTTTGACAGGATGCTGGTGCCACTATATGATGCGGGCGGATACCCTTATCTGGACGAATTTGAATATATCGACGCGCAATATACCAACGATGAGGTGGAGCGGCTTCGCTATGCATACTTTCGCCAGAAGGCACAGCGAAAAAAGGCGGAACGGAGGTAGCTATGAGTAAAGATAAAAAAACAATTTTAGATGCAGATGAAACTATTTCTGATTCCGACGCAACTGTTTCTGATTCTGACGCAACTGTTTATGACTCCGATGAAACTGTTTCTGATTCCGACGCAATTGTTTATGATTCCGATGAAACTGCTGTCGAAGCTGAAGAAGCTACGCTTTCCGATGATGGCGCAACCATGTCAGATGATGCCACCGTTTTGGATGGCGAAGAGGTTCCTGTGAGTGGAAGCGACCCACCGATTTTTGAAAAAGGTGCTTCCTTGCTGGATACCTATCGTATCGAAGCCGATGCCATCAAAGGCGGTATGGGCGCAGTATGGCGCGTACATCATTTTGGCTGGAATGTAGACCTTGCCATGAAGCGCCCTAAAGAGGGATTGTTTCGCACGGAAAAGGAGAAGGAGAACTTCATACGAGAGTGTAAGGCATGGATTAACCTTGGTTTGCATCCTCATATTGTATCCTGTTATTATGTCCGCAGAATTGGGGATGTTCCCACAATTTTTTCGGAATGGATGGACGGCGGCAGTCTAAAAAATGCAATTAGGGACGGAAGGCTTTACGAGGGCAACGCGGCGGAGCGTATCCTTGACATCGCCATTCAGTCTGCTCGTGGTCTGCATTATGCCCATGAGCAAGGGCTGATTCATCAGGATGTCAAGCCGGACAATCTGCTTTTAACAAAGGATTGGGAGGCAAAGGTGGGGGATTTTGGTATCGCCAGAGCGCGCGCAACGCTGAGTGTGCTGGATGGTGATATTCCCGCCGATGTGAGCATGTATCCCGCCAGCGGCGACTATACCTTCGCCTATTGCTCCGTGGAACAAAGGAGCAGAAAGCCGCTCACCCTCCGTACAGATATCTATTCTTGGGCGGTAACGGTGATGGAGATGTATCTTGGAGAACGCCTGTGGGAAAGCGGCGTGATTGCGGGTGCGGCATGTGAGGTGTACTTCCCAAAAACAAGGGTTCCTATCCCCAAAAAAATGCAGCAGTTGCTCAGAGAATGCTTAAAAACAGAGGAAGCCGAACGCCCCCATGATTTTGCGGTGGTGGAAACAGCGCTCCGCAGCATTTACAAGAAGGAAACAGGTAACGCTTATGCGCGAAAGCAGCCGAAGGCGGCTAGGGATACGGCCAGCTCTCTGAACAATCGAGGGCTCAGCTTTCTGGATTTAGGGAAGCTGGAGGAGGCACAAAAGCTATTAAAGCAGGCGGTTAAGGCAGATCGAAGCTGTGAAGAGGCCGTATATAACTGGAATCTGCTTCAATGGCGGGAAGGAAAGCAGGACGATTGTGACACAATCGCAAAAATTGAGGCACTTTATGAAAATAACGAGACGGCGCAAAATGCCTGCCGTATTGTGGAATTGTGCTTGCTGAGTCAGGAAAAAAAACTTGCAGAACGCTGGATAAACATTGCGGAAAAGAAGCGTGATGCTGACCCTGCCATTATCGGGCAGCTTCGGCAGAGGGCGCAGGCGCTTCCTGCCGCATTTGGCTACGCAAAAGGCGAAAGCGGGTTGCACAAAATGGAATGTGTCAGCCATAGCGGAAGGTTGTCATTGGAAGGGAACCATTCGGGCGTAAGAATTTGGAATACCTTGGAGGAAAAGTTGCAATGGGACTTGCCGATTCGGTTTCATTGGAAGTGTGCCGCATTCAGCTATGATGAGAACTACTTATATCTAGGGGAAGGCTCCAATGTTGGAACGGTATATCGGTGCGATTTGAGGTCTGGGTATGTAGAAGCGTTGCTGGAATCTCCCTATGTCAAACAAATCGAGCTGCATCCTAACGGGAAGCACATGCTTACGGCTGGAGAGGGCGAGCCCATACGCCTGTGGGATGCGCAATCGGGCCAAAAAATAAAAACGTATCGTTCCACGGCACTTCCTGCCAAGTGTCTTTCCTGCGTTTGCCCGTTGCCAGGTTGGAAACGCTTTCTTGCAGGCGGTTCTCACTTTTGCCTTGTGGATTTGGAAACAGGCGAAGAAATCTATTCCAGAAAGCCGGCAAAGACGGGGGAATTTGGAATCCGCGACATTTATTTGGATGCCGACGGAGATATTGCTTTGACTGACGAGTGCCACACCATACGCTATTGGGACGTAAAAAAGGGCTACTGCCTGAAAACCTGTGAGCCACAGAGCCTCCCACCTATATCTACCCTACAGGCACATTTTGTGTCCGCCAGAGAAGGAGTTTTCTGGTATATCCCACAATTCAAGGCCATTCCTGGTTTCCTGCTATGCAAGGTGACTTCAGTGCATGTGCGCCTAAGCGTGGAAAAACAAATGGAGCTTGCAAAAAAGAAGATTCAGCTTTTGCTTAAGCAGGGCGATATGGCGGAAGCAAGGCGGCTAATTGCCGAAGTTTTTTCCTTGCCTGAGTTTTCCGCTACACAAGCGTGGTCGGACTTGAATGTTAAAGTCGGAATGGGATGTGCCATAACAGGAATATACGGCGTGCAACCTGTGAAAACATATCGGCAATCATGGAATGAACCGATTTGCGCAGGTGTAACCTGCTCGGCGGACGGCTCCTATGTTGCCCTTGGCGTTAGGTATATAGAACACGCCACAGCAGGCTATGATTATGACACGAATGCTTTGCTGTTTTTTCAGTCCTCACGTTCCCTTGGGAAGCCACAAGGACTCTATAATGAAGCAGATACAGGCTGGCCTCGGGATAATGCTGCCTTCTTTTATCCCTATTTTTGTCCTGATGGGCGGCACTTGTTATTGGACAATCGGAAAAAGAAAACGCTGCTGCTTTTTGATGCCATATCCCAGGAGCATAAAAAACTTGCATTTTATTTTCCCGTTTTAGGCTGCTTTGCAGACGGGGAAATGTTTCTTTCCGGCAAAACGGAATTGTCCTGCGTTTCGCTTTCAACAGGTGAAAGGTCTTTTGTTTATAAAACCAGACCTGATGCTAAGTTGGTTCATGCCTGTGTAAGTGCAGCGGGGAGACATGTATTTTGTGCCTATGAAGATGGGGGAATACAGATTTTTCATGCTTCGGACGGGCAGCTGCTGCGAGAAGCAGCCTTTCCCGTGGAAGTATGCCACAAAGGGGTAAGTGCCGTAATTCCCTGCGGGGATGAAAGCTATGTGCTTTGCGGAGGGGACGATGGACGAATCCGCATTTGCAGCATAGAAAGTGGGGAGGTTGAAACCGTTTTGGAGGGGCACCACGGTGGCATTGCTTCCCTTGCCCTAAGCAAAATGGGGAATGATTTATATTCTTCCACCACGGATGGAACCATGATCCGTTGGCAGGTGGATTGGAAATATGCTGAGTAAGCAATCTGGTGATAAAAAGGGAGGAATGCTTTATGTTGTTTCAAAAGAAAAAGGCTGTGGATGTTTTTAGCTTTTATGCTGTGGCAAGCGATGGGCAACTGTCCCAGGTGAAGGACAAAAAGAAGTTGAAGCAGGCGATTCACGATGCTGTTTGCCCTCCAATGTCGTACTCTCCGACGGAGCTTGCATTCAGCGACTACACCGCAATCATCTACCCTTGGCAATGGAACTCGCCCACAGCGCTTCATTTGGATATCAATGATGAGGAGCTTAGCCGTATTTGGGACGCAATTTTTTCCTATATGCAAAAAAACTATGACTTTGATGATTATGATGCAATGGATAACAAGGCCACTACGTTGATTTCAAGAAGGAAGGATTGCGCTGTGTTTTATTTTTCCTTGAAGGCGCAATAAAGAATAATTGTCGAAATGCGGTAAAAAGATAACCGGAGGTAATGCAAATGGACTCATCCATCACCATGCAATTTGTGAAAATGCGCGCCCAGGCGGAACTTGCGGCGAGCCACGCAGGAGAGCTTGCCGTGGAGCATATTTTTCTGGGCATTTTAAAGCTGGCGGAGCTTCAACCTGAAGACATCACATCAAAACAAAAATATCATCCAGGGATGAAAGAAGACATTCGCCAGGTGTGTGCGCTATTGTCCAAAAGTGGCATTGACTCGTCACGCGTTCGGAGCCAATTGCGCAGTATGCTGCGCAGCTATCGTTTTTCTGAAAACAGGGATGTCAAGGCCGAGATGGTGTCGGTGCTGAATATGGCGGCGCAGGCGGCCACAGCCAAGAATTCGGAGGAACTGACTGCCGCCATGGTGCTCACAGTAATCCTAAATGACCCAATCGGCGTTATTGGCGAGGTTGTTCCTAAAAGGGGAAACAATGCCGTTTTGGAAAACGGGGAACCGACCCCTATACATAAAAGTGAAGAGCAAAAAATAGAGGAAACGGCAGAAATGGGACTGGCCTTTCTGCCGGAGTTGACAGGGCGCATTCGTACCATGCGTTCCAAGCTGCTTTCTAATGTTTGCGGGCAGGATCATGTGGTTCATGCTTTTGCGGAAGGAATGTTTAGCGCGGAGGTGTTGGCGGCGAGTGACGAAAAGCGAAAGCGCCCCCGTGCAATTTTTGTTTTTGTGGGGCCGCCGGGCGTCGGAAAAACCTTCCTTGCCGAACAGGCAGCAGAAGCGTTGGGCATTCCTTATAAACGGTTTGATATGTCCAGCTTTTCCGATCATCAATCGTATATGAATCTGATTGGTTTTGAGCGTAGCTATCAGGGAGCAAAACCGGGTACACTGACGGACTTTGTGAAACAGCATCCCCACAGCATTCTGCTTTTCGATGAGATTGAAAAAGCACACCTAAATACAATTCATCTGTTTTTACAAATACTTGATGCAGGCAGATTGACCGATAAATATATGGATGAGGATGTATTATTTAAGGATACCATCATTATTTTTACATCCAATGCGGGGCGTTCTTTGTACGAGGGTGATGCGAAGCAAAATGCCGCGGGGATTCCCCGCAAAACAATATTGAACGCCATGGAAACCGAGAAAAACCCACAGACAGGTCAGCCGTTTTTTCCTGCCGCCATTACCTCACGCATGGCCACAGGCTGGCCGCTGTTGTTCAATCATTTACAGGCGAACGATTTGGAAAAAATCAGTGGGGCGGAATTCAAACGCTTTTGTGAGCTGTTTAAAAAGCAGTACGGCATTGCCGTAAGCGGGGATGACTTGCTTGCAAGCACCTTGCTCTTTGCAGAAGGGGGTCAGGCCGATGCACGCACGCTGCGGGCGCAAACGGAGCTCTTCTTTAAAAATGAGATATTCAAGCTTTGTCGGCTGTTTCATGTGGATTCCTTTCTCTCAGTGCTGGAACGGTTAGACAGCATCCGCTTTGAGGTGGATGCCGACCATCTTTGTCCCGACGTGCTTCCCATATTTCAGAATGACGAAAAGGCAGAAATTCTGATTTTTGGCACACCTTGGTTTGCAGCCGTATGCAAAGAAAACCTGCATGGATTCGTTTTTTATCAAACCACAAATCGCGACGAGGCGTTGAAAATTGCCGGAGAAAAGGATATTCGGCTGGTTCTCCTTGATCTGAGTACACGGGATAAAGTCGTGCTGCAAGACGGTGAAAGCGGCTTCTCAGTTGACCTTTCAGCTGTGACAGGAACGGCGAACGCCTTCGATTTTGCGCCCATGGCGGCGGCGAGCATTCATGAAGGCAACGAGTTGTTTAATGCTATTAGGGAACGCCTTCCTGAGCTTCCCGTTTATCTTCTGGAAACGGAGCTGTTTCAAATCGACAGTGAGCTTCTTATGTCTTTTGTGCGTGCAGGGGCAAGGGGGAAGCTCACAGCTCCGACCTATGATTTTTCTGTGTTTGAGGATGAGCTTGAAGATATCTGCAAGCGGATGTATATGCAAAGCGTGGCGGCGCGCATGGCAGGGGAACGTAAGGTATTGTATTTTGAGACTGCACCGAAGTTTACCCCTGATAAAAAGGAAGTAGTTATTCGGGTGAGAAATCTCCAATTAAAGCGTGCGCTGGCTGCGGAAGATGCAGGTGAAGTGTTGACGGAGGCTGAAAAGCCGAACATCCGATTTGCGGATGTGATTGGTGCCGGTGAAGCCAAGGAAGAATTGCAATTCTTTATTAACTTCCTCAAAAACCCGAAAAAGTTCTCTGCGCAAGGGTTGAAACCGCCCAAGGGCGTGCTGCTTTACGGCCCGCCGGGAACCGGAAAAACGCTATTGGCAAAAGCCATGGCGGGAGAAAGCGGTGTCGCTTTCATCCCCGCTGTGGCAAGCGCATTTGTGACCAAGTACCAGGGCAGCGGCCCCGAATCTGTTCGCGCGCTGTTCAAAAAAGCACGGCGGTACGCGCCTGCAATCATCTTTATCGACGAAATTGATGCGGTAGGTCGTGCTCGTGGCGGCTCGGATTCTGCACATGGTGAAGAAATGGCGCTTAATGCGCTGCTGACTGAGATGGACGGTTTTTCTGTTGATCCGAAGCGGCCTGTCTTTGTACTGGCGGCAACGAATTTTGACGTAGAGGAAGGCAAAGGGGGCATGGGAACCATCGATGCGGCGCTTGCCCGACGCTTTGACAGAAAGATTATGGTGGATTTGCCGAACAAGGACGACAGGCGCCAGTATATCGAAATGATGCTGAAAAGGAATAAGACCCACACAGTCACTGAGCAGATGCTTGAGCGCTTAGCCGGGCGTTCCACTGGCATGAGCCTTGCCAATATGGCATCGGTGATGGAGCTTGCCAACCGCATGGCGGTGAAGCAGAATAAGCCCCTTGATGATGCGCTTTTGGATGAAGCGTTTGAGCTTTCTCGGTTTGGGGCGGAGAAAAAATGGGGGCACGAATATCTGGAACGGGTTGCACGGCATGAATCTGGCCACGCATTTTTGTGCTATCTGGGCGGTAATACGCCATCTTATCTTACCATTATTGCCCGCGGCGGTCATGGTGGTTATATGGAGCATTCGGACAAGGATATGGGACAGCTGCAAACCAAGGAGGATTTAATCAGTCGCATTCGCACCAGCCTTGGTGGGCGTGCGGCGGAAATTGTGTATTATGGCGAGAAAGATGGCGTTTCTACGGGCGCATCGGGCGACTTGGAACAGGCAACACGCGTGGCCCGCGCCATGATTTGTAATTACGGCATGGACGATGCATTTGGGATGGCCGTTATGAGCGCCGAGGAAGCCAAGAATGGCCCCCTTGCTGCCAAGGTTTCCCAACGTGTCAGCGGCATCATCCGGGAGGAGATGAAAAACACCATTGATATTATTACAAAAAATAAACACCGCATGGATCGCATGGTAAATGCGCTGTTGGAGAAAAACAAGCTTACCGGTGAAGAGATGGAAGCGCTGTTGGGGGAATAGCCCCAACAAAAGCGAATACATAACATCCTTTATTCAAATGAATCAATTCCGAAACGCCAAAGTGTAAATTCACGCTTTGGCGTTTTTTTATCTGATGATTTTGGGATTGCATATAATGTAAAGAGGATGGCTGGACAGTGGAAGAAGAAGGAAGGTGCGGAAGTGTTGGTATTCTTTTTAACCATGGGCTGTATCATTGTAGCTCCATTGATCTTGTTTTTTGTTGTATATTTTGCAGAAAAGGCTTTCTTTGCGATTCAAGATGTTGTTTCCTATGTAACACAATTAATGAAAAGGCGACATCGTGAGGGACGGCTGCTTTCCCTGAAAACTTTGACGAAAGAGGAGTTAATCGGCGCTGCGATGGCAGGAGACGCCTACGCATTAGAGATTATCACGGAACCAAAAACATTGGAACGCATAAGAAAAGAGACGTCCAGCGAAACGGTGCGCAGGGAGATTTGCAATAAGCTTGGGCATGAATGGATATTGACCAAAACAGAATTACATCAATGCTCCATGAGCGATACCAGAGGCTCAGGACAATATCTGGATCCCTGTTATGGGGTGGATTGTCAATTCTGCGATGCGAACAATTGGACGGAATATACCTATACCTGTCAAATTTGCGGTATGACAACGGTAACATTTACACCGCAAGGTCAGGAATAGAAGAAACGAAAGTTTTCCCTAGAAAGCTAACGAAAGAAGTTTCTAATGAAGGATGATGAGCATAATGAGTACAATCAAAGAGATTACAATTAGATGTGCCGTTTGCGGTAAAAAAAGCAGGCAGATTGTTTTGACTTCATACAGCTTATTCGGCGAGCCTGATTTGGATTTTCGTCCGCCACCGATGCTGCGCGCAACAATGAAGTATTGGCTAATGGAGTGCCCAAGCTGCGGGTATGTGGCGAAAGATATACGCAGATGGCCGTGGGCTACTAAGAAAATGCTGCAACAGATTTACAGTGGTTTGGATACAAGTCTGCCTTCTGCGGCGCAGCCATTTCATAAACGTGCGTTGTATTGCGAGCATATGGGAAATACCACAGGTGCGCTACGTGCGTATCTTTGCGCAGCATGGGTCTGTGACGATGGGGAGGAGGATACCCATGCCATAAACCTGCGGATGAAATGCCTGGAGTTGGCACAGAGAAAAATGAACCACTGCCGCCGTGGGAAATGGCGACAGTATATGCAGCTTATAGCTGATCTCTTGCGCCGTACCCAGAACGTAACAGACTTGCGCAAGTTAGATACGGGCGACCGTAGGCTGGATTATTGCACCCGTGAGCTGCTGATTTATCAAAAATCTCTGGCTGAAAGACATGATTTCTCAGCCCATAGTCGGGAGGAAATCGATTTGGAACCCTTTGACGATTTTTTTGAAAAGAAAACCAGCGACCGTGCTGATCCGTCGTATGAACTTGAGGCATATTTAGCACAGGCCCTATCTGGGCACCCGGAGGATCGAGCTGAAGCGTTAGCCATACTGGATTGTATAAGACCCCATAACCTGAATTTGCCGTATTATGCGTTTGACGCCGTGCTGAGGCTGCACAAGGGTACGCTTGTGCATATGGAGAACCCATATAATGTTGCTGAGCTTGCTGGGGTTGTAACCAGCGAATTTCTTGACATGATGGAAACCTTTGTCGTGCCTGAGAGCATAGCGTGTGAACGGATCACCCTTCAAAGTAAAACATGCATGGCCATTCTGTATGAGCTTTATACCAGCCCTTATATTGAACAAAAATGGAAGAATTATGAAGATGCCGAGAAGCGTCTGTATCTGATGCGAGTGGAGGATTTATTTTCTGATGACAGCTATTTGATCGGTTTCATCAAGCCACGAACGCCTTGAAGAATTAAAAAAAGAAATACCAAAGTGTAAATTCTCGTTTTGATGTTTTTTAAAGGCATCGAATGGTCACTACGGCGCAATTGCATCCCAAAAGGAGAGAACCCATCATGATTTATTTTACAGGAGATATTCATGCTTACAACAACATAGAAAAACTGTCAGATACAAACTTCCCTGAACAAAAAGAGCTAACAAAATCCGACTATGTGGTTATTTGCGGCGATTTCGGGTGTGTTTGGGACGGCGGCAACCAAGATCGGTATTGGCAGAATTGGTTAGAGGATAGGTCATTCACCACATTGTTTGTTGATGGAAATCATGAAAATTTTGATTTGCTAAATGACTATTCTGTCAACGAGTGGAATGGCGGAAAGGTGCACTTCATCCGCCCTCATGTGATTCATCTGATGCGGGGGCAAATCTATAATATAGATGGAAAGAAAATTTTTACAATGGGCGGTGCTGCTTGCCATGATCTATGGAACGGCGTACTTAACGTGGACGATCCAGAGTTTGCCGTTAAATTAGATTACATGAAAAAGCGAAATATGTTCTTTCGTGTGAACCATTATTCTTGGTGGAAAGAAGAATTACCCTTGCAATCCGAAATGGAAACAGGCTATCAGAATCTTGAAAGACATGGTTTTGCTGTGGATTATGTCGTTACCCATTGTCTTGCGGATAAATTCCATCTGTCCTTTGATAAAGGGGGATATACGTCTGACAACCTGACAGAGTTTTTTACAATGCTGGACGAGAAAATCACCTACAAACAATGGTTCTGCGGGCACTATCACACAAATCAGATTATGGACGATAGGCATACCGTGCTTTATGAAGCAGTGATCAGCGAGAGCCAATGGAATAGTGCAAATATAGCAAAACGAAAACAGATGCTAAATCAATTTTCTGAGAGGGGGTTGTGATATGCCTTATGCGAACTGGAGGAGCATGGACGCCGCCGCCGCTATGCGTGGCGTACAACCTGACATGAGTAAAGAAGAACTAATCGTTGTCGCTTATCATGCACGTTCTGGTGCTGCAAGGAGAATTGCGGTGGTATACCTGGATGATCCGAAAATGACACGTTCCTTTGCGTTGGAAGACCCTGATCCTCTGGTGAGGAGGGGGCTTGCGCGTAGATTAACGGATACAGGGGCCTTGCAGCAACTGCTAGAAGACGACGATGATTCTGTCAGAAAAGCGGCGGCTGATACGCTTGCAAAACTTCAAGAAAAATGAGCTGTTTCATGGACCCATTTTTCTACTAACATTAAAGGGACCTCCATCCTTATTGCAATTTCATTTTTTGAAAGGCCATTCTTCAGAAAACGCAGACAAACGGAGTTTAATTTTTCGCCCACCTCAATGATATGCTTGTCGGGATCGTAAAATCGAACAACTCTTTGACCCCATCTATGCTCAAACTCATGGTGCACAAAGTCGATATTTGGAAGGGCATTTAGCTTTTGAATAAAAGAATCAAAATGCTCCTCTTCAAAATACAGCTCTGTGGTTTTGTTTCCAAAATACAGCTCGTCTTTTTGTGCATGGATAAATGTAAGCCACGTTTCTTCGGTTTGTAAAGCAACGCCGCCTGTCAGCGTTACATTTGCTCCAAAGTCCATCACAACTCGAAGCCCAAGTACTTTTTTGTAAAACTGCTTAGATTTTTCCAAATCGGAAACAACCAGCAATGGATTTTTAAATTTCATCCAGAAACACCTCGTATAATATGTTTATCACCAAGATTTCTTTCTTGGTATAAGCATTCTATACATTCCTTTCTTTGAAATTCTGTTACTTAGTTACAACTGATTATCTCAATGGTAAAATATCAAAAGAG
>JAQUSU010000029.1:0-13430 GCA_028710085.1 Anaerotignum sp.
TAGTGCGGATGGTGGGACTCGAACCCACACGATATCACTACCGCCAGATTTTGAGTCTGGTGCGTCTGCCAGTTCCGCCACATCCGCAAAGAAAACTGCTTAAAAATAATAACATATATCTGGACAAAGAGCAAGTACTTTTTTAAATATTCCCATCTTTTTTTAAAAATATAAAACCACCGCAAAAAATGCAATGGCTTTTTTGGTTACTACAACTTTTAGAAATCTAAGGAAACCTGATTTTATGGAGGTTGCGCAGATAGTAGAGGAATTTTCCGATTGGCAAGGAAAAAACCACAGGAATAGCAGCGCTACCCAAGGTTTATTAACGATGTCCAAACGAAAAATTTACCAAGCAGTTAGCTGTGCACATGGAATTAATCAGCGCTTCCCTAAATTAATCTACCATGTAAAAACTATTCTTGCCGCTTCCCTTCACTTTATACAAACCTCGGTCTGCAAGTCCATATAGTTCTTTAAAATCACACCCATCCCTGGGAAAGCAGGCAATCCCAATGCTACAGGTTACCGCTGCTTCATTAGATTTCATTTCCGCTTTCTCAAGAGCCTCGCAAATTTCCCCTGCCTTCTTTGCAGCCTGTTCCTTATTTACATTTCTCAAAAATACCACAAACTCATCCCCGCCAAGGCGACCAACATAATCGCTGTTGCGAACACAGGCTTTTAAAAGCTCAGAAGTTTTAATAAGGGCATAGTCCCCCAAAACATGTCCGTAGCCATCATTTATTTGCTTGAAATTATCTAAATCCAATAACAATAAGGCATGACTCTGTTCGCCTAATTCTTCTTTAAAGCAATGATTTACATATAATTCAAAAGCCGTTCGATTCAGAACCCCCGTCAAAGGATCCATTTCAACTTGCGTCTGCAATTTTGAAATTACTTTCATCTGCTGATCAATGGGCATAATCATCCCATAGCATTTCTTTGGAAAGCCATACCGATCATACCATACACGATATACAAATTGATGCCATTGGATCGTTCCATCTTCACCAAAATATCGATATTGCACATCAGCCGATTCCTTGCCTAAAACTAACCTTTGTCCCATTTTTAAAAAGACCTCTTGATCTTCTTTTAAAATATATGGATGAGGTTTGCCAAAATCGCTTATTTTATTTATAATAGGCATTCTGCCAAACTGCTTAAAAAAGTTGCCACTTATTACAAAGGTATCTTTTTGATAATCTCCCTCAAATGAAACCACCCCTGCAACTTCCGCTGCCATTTTTAAGCACTCATTCTCTTTTTTTATGTCCGCTGCAACTTTCCAAATGACGAAATAAATGAAAATGCAAGCTGCTCCAAAAAGACAGAACATTGTAAATATAAAATTCATTTCCATGGATTCAAATTCAGCGGTAATTGCCGGGGCTAACGTGTTTGGCGCGAAACAAAAAACATACCAATCATTTATCCCAAGGGGAATATATGTAGTATAGCATGTTCCTTCCTCATTGCTATAAGAAAATGAGTTGAATGAGCCATTGCTCATATTAGACTTCATCTCATCCATGCTCACGTTTTTTGAGCTAAAATATGCAAAAATATTGCCTTGTGCATCAAACGGCTCATATGGATGGGCAAAATTCAAAATATTCCCCTGTTGATCCGCCACACAAACATAACCATTTCCCTCATAAGAAGCAATGGGAATTTGTTTTTCCGTCAAATCCTCATTTGTAACGGCGATTAATACATCTGTAATTATATTTTCATGGTATATGGGTGTTGCGAATATCAGCTTACCGTTGTCATCCCCTTCTTCCTGGAAATAATCAACGCTATGTACTCCGGAAATGGCATTTTTATAGCATTTTTTGTTGGAAACGTCAACACGATTGCCCTCTTCAAATTCTGCTATTCCTGTTTCGGCATCAGCAATTCCCAATTGCGCAAAGCTGCGCAATAAACTCATCTCTTCTCTAAAATCAGAAATTTTATCTTTAGGAACTTCTTCTTTCCGCATATCCTCAGCATAAGAATCCAGCAATGTAAATTGCTCCTCTACTCGCCGCCAAAAATCATTACGCACTGTTTCTGCCTGCACACGAAGCGCAGCATAGGTTTGCTCCTCAACGAACCCTTTACAATGCCTGGAATAATCAAAAATCAAAAAAAATGCAACTCCGAAAAAAACTACGCTGATTAAGAAAATACGCCAAAATCTCTTGTTGCCATGCATAGGCTTTCCTCGCTAATCTTATATTTTGAAAAAAACATTTCATTGATGTTCATAATGGAATAATTCAAATAAAATTTTTGTCTAATAATATAATATACCTTCTTTTGCGTTTGAAAACAAGCAAATGTTGGCAAAACAGTTTGTCAACAAAAATTTATGCCAAGATTTTGCTATTTTACCATCAAATTTAAATTCACGGTTTATTGCAAACTCTCACCGAATGATACGATGATGTGCAACATTGATAATTCCCTCATGTGAAAAAGGAATTTTCCAAGCAGTAAGGGAATGATTTCAAGTCCAAAAATATCCCTTTCGGGGCAATCAATCCATTCCCATTTTTGTTCATCGCATCCAAAAACGGAGATTTGAATTGCCCCCGAAAGGGTAAAAAGGAGTTTTCTTATTGGGTTTTTCTGTTTCCGATCCGTTTTTCCCATTGAATTGGTTGCCTATCCCATACGCCAAGCTCGTTTTTTCTAATGTTTTGCTTCAAGCTTCCTTTCTTCTGTGCTTACTATATATTATGTTCGTCCGATTGTATTGGTTCATCCTTGTCCAGAAAAACAAAATAATTTTTAAATAAATTGCCAATTATAATGGTACATTAGGAAAAAGCGCAGCCATCTAATTTTTTGTGAAAAAAGATAGAATATTAAGGTAATACCTCATTATTCTAAATGTCCAGCTGCGCAGTCAGATTTTTCGTCAGATGAAACAAAAAAGGCAGTAAATACTGGAGGCATTTCCAAGCATTTTTGTACAGACTGACGGAAACGATCAGGCAGATGGGCGTACAAGGCGTCAGCCGCGCATTGTGCAGTATTGCCTTAAAACCCCAACCAAAATTGAGGGGGTTCATAGCTGTGTGAAAGCTCATCAAATATGCATCACAAATTTTATGCTTGGTTTCTCAAAATATTCACAAATGCTTCTACGATAAACGGATCAAATTGTTTTCCAGAACACCGAATTAATTCTTGAATTGCTTCTTCCTTAGATAAGGCTTTCCGATAAACACATTCTCCAGTCATTACTTCATAAGCGCCTGCAACCATAATGATTCTTGAAACAAGTGGTATTTCTGCTCCTTTTAAGCCTCTTGGATAGCCCGAGCCGTCCCAATGCTCATGATGTGCCAAAACGTATTCCGATAGATTTGCATAAGCATCCACCGATTTAAGAATATGATAGCCTGTTTCCGCATGTCTTTTGATTATTTCGTATTCCGAATTTGTTAGCTTTCCCGGTTTTTTCAGAAGTATGCTGTCGAGTGCAACTTTCCCAATGTCGTGCAACATACCCGTCAACTCAACTTCTCGCAAAATTTCCTGGTCAAGACGCAGCTCCTCTCCAATTTTTTTGCTTATTTCCCCAACGCTTTTGGAATGAACCTTTTCTCTTTCGTTGTTTTCATGTAATGTTTTCACAATTGCTTGAATTGTTTTCTTCTTCACATTTTGGCTCTCTGTAAGCTTTTTTCGATACATAATTTCTTCCGCTTTTGCATAAACATCCATAATATTATGCTCGGAAGATTTCTTTGTATCCCAGCCGATGGAAACGGAAATTATGGTATCATTTACACTCAAATTCCCAATTTCAAGATTGATTCGTTCCATAATTCTTTCAACAACATCCTCATCTGTTTTCGGCAACAGCAAAATAAATTCATCTCCACCGATACGGCATATCATATCGTTTTTTCTGCAGCTTATTTTGAGCGTTTCTGCTATAATTTGCAGCAGCTTGTCCCCCACCTGATGACCAAAAGCATCGTTTGTAAGCTTCAATCCATTTACATCAATTAATGCCAAAGATAACGGCAAATAGCATTCCTTTTCTAATGTCTTTAATTCTTTTTCAAAGAAATGTCTATTATTTAAGCCTGTCAATTGATCGTGATAGCTTAAATAAGAAATCTCCGCCTGCTTTTCTTTTTTTGCTGAATAATCCCGAAAAACGATTACCACCCCTGCGATATTTCCCGTATCATCTAAAATTGGTGTTGTACATTCTTCAATTGGAATCCCCTCACCATTTTTCTTTATTAATAGGATGTTTTCCTCAAGCTCATCTTCTTCCTTTTTTTCCAAAACCCTTTTTACTGGGTTCATAGCATTTTCACCGGTATTTTCATTGAGGATATGAAAAATTTTTTCAAAAGGCAGCCCAGCGGCATCTTCTTTGTTCCAACCTGTTAAATTTTCTGCTGCATCATTCATAATTTGAATGTTGCCGTTGTGATCTGTGGATATTACGCCATCACCAAGGGAGCGAAGTGTTGTTTTGAATCTTAATCTTTCTTTATTGATGGTTTCTTTTGCATCGTAAAGCTCTTGATTTTTTTGCTCCAGCGTTAAAATATAATTTGATATTTTATCTGTCATAAAAATGAATCCGCTTCCCAAAACACCAATTTCATCATTTCTATCCATTATTTTTTGCGGTAATTGAATCGCTCTTCCATTGGTAAAATTTTGCATCTGTTTGCAAACCATAATCAACGGAGTGGAAAAGAACTTTTCCAAAACAGACACACCAACGAATAATAAAATAATAATTACAATTAAAATCAATAAATTTATAAAAATAAATCGATTAATGGGCGCCAAAATTTTCGATCTTAAAATTTCATTATATACTATAATGTGCGTATCCTTTACCGGAAAATACGCAATATACTTTTCCTGTCCCTGATCGGTATACTGGGTTACGCCACTTTGCCCCGAAAGCATATCCTTCGTTAATTCTTGGCTCAAAGTATCTTGTATGTAAGTATAATCGACTTCAATTGCATCCTTTGCGTTTGGGTTATATAAAATACGGCCGTTATTATAGACTAGACCAACACTTGATTCAATTTCCAAGTTGCATTCATTCATGATGGTATTAATATCTTCAATTAAAATATCAATACCAAATGCACCGTATACCTGGTCGTTATCTATCAGAGGCGCAGAAATTGTAATAGCAGTTTTATTTGTAATCAAATCCACATAAGGAGGCGATATTGTTGTTTTGTTTTGCGCAATGGTATCCACATACCATTTCCTTTTGGACAAATCATACCCCGGTGCCATGTCAATATCATAAATGTTTGTAATTAAATCGTTTGCACTTCCCAATGCAATATATGCTTGGGCAATGTTATCATCCAAACTGCAAATATCGGAAAGCTCATCACATACTTTGGCGAAGGCTGGATTTTCTCGTTTAGAATAGCGATTGTCAATTTCCTTTGCAACATTTACGAATTCGGGATCCATTTTTGCCTGCTCCACAATTACAGTGTATTTTTCCAAATACGATTCTATCTCCGCACAAAGATATTCCGATTCATTTCTTAACTGTTCCTTTCCTTGTTGTTCCAGGTAATTTTTAATTTGAACATTCAAAAAGTTATAATATATAACAAATACTAGCAACACAAATATAAATATTGTGATCCCTATTTTTTTAACAATGCTATTTTTTATACGAAACATATTTCCCTCCTTCCCGAAAAGTAATATGAAGCCCTTTTCATTTAAAAATGGAATTATTCCTAATTAAAAGATGAACAAAACCTATAAAAATGCTTTATTTTGATTATAACAAAATTATGTTAAAAAGAAAGGAATTTTGTAAATTTTACAAGAATTACAAATAACTTGGTGAAAGCTAATATGTATATGGAAATCAATGGCAAATTATATAAATAATTGAACAAAATCAAAATTCAAAAATAAGCTATAAACAGCTTGCTAGGAATGCATTTTATACGAAAATTGTTAAATATGCTAAAATAATTAATTATAATATTTTTTTTTGTAAAAATATGGTTAAATTGTAGAAACTAATACGTAATTATTTATATACTTTTAGCAAAAATTAGTATATAATGATATAGTTAGAATTTTTTCAATGCAATGGCATTTTTTGTTTTTCTCTGATTTTTTTATCTTTATACAAAGATATTCATAAATAATAAAACAAAATTATACCACCGAACAACGAACATTTTTTTAAATTACAGGAGGGGATACGTATGAAAAGTATCAAAAGCAAACTAATTTTTATAATTCTTATTCTGGTTTTTATCTCATCATCGCTCACTACGGTTATCGGCCTATGGGAGAGCTATGTAGACACAAAAAATATTATGAATACATTAATTGATGAACGGCTATCCAGTTCAAATAATATGCTGAACTCATATCTTGAGGAGCAATTCGGATTGCTCAGCTTAAATTCTTCCGGAGAATTGATAGATCACAACAATCGACCCATAGACGGAAATTTCTCATACATAGACCAGTTTTCTGAAGACATGGGAGTTGTTGCAACTGTTTTTGAAAAAAACGGAAACGACTTTCAAAGAGTTTTAACTACAATTAAAGATGCTGGCGGTGAAAGAGTCGTTGGTACAAGCTTAGACACAAGCGGACAGGCTTATCAAGAGCTTACAAACGGTAATGTTTTTACGGGAGAAACTGACATCTTGGGTGCACAATATGCGACGAATTACTGTCCAATCTATGATGCAAATAATCAAATTATTGGCGCTTACTTTGTTGGTGTGCCGATCGAGCATTTAAATGGGATTTTAAATGAAGGCCTGTTCTCTACAATAAGAATCGTCGTAATTCTTGCGGCAATTGTTTTGCTGATTGTCGCTGCAATCACTTATTTTATCAGCGGAGGAATTGCCAAGCCAATCAAAAAAGTTACAACTGTGGCACAGCAAATTGCCGAGGGCCATTTTAATGTTGAGCTATCAGTACATTCCAACGACGAAGTCGGACAACTGGCAAAGGCTTTTCGCTTAACCATTGAGCAATTGCAAAACTATCAAGGCTATATCGATGAAATCGCAGAAGCCCTCCATGAAGTGTCAACTGGCAATTTAAAATTTGAGCTTCATAGAGAATATGTGGGGCAATTTAAAGCGCTGAAGGACAGCATGCAGGACTTACTCACAAATTTAACCAAAACTCTTGTACAAATCAATCAATCGGCAGCGCAGGTGCATTGCGGTGCAGAGCAGGTTGCAAACGGTGCCCAGGCACTTTCACAAGGTGCAACGGAACAGGCTAGCTCCATTGAAGAATTATCGGCGGCAATTGCTGATGTTGCCGATCAAATAAAGCAAAATGCAGAACATACAGCAACCGCACAGGAAAAAGCGGAATTTGCCGGAAAAGAAATGACAATAAGCAATGGTCAAATGTCTGAAATGACCAAAGCCATGAGTGAGATTTCCACCAAATCCTCTGAAATTTCAAAGATTATCAAAATTATTGAGGATATTGCCTTCCAGACAAATATCCTGGCATTAAATGCCGCTATTGAAGCCGCACGTGCCGGAGCAGCAGGAAAGGGTTTTGCGGTTGTTGCAGATGAAGTTCGAGATCTTGCCGGAAAATCGGCAGAGGCAGCAAAGAATACAACGGTTTTAATTGAACAAACAATTGGAGCGGTAAATAACGGAGCGCAAATTGCCGAAAAAACCGCAGGTTCTTTGGATGTAAGCGGGAAAGCAACGAAAGCTGCGGTTGCCTTAATTGAACAGATTGCCCAGGCTTCTCAAGCACAAGCAACGGCAATTATTCAAATAAACCAAGGAATTGAACAAATTTCCTCTGTTATTCAAACAAATGCAGCAACTGCTGAGGAAAGTGCTGCTGCAAGTGAAGAATTATCCGGTCAATCCAATATATTAAATGACCTTATTTCAGAATTTAATATTTAAATATTAAAATTCTATTAATATTATAGAAAATATGCCGATTTATTAGAAATGAAAGCAATTATTGTCAGAACAACAAGCCTTATGATCAGCTACTAATTCAGGCTCTTTGAAAAACAGCATAAAAATTTCAGAAGCTGTAAATACACAATAGGGTATTTACAGCTTTTCCATCTTCTTTTTTTTGAAAAAATGATTTGGAAGTCGTATCCCTTGAGGAGGATTAACTTTATGTTAAATCAACCAAAGAAAACATTCATTTTATATTCCCTGCTTCTTTTTTTTGTACTTTATTTTATTTCTATTTTATTTCACAATGACTTATGGGGAAACATTTTATCTCCAATTGTAGCCTTTTTATCTTCCGCATTGATTTTTATTTCGATAAAAGACACGAAAAATTACAAGTCTTATGCTATTTTATTCTTCCTAAGCTGTTTTATTTGGGGAGCCGCAGATTTGTTGTGGTTAATTTTTGATGAACTCCTCTTTATAAACCCAGAATCAATTCCCCTAATTGATGCCCTTTATGTCATTCCAAATATATGTTTTGCCATATTTTTAACCAAATATATCTGTAAAAATCATGTCAATTGGAATACATACCAGCTGTTTATTGACATTTTTGCTTTTTGCATATTAGGTGCGGTTTTGCTTTGGTCTTTCATTTTTTCAAAATCAAATATTCAATTTAAATTAGAGTTTGATTTTATTCTAATTATGATTTATATCTTTTTAGATTTTTATATCATGGTAGAAATTAGTTTAATTATTTTTTCAAAAAGCTTTCGCGTTAGCATAAGTCTCGCCCTAGTATTATTGGGCATTTTAATCTATGCATTATCCGATTTTTACTATGCATATCTATCTTTAAAGAATGCTTATGTTCCCAACACCCTTATTGATATTATTTATATGCTCTGTAATGTGCTTTTTTCATTTGCAACTCTGTATGAAACAAACCACCCTACCCCCCATGGGGAAAAAGCTGGAAATGAGCTATGTGAAAATTTGAAAAAACCAAAAAAAACAGTTTTCCTGGTTATTTTGATTTTTTGTCTTCTATATTATTTTGATGTTTTCGACTTGAATACATTAATAAAATCAGTTGGGATATGTATCTTATACTGGGTTTTATCCACGAATATTAGGGCAAATATGCTTGATCGGCTTTTACTGAAAACAGAAAAGGAAACCAATGAATATTTGGAAAAGCTGATAGCTGATAGAACACAGGAGCTAAACCTTGCCAATCGGCATTTGAAAGAAATATCAAACACAGATGCCTTAACAGGTTTATTTAACCGCAGATATTTTATTCATTACTTGGATTCATTAATTTCTTCAGAAAGAATAAAAAACTTTGCATTGCTTTACATTGATACCAACAGATTTAAGCCCATCAATGATTCCTATGGACATGAAATCGGTGATAAGGTTCTTTATACATTGGGCAATCGCTTTTCAGAATACAGTTCCTCGAGTCGTACGGCATTTCGCATCGGCGGAGACGAATTTGCTGTAATTATTGAAAACTACACAGATAAATCTGAAATCACTTTTAACGCGAATAAGATATTCGAAATACTGCAGCTTCCAATTTCCATTCCACCCTATTCTTTTACATTAACTGCAAGCATTGGCATTTCTCTCTACCCTTCTGATGCCAAGGAAAAGAACCTGCTGATTCGTTATGCGGATATTGCGATGTATGAAGTAAAATCAAAAAGCTTTCAGAACAGTTACTTGTTTTTTGATAAATTATTATTAGAAAAATCAAATAAAAAATACGAAACCGAAGTGCTTTTGCAAAATGCAGATTATGACAAAGAATTTGTCCTTTATTATCAGCCCCAATACAATACCGACAACAAATCTTTGATTGGGATGGAAGCCTTGATCCGCTGGATTCATCCACAAAAAGGATTTATCCCACCTTCTGATTTTATTCCCATTGCAGAAGAAACAGGTTTGATTATTCAAATTGGCGAATGGGTTGTTGAGAAAGCTTTTTCTCAGATTAAAGAATGGAATCAAACCTATTCCATGAATCTAAAAATGAGTATTAACATTTCTCCAATCCAGGTTAAAAACACCGATTTTGTAGATTGGCTCTGGAAAAAAATGCAACATGAAAAAGTAAACCCGGAATGGATTGATTTAGAAATAACCGAAAGCGTAGCCATGATTTCCAACGCTTCTATCGAAAATATTTTTGATATGCTCAATGACATTGGTGTCAGTATTTCCATTGACGACTTTGGGACTGGCTATTCCTCCCTCAGCTACATCAGAAAATATAATATTGACCGACTGAAAATAGCAAAAGAGTTGATAGATAATATTGCCCATGATGAAAATTCCCTGTTGATTGTGCAAGCGATTATCATGATGGCAAAAGGAATGAAACTGAAAACCATTTCTGAGGGTGTGGAGGAAGACGATCAGCTGGAAATTCTGAAAAGGCTGGAATGTGATGAAATTCAAGGTTACATTTTCGGAAGACCCGTGCCAAGTGACGAATTTGAGAAACTGCATCTTAATAAAAAATAAAGCCTTTGCCGCAGTTTATTTGTACTTTGGTTATTTCAAAAAGAGCTGAAGCATTCACAAAAATGTAAATGCTTCAGCTCTTTTTATTCCGATAAATTTTCTGCTTAGACAATGAACGGTAGTAAGCAGAAAGAACATTTTTTAAATAATTAATGACTTTGAAAAAGCCAAAAGAGTTTAACCTCTTACCTCTGCAACAATATCTGCTGCTTTGCGGCTAATGGCAGTTATTTCATCCCATGCTTTGCCATTGATTAATTTATCCGTTACCATAAAGGAACCACCAACGGCGCAAATGCTTTTAAAGGAGAGATATTCCTTCAAATTGTCCAAGCTTACGCCTCCTGTGGGCATAAATTGAAACTGATGATAAGGGGCGGACAATGCTTTAATCGTCGCCAAACCGCCATACTGCTGTGCAGGGAAAAATTTAAATGTCGTTAAACCCAAATCGTGAGCTGCCTCAATTTCCGTGGGTGTGACACAACCAGGGAAAATAGGCACATTCTTATCGATGCAATAAGCCGCAATCTTGGGGTTAAATCCCGGGGATACAATAAATTGTGCCCCTGCTGCCAATGCTCTGTCAACCTGTTCTTTATACAAAACCGTGCCTGCGCCCACAATCATATCAGGATAATTTTCACGCATCAGCTTTATGGCTTTTTCTGCCCCTTCTGCACGAAATGTGATTTCCGCAACAGGCAAGCCACCCTCTGAAAGTGCCTTTGCCAAAGGCAAGGCATCTTCTTCGGGGCGTTCCAATTTAATCACAGGTACTACACCAATTTTTGAAATTCTTTCTGCAATCGTCATTTTTTCTCCTCCTTAGCGCTGTACTCTGGCTCCTGCGCCACCCATTAAAGCTTCTACTTCCTTACGGCTTGCCATGCTTGTATCCCCGGGTGTTGTCATTGCCAATGCGCCATGAGCCGCACCGTAATTTACAGCCACCTCAGGATCGCCTGTTTCCATTAACCCGAAAATCAAGCCCGAAGCAAAGCTGTCGCCACCGCCAACACGATCCATAATTTCCAAGCCATCATATTTATTAGAGAAATAAATTTCCCCGTTTGCCCAACACATAGCTGCCCAATCGTTTACGATTGCAGTTTTTACACTTCTTAAGGTGGTTGCCATTACCTTAAAATTCGGATAACTTTCAGCAGCCTTTGCCATCATTTTCTTATAGCCGTTTAAGTTCAGCTCAACCAAGTTTTCGTCATTTCCTTCAATTTCAAAACCAAGGCAAGCAGTGAAATCCTCTTCATTGCCAATCATAACATCAATATATTTTGCAATTTCTTTATTGACTGCCTGTGCCTTTTCCTGACCGCCAATGGATTTCCACATGGAAGGACGATAGTTCAAATCATAGGATACAATGGTACCGTATTTTTTTGCCTCCTTCACTGCTTCAATGGTTACCGCTGCGCTGTTTTCAGACAATGCAGCAAAAATTCCGCCTGTATGCAGCCAGCGAACACCCAAAGTGCCAAATAGATAGTCAAAATCAAATTCGCCGGGCTTAATCTGGGAAATGGCTGAGTTGCCACGATCGGAAACACCTACAGCACCGCGCACGCCGTGACCTCTTTCTGTAAAATTCAAGCCATTACGAGCGGTTCTGCCGATACCGTCATAAGGCAGCCATTTAATAAAGGAGGTATCCACCCCACCCTGCAAAATAAAATCTTCAATCAAACGACCGATTTCGTTATCGGCAAAGGCTGTTAAAATGGCTGTTTTATAACCAAAGCAACGACGAAGTCCACGGGCAACGTTATATTCGCCGCCGCCTTCCCAAGCGCGAAACTGTCTGGCTGTTTTGATTCTGCCCTCACCGGGATCCAATCTCAACATTACCTCGCCTAAGGAAACCTGATCAAACATACACTCTTCTTTTGGTCTTAACTGAATCATTATAATGTCACCCCATCTTTAAAAATAGCAATCTCTCGATATCCGTTTTCTTCGTTTTTTGCAAGCTTGCCACTCGCTGTTTCGTTTAATAAATCCATAAGCATTTTCGTAGCTTCTTCAAAGGTCGTTCCCTCTAAAATCATCCCTGCATTAAAATCAATCCAATTGGCCTTATGCTCCGCCAAAGCTGAGTTTGAAGAAATTTTTAATGTAGGTACCACAGTGCCAAAGGGTGTGCCTCGTCCTGTGGTAAAGAGGATGATATGCGCTCCAGAAGCCGCAAGATTGGTACAGGATACCATATCGTTACCGGGGCCTGTTAATAAGGAAAGCCCTGATTTTTTTACTCGTTCAGCATAGGCCAAAACATCGGTAACGGTTGACTGACCACCCTTTTGAATACAGCCAAGGGATTTTTCCTCCAGTGTCGTTATGCCCCCTGCCTTATTGCCGGGGGAAGGGTTTTCATATACAACTTGGTTATGGCTTACATAGTAATTTTTAAACTCATTGACCATTGCTGTTGCCTGCTCAAATACCTCTTTGCTTTCACAGCGGGCAAACAAGCTGTCCTCGGCGCCAAACATTTCCGGCACCTCCGTTAAAATTGCTCGTCCGCCTGCGGAGGTGTGTAGATTGGTCAGCCGCCCACAAAGGGGATTTGCGGTAATGCCAGAAAAAGCATCGGAACCGCCGCATTTAAATCCAATAATCAGCTCCCTAAGAGGGATTTTTTCTCTTTTGTCTTTCTCAGTAATTTGGGAAAGGGCTTTGATATGGGCTAATCCCGTTTCCATCTCATCCTCTTCTGTTTGTGTAATTATAAAGCGAATTCTCTCGCTGTCGTACGCTCCTAAAAAGGGTTGAAATACCTCCAGATTGTTATTTTCGCATCCCAAGGACAGAACCAAAACGCCGCCGGCATTGGGATGGTTCACCAAAGCCGCCAAGGTCTTTTGTGTCATGGTCTGATCCTCCCCCATCTGCGAACAGCCGTAGGGATGGGTCATCGTC
>JAQUSU010000029.1:13530-25632 GCA_028710085.1 Anaerotignum sp.
CTGCATCTTTTTCTTCCCAAAGCTTTGCAAAATATTCCAAAACCTCTTTATCGTCTTTAATGGTATAGGCTGTGCCGTCCCCACGGATTCCAATATAGCTTCCATTTTCCATTTTTCCCTTGTAAAAACGGATAAATGCTGCCAAGGAGAACGCCAAGGCCTTAGGCAATTCGCCCTTTTCCTTCACATAGCCAAGCAAGCTGGGCATACATCTTGCACACCATTTGGAGCAGGAATTCAAGGAAATATCCAGCAGTTTATGCTTAATGTAAGGGTTGCGGAAACGATCCTTTACATCAGAAGCAAATTGCTCCAAATCCGCCTTAGGTAAATCCAAGGTAGGAATAATTTCCTCGTAAAGGAGTTTATCCATAAATTTTTCAAATAAGGGGTCATTCATCATTTCCAAAACAATGTTATGCCCTGCCAAATACGCCGCCAAAACTGTTGCGGTGTGTCCGCCGTTTAAAATACGAACCTTCCGTTTTTTGTACGGTGTTACATCCTCCGTCCAAATAACGTTTGCATCTGTTTTATGAATCGGCAAAATTTCCGCCCATTCTTCCTTCCCTTCGATGACCCAAAGGTTGAACACTTCGCTGGTTACAAGGCATTGATCCTCATAGCCCATTTCATTATATAAATATTCCAATTCATCCCCAGGATAGCCGGTTACAATACGGTCAACCAGGGTGGAACAAAAATGATTACTGTCCTTTATCCAATTTTTGAAGCTTTCCTCCAAGCCCCACTCCTCGGCATACTGCAAAACAATACGCAATAGGTTTGCCCCATTGTTGTCAATCAATTCCACAGGCAAAAATAATAAGCCCATGTCTTTAGCGCCATGAAACGTCTGATACCTTTCATAAAGAAAAGCACAAACCTTTGCCGGAAAGGATTGTGCAGGCCGATCGGTCAGCTTATCCCCCGTTTTGTAAGCGATACCCGCTTCCGTTGTGTTGGAAATTACCACCTTCAAATCCTCGGAGCGAGCCATTGCCAACAATGCCTCATAATCCTCATAAGGATTGATACAACGAGAAACCGATGTGTTCGGCTCGATTTTTTCTACCGCCTGTCCATTTTCTATGCCGCGCATAATCAATGTATACATACCGTCCTGGGAATTGATAATTTCTCCCATGCCCTTTTGAATGGGCTGACACAAAACGATTGAGCCATCAAAAAAGCCCTGATTGTTCGCCTTATTAATCATCCAATCCGTAAAGGCACGAAGAAAATTTCCTTCTCCAAACTGTAATACTTTTTCCTTCAAGGCTGGTGCTTGAGGAGTCAACACTTCATTTATTTTTTTCATAAACCTTATACCTCCAAATTTTTTGGTTTAAGATATTCACAGCAACAGTATACAACAAAAGTCAGCGTGTTGTATACAACAAAAACATTATTCTTGTATTTTTAGTGATTCGAAACAATAGACCACTCATATTTTTGTGCAATTTGAGGTAAACACCTCTTTTCTTGTTGCTTTTTGATGTATACAAACCTCATATTGCCTTATTTTTTTGTTACAATAAAAAATATGCCTCTCAATTTCAAGAGGCATATTATACTTTGATCTTTTTACTCTAGCTTTATTCAACAATTATATCCGAAAAATTCGTAATATTTTAATCCAGCCAAATGATTTGATCATCACTTTCCATGTTGCATTTCGCTATTTTTGTTATCTAAAACCAAGTCAAAGGTAGCATTTTTTGATGCCAATAGATGGGCTTCCATTTCCTTTGCCGCCAACTCCCAATCATGCTTCAAGCAGGCAGTCACAATTCTTAAGTGCTCCTGATTTGTCCTTTCTAAGCGCAAATCAACAAATTGCCCTGTCATAACACGAAACCGCAGATTTTGATTATGAATCCAATCATAGGTTTTT
This sequence comes from Anaerotignum sp., assembly GCA_028710085.1. Lineage (GTDB taxonomy): Bacteria > Bacillota > Clostridia > Lachnospirales > Anaerotignaceae > Chakrabartyella. The sequence continues at coordinate 15,428 of JAQUSU010000029.1, forward strand.
AATAAATATGGGTTCTGAATGGCTTCCACAATAGCTACATGAAAAGCATCATCCAGAGCATAATACTCCTCCTCGCTAAACGTATGTGCAGACGAAGAAAACGTATGAAAAAATTTATAAATCACCTCATCTTTGATTTTCTGTCCATATTTCAAAAGGGCATATGGTTCATAAAGAAGGCGCACCTCAAAAATCAAATTAATATCATTCATGGATAGGCTGGAAACCACAATCCCTTTTTTGGGCAAAATTGAAATCAAGCCCTCCTGCTCCAAACGGCTTAAGGCATCTCGAATCGGCGTTCTGCTTACATGCAGCTCCTCCCGCAAGGCCTCCTCATTTAGCATTACACCTGGTGCATATTCGCAGCGTATAATTTTGTCTTTTATTGCATAGTATGCTTTTTGCTTTAAACTTTCTTTTGCAGCCATACCAACGTGCCTCCCCCCCAAAAAGTTGGATAAAGTATACTACATTTTTTTTATTTTGCAAAGAGAAAGATTGCATTTTGGGTAAATTACTACCTTAATAAATCCGTTTATGATTACAATTTTTTATTGTATTTTCGCTCGATCTGGCAAAAAACAAACATTATTATAAATTTCATGCTTAAATTTTTCTAAGCTCGAAATAATAAGGATTGCTTAAAAATTAGCAAATAAGCCAACGTTCGCTATTTGGATACATCATTCGTTAAAATTCTGTTTATTTTGCATATTTTTTAAAGCAATCTTTCAATTTGACTTATTTCTTTAAACTGATTTTTGAAATTTAGAGCATTTTTTTGTGTATATTGTTTAAAAATACACTCACAAAATTGTTTATACTGTTGAAATTTAGGAGTAATCACATTTTTAAGTTGACACGCACTAGCAAAAGCAATTATACTCCTCTTATGGAGTGATGTATACATCAGCAGAGCAGTTATGACGACTGTTAAAAAAGGAAGGTTTTTATATTATGAAAGCTCTTAAAATTATTTCACCTGGGAATGTGGCCATTGCCGATATTGAAAAGCCCATTCCTAAAGAAGGCGAAGCGTTATTAAAGCTTCTCTACGGTGGTATTTGTGGTAGTGATTTAAGCTCTTATCGAGGCGCAAATGCCTATGTTTCCTACCCTCGTATCCCAGGACACGAATTTTCGGCAGAAATTATTGAAGTTGGCGAAAACGAATACGGCTTAAAGCCAGGTATGATTGTGACCTGCAATCCCTACTTTAACTGTGGCGAATGCTACTCCTGCCAAAAAGGCAGAGTTAACGTTTGTCAGGATAATCAGACCATGGGCGTTCAGCGTGAAGGTGCATTTAGTGAATATATTACCATGCCCGTGGAAAGAATTTACGACGGAAAAGGCTTGGATGCCGAAACTTTGGCTTTGATTGAGCCTTTTTGCATCAGCTATCACGGTGTTTCCCGCGCAGAAGTGCAGCCGGGCGACAAGGTTTTAATCATGGGTGCCGGTACAATCGGCGTTTTGGCAGCCATTGCGGCAAAGGCAAAAGGTGCCGAGGTCACTATTTGCGACGTGGCGGAAGAAAAACTAAGTTATGCTTACGAAACTTTTGAAATTCATCATAAGCTTTTGAACAGCTCACCTGAGGCATTTCAAAAGGGCGTGGCGGAATGTACAAACGGAAACGGGTTTGATGTGGCAATTGAAGCAGTTGGCCTGCCAATTACCTTCCAAAATTGCATTGATGCTGCCTGCTTTGGCGGCAAGGTGGTTTTGATTGGAGTTTCCAAGAAAAATATCGATGATTTCTTCTTTACAATCATTCAGAAAAAAGAATTGAATATCTACGGTTCCCGTAATGCACTGAAAAAAGATTTTAAGGAATTAATCGACTTAGTTTTGAATCATGATGTAAAATTAAATAAAGTAATCACGAACCGCTATCATTGGACAGACGGCCCACAGGCACTTGAGGATTTTTCCAAAAATGCCGATAAAATGTTAAAGGTAGTATTGGATTTCACCAAATAATAAGGTGGATTTAATAAAAAAAAGAATCGAAAGGGGAAAAAGAAATGAAATTTAAAAAATTAATCGCATCTATGTGTATTGCAGCAATCTCCGTGGCTTCTCTTGCCGGTTGCGGCAGTAAACCCGCAGAGCAGCCTGCTGAACAAACAGAGGCAGAGGCTCCGGCAGAAAAGGTAACCCTTCAAATTGGGTTCGAAAACTCAATGTCCGAACCCATCGGACAGGCTTTGCAAAAATGGGCAGACTTGGTGGATGAAAAATCCGGTGGCACAATGGAAATTGTGCTCTACCCTGACTCTCAGCTGGGCAACAAAACAGACCTGATTGACTCCATGCTTTTGGGTGAGAATGTTGCAACCTTGGCTGATGGTGCTTTCTATGCTGACTACGGTGTGCCCGATTTCGGCATCGTATTTGGACCTTTCTTGTTTGACAATTGGGATCAGTGCTGGACTCTGATTGAATCTGACTGGTACAAAGAACAAGAAGCAAAATTACAGGAAAAAGGCCTAAGACTGATTGCTTCTAACTGGGCATACGGTGCTCGTCATACCTTGACAGTAGATCCCGTTAATACAGTAGAGGATTTAGCCGGCATGAAAATCCGCGTTCCTAGTAACCAGATTCAAACCATGGGCTTTAACGCTTTAGGTGCTGCTGCAACAGGCATGAGCCTTGGTGATGTATATCAAGCATTGCAGACTAAAACAATCGATGGTGCTGAAAACCCTCTTGCAACACTGTATGGCCGTAAATTGCAGGAAGTTGCTAAAAACTTGATCTTAGACAGCCATGTTTTGAACTTCACAACATGGGTATGCTCTAACGATTGGTTCAACTCTTTGACAGAAGAACAGCAGAACATTCTTACAGAAACGGGCAAAGAAGCTGGTATCTACAACAACCAAATTCAGCAGGAATCCGAAGCAGATTATTTGCAGAAGATGAAAGATGAAGGCGTAACAGTTGTAGAACCCACAGAAGAAGTGATGGCAGGTTTCCGTGAAAAAGCACAGTCATTCTACGAACAAGGCGACACATTCGGTTGGTCCGAAGGTCTTTATGACACAGTTCGTGCTGCAATGGGTGTAAAATAAATCTCATTCAAAATAATAAACTGATGATTGCGGCGGCGGGAACTCCTTCCGCCGTAATTTTCAGAATTGATTAGAGGGAGCGAATATGAAGAAAAACAATAAAGTCTTATCTATACTCGCTAATATTGATGTATTTGTTGCCGGCGCAGCACTTGCCATCCTGGTGATTCTTACGTTTTTAGGCGTTATTTGGCGTCGTGTCATTGGTGCGCCCTTCACTTGGTTGGAGGAGGTGCAGCTTGCATGCATGATTTGGATTGTTTTCGCATCCGCAGGTGCGGCTTTCCGTTATGGCAATCATGTTGCCATTGAAATGGTGGTTGATTTGATGCCCAAAAAGGTTCAAAAAGTGTTTACCGTTTTTATTTCTGTTGTCGTTGTCGCAGTTATTTCTTACTTATTTATTCAAAGTATTGGCTTTATTCAGCTCTTCATAAAAAGCGAACGTTCAACACCAATGTTAGGAATTCCTTACAAATACATTTATGGTATTGCACCTGTATCTTTCATTTTGATGATTTTAAACTATTTCTATGCCCTCTTTAAGGGCGTAAAATCGGAAGTAAAGGAGGCGGTTGATAGTGAATAGTGTGCTAATTCTTTCCGCCATTGTGCTGCTGGCGCTGTTGTTTTTAAAAGTACCTGTATATTTATCCGTATTAGGCGGTTCCGCAGTTTATTTTGTTCTGAATCCGAATATAAACACCATTATGTTCGCCCAAAGAGCGATTACTGGTGTTGAAAGTATATCCTTATTGGCGATTCCCTTTTTCGTATGCGCCGGCATTTTAATGAATTATACCGGGGTAACAAAACGCATTATGGATTTTTGTGCCATACTCACAGGGCGTATGTCCGGCGGACTTGCACAGGTAAATGTATTGCTTTCCACATTAATGGGTGGTTTATCCGGCTCAAACTTAGCAGATGCTGCCATGCAGTCTAAGATGCTGGTTCCTGAAATGGAAGCAAAGGGCTTCTCCAAGGAATTTTCCACCGTTGTTACAGCAACCTCATCCATGATTACACCGCTGATTCCTCCTGGTATCGCCATGATTTTATACGGCTGTATTGCCAACGTTTCCATCGGAAAGCTGTTTATGTCCGGCTTGGGAATTGGAACTTTATTGTGTGCTACCATGATGATTTTAGTACGTTTTATTTCTGTAAAACGTGGTTATCAACCGCTTTATAAAGAAAAACCTACGCCAAAGCAATTTATAGCTGCTGCAAAGCCTGCAATTTTACCTTTATGCTTACCAATCATTATTATTGGAGGTATTCGTTTTGGTATCTTTACCGCAACAGAAGCTGGTGCCATTGCCATTCTCTATGCGGTACTCCTTGGATTATTCTACAAGGAGCTTAACTTGAAAAATACATTTCAGGGCTTAAAGGAAACCGTTTGCACCACCTCCTCTATTATGTTGATTGTTGCGGCGGCCAGTGCATTTTCTTGGATTTTGACGAAGGAGCGTATTCCTCAACAGTTAACTGAATGGATTGTTGGAACAATTCACAATAGATACATTTTCCTATTGGTAATCAATATCTTCTTATTAATCGTTGGTATGTTTATTGAAGGCAATGCTTCCATGATTATTTTGGTTCCCCTGCTTGCGCCCATTGCTGCAAGCTACGGGATTAATGAAATTCAGTTTGCGATGATTTATATCTTCAATAACGCCATTGGCGCCTTGTCCCCTCCTATGGGAACGCTGATGTTTGTTACCTGCGGAATTACCAAATGTAAAACGGCCGCCTTTATCAAAGAAGCTGTGCCCTTCTACATTTTATTGGTCATCAACTTGTTGTTGATTACTTATGTTCCTGTGTTTTCAACCTTTTTGGTGAATTTATTATACTAATTAAAAGACTATGCAGTAAAAATTCGAAAATAAAATGGAACCTATGGAATAGACACTAAGAAAGTCTATTCCTATAGGTTCTTTTTTTGTACAATTACTTTCTGGTATAGAGAATAAAATATTATCACGAAACAAATATGTCAAAGCTGTAAGGTAAGCATCAAAAAGATAAGTGTATAGAAAAAGAACCAGCCTTTAACTATAATTAAAAGCTGGCTCCTAGCGGCAAAGTTTCTGAAGCACGGGATTCGGCATATAGTCTTCCAGGCATTCCGGATATTCTCCAAAATTCATACCCCCGCAAGCTTAATCACATCAATTGGATTCACAATTAAAACAACTTGCCCATTGCCAAGTAGCGTTGAGCCAGATATTCCGGGAATCGTAGATAAGATACCATCCAAAGTTTTCATAACAAACTCCCGTTCATTTTTAAGCTTGTCCACAACAATTGCATAATTTTCAACACCGTTTGATAAAATTACAGCATTCAATTCTTCTTTTTGTGTATCCATTTCCACCAACATAAATATTTTACAGAGCCACTCCATTCCGATTGCAGTTTCCCTTAAATAGGTAAAGTATTTTCCATTAAATTTATGAATACTACTTCTGTTAATTTTTACTGTTACGACTATATTTTCCAAGGGGATAATATAAGTTGCACCAGAAACTTCTACGATCAATCCATGGGAAATAGCCAAGGAAAATGCAATCTTATAATAATTTTTGTTCCTTTGTCAACTTCACTCTCTATTGCTATATTTCCTTTAATTTTAGTATTGCCTTTTGGCTTTGTATTTTCAGCTTCATCCTTATTGACTTTGGATGCAGCATTTTTTGCCGAACTAACTGCCAACTCTTGCATATTTAGTAGCTCTTGGTAATTTTGTCTATAATGCTATTATCCAGTTGAATATCGACTATTCCAGCGTCAATGTCCCTTATAAATAATTTTAAATTGTCAATAACCATCAAGCTTAAGTCAATGTGATTTTTTCAAAATTGCAGTCTTTACTTCTTATCATAGACAACAAGCTTTCAAAAGTATGTACCGTATCCAAAAAAAATTTTAGTCCCCCATAAATCGGGTTTTCCGTTGTCAAAGCTGCAAGATATATTCCCGCTCCGCCCTTTACACTGTGGACAACTCTGAATATTTCATCAATTGCCTCTCTGTCATTTTTATTACTATCTAAACGAATTAACAAATCATTCTCTATTTTTCAAGGTGCTCTAAATTTTCAACTAAAAACTGTTCCTTAACATCTTCTGTAAACTCACAGCGAAAGTTTTCAAGTGGCTCACCATCAGCTCCATTGTTTTCTTCCAACGGTTGTTCTGGTTTCAAGTTGCCTTCCTTGCTGTCTAACTCAAATTTAATATGTTCCAGCCTTAGACTTTCAAATATCTGGTCTTCCTTCAGATTGTTTGAAAACTCAAAACACCTCTCATCGCTTTCATTAGATACATTATATTCCTTTAATCTATTGCAAAGCCTTTTTGTATATTCATTTAAAAAATCTACACATAAAAGAAGAATATCAATAAGTTCTGTAGTTTCAGTCACTTTAGTATTCTTTAAAATATCAAGAATGAATTCCATTTCATAGGTTACTCTTGTTATCCCCGACAACCCTAAAAAAGAAGACCCATTCTTTAATTTGTGTGTACATTTAAAAATTTTATTATGTAAATCTATATTATCCCAGCGTATTTCAAGCTGAAGTATTTCTTTCTCAATCCCTTCCAGTGATTTAATAGAATCTTCAATAAACACTTTAACTAACTGAAGGTCTTCCCAGTAAATTTTACTGCACATTATATTCACTCCTTAGCTCTAAAGAAACATTCCCGCATCTATTTTCATCTTGGTCTTGAATATACTATGGTGTCCCCCAGCCTTTTTACTCTATACGCTGATGGAAATCTCCCCACCGATTCCGAATGCCCCAGAAAAACGTATCCACCCGGATTCAAAGATTCGCAAAAATTGGATACAACACTTTTGCGTGAGTCATCATCAAAATATATCAAGCAATTTCGACAGAATATAAAATCACACCCATTAATATTATTCAATGCTTCTTCATCCATAAGATTAATTCGTTTAAAGGATACTAACTTTCTTACATTATGATTAATGAGATATTTGTCATGGCGATTTGTAAAATATTTTTCAAAATATTCCGGTGGCACATCTTTAATAGCTCTTTTCTCATAAAGTCCGATTTTTGCACTCTGCAACACTTCACTATTAATATCTGAAGCTAATATTTGTATTTCCCATTCTTCTGGCTTTTCAAATATTTCCAACAAAATGATAGATAATGTATATGCTTCTTCTCCTGTTGAGCATGCCGCACACCATATTTTCACTTTTTTTCTATCTTGATTTTCTTTTTCAAATATCGGCAAAACATCTTCGGCAAAATTTCTTAGCTGCGGAAAATCCCGAAAAAGTATGTTTCATTTACTGTCAAATCATTTATTGATTTATAAAATTCCGAGGTATCCTCAGAAAATTTAAGCATAATATTCGTTCAAGCTTTCCATTTCGTAAAGTTCTGCGCGTTTCTCTATCCTTTTCTCCACATAATACTTTTTATTGTATTCATAAAATATTCCTTTTTTTTATAAATCATTTTAACAAACTTGTCAAACAGCTCATCCGATAATACCATTTAAACACCCCTCTTGCTCAAAGCTAATTTTACAGCTTCTTATCTCTTCTATGAGATCCAATAGCATTGATTGCAGCGTAATTTACGCATTGTCACCCTTCAAAAAGTACAATGTCTTAACTGCTACGAATCTTGAAAGAGTATCTTTGCTATAAGAAGTTTCCTATAAATGCTTTTATCGCTCTTTTCCAACTTTCTGGCTTTGATGCACAAGTCTAAAAAATGAATTATAAATATTTTAATTTAAGCTTGGTTCGTGGGCTCATTTTTTGTTCATTTGACAGTCTTATGTACTTGTTCATGCTCCACATCCTTAATTCTTTTTATGATTCTATTGAAACAATTTTCTTCATGAGACAACCCTAAGACTGCATCTATTTCAGACGCAAAAACCGTAAAGTCTTCCAATGGTTTTATAGAATCAAAAAAATTTTTAATTTTTCTTGAACCACCACCATCTGCAACCAAACTGAGTTCTATCCCCTGATGCTGAAGATATTCCTTTATCTCAATGAAATCCTTTATCTCCTGTTCATGTAATATATTCAATTTACTTATATCAACAAAAAAGATTAAAGTTATGGACTTATTAACCATTCCGATAAAGTTCTTTAAGCTATCCAAAAAATTATCCTTCTCTACCTTAATAATTTGTACCATATATTTGCCTTTTATTTTGTTATACAGCCTTTCAATCAGCTCTATAATTTGCACCTGGATATTTTCCCAAGGCTTTTCATCTGTCTTGCATTTTTTATCATATAATTTCAAAGTAGCATTAAATACTTCATCCAACCCTTTGACACATTCAGTTATTTTATCTTTATTTTTATTTTTCATCCTACCTAAAGCATCTATTGCTTCACAGTGCAAGTTTTTTATTATATATTGAACTTCAGTATGTATTTTAAATTCAACAGGCTGACTGAAAACTATATTGTATAGATTCATTATCACTCTTAAAATAGTAACATAAGGTGTATAATCAGTTTCGTTGAAGCAATAATCATCAATCTCATGGATACTTCTGGTCAGGTTAATTATATTTATCTTTTCTACATAAAAAAGAGCAAAATATGTATACAGCTCTGCCTCATCAGTATCAGTGCATACTATGGTGTTAAAGGTTCTAATTTCATTATCGTTCTTGGCACCCGAAAAAAAACGTCGGTTACCCTTGAATACACAAGGGCTCCAATCCCCTCAATGCTTTTTAAAATAATCATAAGCACAGGGGATACCATTGGGACCTCCTCTTCTATTAAGAACGTATTATAATACTTATATTTGCCTTTTGCATCTTTGTTTAATAAGGCGGAAACAATTCCCTCCTCGGCTTGTATTGTATCTGACTTTTCTTCTTCAATCTTATTGGTCTTAATATAACATGATACACTTTCGCTAATTCTTAAAGCATTACAGCTATGCTCCTCCATAATTTCTGGTGAACATGGTTGTGTCTTAACTTGAAGCATTTTTTTCACAGTATCCAAGCCCTCAAAACAAAGAGATACAATGCTTTGGTCAAACAAAACAGAGCCATTTCTTGCGCAATCAAGCATATCCTCAATCTTGTGCATAAGGTTTCCAATGTCTTCATACCCCACCATGTGGGAAGAACCTTTAATCGTATGTGCTATCCCGAACAGTTCGTTAACATCAACTGATGAGTATTCCTTTTCAAGCCGAATAATACATTCTTCTGCTTTTGCAACAGCTCTTCTGCTTCTTCCATGTAAGACTGAATCACAGCATCCATTTATTCACCGCCTAATTCTCTTTTGATACCTTATTTCCGCTTATTTTACGATCTCAATGATGGATTCTCTCCACCGTTCAAGCTTCTCTATTGAGTAATTAATTATCTTTTCCACTTCTTCTAAATTTCCGAAAGGGTTTACAATATAATCATTCGCCCCAAATTCTAATGAGCTTAGTATCTCCTCCATTGTTGTATGATTTGTCATCATAACAATCTGTGTTAGGGCATCATAAGTTTTTATCTTCTTTAAGAGTTCAAGGCCATCCATATCGGCCATGTCAATGTCAATCAATGCAATATGATATTTTTCGCTTTTTACTTTTTCAAAAGCCTTTATTGCACTATTGATCGTTTCAATTTTATAGCTTTCCAACTCTTGAAGTTTTTTAACTACATCCAATTCTTCTTCATTAACAACTAGAATCTTATACTGATTTCTCATCTTAACCCTCCTCATAACTAACTTTTTCTGACCGCTTTTATAATGGCATCCGCAATCTTATAAGAGGGTAGTACAATTTCAGCACCTCCCCTTTGTATCGCTTCCCTTGGCATTCCGTAAACAATGTCCGTTGACTCATCTTCTGCAATGGTAATGCCGCCTGCATTTCTTATCTTTACCATTGCATCCGCCCCGTCATCTCCCATTTTGGTCATCAAAACGCCTATTACATTTTTGCCGCCATAAGTCTCCAGTACAGATTCCATTGTTACATTAACTGAAGGCATAAAAATAGTTTTTGGGCTGGTAGGAAGCCTCACTATTCCACTCTCTCCCCTAATCACCAAATGATACCCCCTGCTC
>JAQUSU010000108.1 GCA_028710085.1 Anaerotignum sp.
TAGATTTTTCCCTGCTTAATTTATGTATAATAAATATATGCGAAGATGAAAAATTAGTAAAAGTTCGTTTTTACTAATTTTTCCAAGGATGGTATATTCGTAAGAATAGGCAGTCCCATTGCATAGTCCCATTGCATAGTTCCATTGCTAAAGATAAGTTTTATGCTTCAAATTTTATAAATAGGTACTTTTGTACTATCCAAAGAAAATGGAAAATGGTTATAACGGAAGCAATTGCTTTTCCAGAAATTTCATTGAAAAATCAGAGTTTTTGTTGGAGAATAATAGGTTCTTTCTCCTTAAAAAAGTAGAATATTTATTGAAAATAGCATGAATTTATAAAAGAACAGTTTTTTTATTGTCAGTTTTTGCTTGATTTGGTATAATAGTTTAGTTGTAAAAGTGTCAGTGAAGCTGACGAATGAGGAGAAACCAAAGATGCGCAGAAAAAGAATAGACCACGAGTATAGAGATCGCCGTGATGAGATTCGTGTGGATGCACAGGTAGTTCGTCGCAGACAAGAACGCGGTGGAAGGCAAATGATAGCACAGAGGCCAACTCCAAGTGAGTATAAAAATGCTCCTGCTAAGGCGGCGCAGGGAAAACGAAATATCAGGCGCAAGCGATTGGCACGAAAAAGAAGGGTTCTGGGAGTTTTTCTGGTTTTTGGTATCTTTTTGTTATTGGCGGGAGCATATGGTGTTTCAAAGGCTATTGTTGCCCTCCAAAAGTGGGAAGGAAAAGCTGAAAAAGAAACCTTTCAAGTTGCGGCAGCTGTGCCAGAGCCAATAGAAGCTCAGATTATTAATTTGGCGATTTTGGGAACGGATGAGGACGGCTTTCGCTCAGATGTCAACATGGTTGCCAGCTTTAATACCACAACAAAGGCACTTACGTTAATTGCAGTTCCAAGGGATACAAGAGTGATTATGACCAACGAGATGACATCCTTTTTGGAGGAAAACGGTCGAACGGTTCCTGAAAGAAATGGGGTTTACGGAGAATGTAAGCTGACTGAGCTTCATGCCTATGCTGGAGAAGGCAACCGCAGTAATTTTTCCGTTAAAATGCTGGAGGAAATCCTTGGGATAAAAATTGATTACTATATTAAGGTTGATTTATCCGCTTTTCGTGATATTGTTGATGCTGTTGGCGGTGTTGATATAGAAGTACAGGATAGACTGTATTATGTTGACCCATATCAGGATCTTTATATTGACCTTCAGCCGGGCTTTCAGCACTTGGATGGGGAAGAAGCTGAGCAGCTGGTTCGCTTTCGAGAGGGCTACGCCCAGAAGGATTTAAAAAGAATTCAGGTACAGCAGGAATTTATGCGTGTGTTTTTGGAAAAGATTTGCAGTACAGAGTCCATATTGAAAAATATGAATAGCTTAATTGAAGTTGCGCTGGATAAAACGGAAAGCAATATTACCCTTACCGAAGCGTTAAAATATGTGAAGTATTTAAAGGAGGTTGACCCGACGAAAATGACGACGGTTACCATTCCTGGTGAGGGCGGTGCATATTTTGATATGGACGAGGAAGGAACAAAAGCCTTGGTTGACCAGTTAATTTATGGTATTGAATCAACACAAACGGAGCAAAATATGGAAGAATAAAAAAATAGATGGGTGAGAAGATGAATAGAAAACGGAGAAAACCGGCACGACCTACAGAAAATAATAGTTCAAAGAAAAAAGGATTTAATCCAATCAAGGCGTTCTTTAAAATTGTTATTTCTATTGTTATGACATTTGTTTTCCTGGCTGGTGGTGCTTGCTTTGCATATTATAAAATATCAGGCGATGTACCTTTTGCAAATGATGGTGTGGCAAGCAGTAATGGGTCGGATACAAGTTTTTTAGATGCTTTCTTAAAACGAAATATTAAGCTAAACGTAGCGGTATTTGGTGTGGACAAAGACGGAACCAGAACGGATGTTATTTTTGTGGTTCATTATGACAGTGCCGCGGAAAGTATTAGCTTGGTTTCCTTGCCAAGAGATACCAGAGTTTCTTTAACGGATGAGGTAAAGGCCAATATTACAGCCGAAGGACGTTCCTATAGCCAGACTACAAAGCTAAACGCAGTGCATGCCTTTAGCGGCGAAGAAATGGGATGTCAAAATGCAGTGTTACAAATTGAAGATCTTTTGGGAATCAATATTGATCACTATGTAAAGGTTGATTTGGAGGCTTTTCGCGCCATTGTGGATGCCATTGGTGGCGTTGATATGTATGTTCCTCAGGACATGTACAAGGACATGCGTGATACGGGAGATCCGCTAATCAATTTAAAGGAAGGACAGCAGCATCTTGATGGGGAAAAGGCGGAACAGTTGGTTCGTTTTCGCGGCTATCTTGAGGGTGATGTTGGGCGAATCGAGGTACAGCAGGTATTTTTAAAGGCTTTGGCGGATAAAATTTTAAGCACGGAAACGATTGTAAAGAACCTTCCCGATTTCATTTCTGTAATGTATAAATACATTGAAACAGACGTTTCTTTGCCCGATGCATTAAAATATGTAAATTATGTTGACAAGGTGGATATGAGTAAGATTTCCATGGAGACCCTGCCCGGTGTTGGTCAATATGTTGGTGACGTATCCTATTTTATACATGATGCAGAAGCAACGGGAGAAATGGTTGACCGTGTGTTTTACAGTGTCGCCGCTGCTGCCTCTGGGGAAGCAACAGATAGCAAGTCTCTTTTGATTGAGGTTTCTAACGGCGGGAATATCAGCGGTTTGGCTGCGCAGTACAGCAAAAAATTGGAGGATTCCGGTTATCGGGTAGCTTCTCCTTCCAATTATAGTGGACAGCAAAACACCTACACGAGAATTCAAGTGAAAAATGAGGGTGTTGGCTCGGATTTAACTGCTTTCTTTACCGATGCAAAGGTTGAGGTCGCACCGAATGAGGTTGGTAGCGAGGTAGATATAAGAATTATATTGGGGACGAAGGAACAATAGGGAAACAAATCAAAGGGAGGGGCAGTAAAATGGATGACATCATGATTATCGGCATAGCCGGGGGCACAGGAAGCGGAAAAACAACCTTAACCAACAGGCTAAAAGAACGCTTTGGCGAAGATGTAACGGTTGTGTACCATGATAATTACTATAAAAGGCATGACGAAATGACCTACGAGGAGCGCAGCCTTTTAAATTATGATCATCCGGATGCTTTTGAAACGGAGCTTATGATTGAGCACATAAAAAAGTTAAGGCAGTCAATTGCAATTGAAAGCCCCATTTATGACTTTACGGTGCATAATCGCTCAAATCAAACCTTCATGGTTTACCCTACAAAGGTAATTGTGGTAGAAGGAATTTTGATTTTCCAAAACGAGCTCTTACGCAATTTATTGGATATAAAAATATTTGTTGATACTGATGCGGATGTTAGAATTTTACGTCGAATTTTAAGAGATGTGAAGGAAAGAGGCAGAAGCCTGGAATCAGTGGTTACCCAATACCTGACAACGGTAAAGCCCATGCATGAGCAATTTGTGGAGCCAAGCAAGCGGGCTTCCGATATTATTGTGCTGGAGGGTGGGAATAACGTAGTTGCGTTGGATATGATAATTCAGAGGATGCATAATCATGTATGCGGAACGAAGTTTTAAGGGGATGGACTATTTGGGGATTTTGAAAAAAGCTTTTGGTGCAGGCATCCTTTCCACATTGATATACCATGGAGCACTCTTGGTTATGGGGCAGCCTGTGACAATAAAAAGTGTAATCGTTTTTTTTGCTGTTTTTACCATACTTTATTCTCTTTGGCTTTTTTTGGCTGCTATGGGTAAAAGGAAATAAAACAAGGGGGGGGCGACTTTGTCGCCCCCCCCTCAGACTGTCGAAAAACCTTGGGCGCCGCCCAAACCTGCTTGCTTTTTGAAAAAAGCAAGACCAAAAACTTTTATTTAAACCGCATATTTATGCGGTTTCTAAAGGGTCAAGGGTGAAACCCTTGTGGGTGTTTGAGGGCAAAGGCCTCAAGGTTTTGACTTTATCGACCCCCTTTTGTTTTATCTTTACATGAATGGTAATGTCAGGTTTTCCTTTTTGCTACGAAGTTTGCTGCAAACCAAGGCTGACTAATAAGCTTTGGTTTACCCGTTGCATCATTTCTGCATCCAAGCGACAAATTTTTTCTTTTAGTCTTTGCTTATCAATGGTGCGGATTTGTTCCAATAGAATTACAGAATCTTTCGGTAGGTCATACTTCGCGGCGGATAGGGGGATATGTGTTGGTAGCTTCGCTTTATTCATCTGCGATGTAATTGCCGCGCAAATGATGGTGGGACTATATTTATTGCCTACATCGTTTTGTATGATTAATACAGGGCGGATTCCCCCCTGTTCACTGCCCACAACTGGGCTTAGGTCTGCAAAAAAAATATCTCCTCTTCTAACGATCATAGGCTCACGCTCCGCTAAATAATTCATCAGGCAGCAGTGGCAAAAAATATATGTAATGTAAAAATTTGGCTTCTGTCCTGACTACTATCATTATTGCCACGAAATCGGGCCTTTATTCTTCAATCTTAAAAAGATCGTCCTCAAATTCGGGATTATAAATAAACTCATCAAAGTCCAAACGATACCTTTCGTTGCCATCAGTATCATACAGAACAAACCTTTTCGGTAAAAAGGTCTCTCGGTCTACCCATAGCTTTTCCGAGGATAAATTGGAATCAGAGCCGGGAATAACGGCTTCCAATACAATGCATTTCGACTCATCCAAAGCGGCCGCCTCCACACCGACACCCTCAGATTGCATATAGTTTTTCATAAACTGACCTAAGAACAACTCGTTTCTGTGTTGGGAGGCGGGAACATCCTTAATCAGCTTGTTGTCCAATCTGGGGTTATACTGGCAAATTCTTTTTCCGTCGAAAATCGTGTAGTTTCCCGCCACATTTTCCGGTGAAGTAAGCTCCAGCCGATATTCCCCTGTTGATTTTGCATATTGCTTGGTACCGTATGTAGTTTCCCCTTTGTTAGAGGTGCGGGTGAGGGTGGCGGTACAGTAGTACCCATCCATTTCAGCTAATTGCTTTTGTATTGTCTCAAGCTCTGATAAAGGCTCCTCTTTTTTACACCCACTAAGACTAAAAAGAAGAAACAGACTCAGACAAATGGATATTGCTTTTTTCATAAATAAATACCTCGTATAATATGTTTATCACCAAGATTTCTTTCTTGGTATAAGCATTCTATACATTCCTTTCTTTGAAATTCTGTTACTTAGTTACAACTGATTATCTCAATGGTAAAATATCAAAAGAGATAT
>JAQUSU010000030.1 GCA_028710085.1 Anaerotignum sp.
CCAAAAACAGCCATTTCTACGTAGACTAGGCATGCCTAATCCACATGCCTACTCCAATGGTCAAGTCATGCCCAAGCAAGCTCTGAAAATGCAGAAATGCCTTTTTTTAGGCACGAAAAAACCCTCGAATCAGCCTAAAAAAGCTTAATTCGAGGGTACTTTCAATGGAGATGAGGGGAATTGAACCCCTGTCCGAAAACCCATCCATAAGAACTTCTCCCATCACAGTCAGTCTTTTAAAATTCCCTCAGAATACCGCCGATTGACAGGCTGAATCCCTTGGTAGCTTCATAGTTCTTTTTTCACCGCAAAGCTTAAGTGAAAAAGTGCCCCGCCTAGTCGACGCCGGTAACTTTGACAGCGAGAGATCAAAGGCCGACGGCTGCCGCTATTAGGCAGCGATTGCTAAATTATTATTGTCTTTTCTTTTTTAAGGTTTCCGGCTTGATGACGCAGTTAACCGGGCTGCGGATGGCTATCCCTATTTTCAAGACTCCCGTCGAAACCATTACATCCCCCTAATAAAAGGTTCATTTCAAATTACATGGTAAGGTTACGAATTTTAAAATCTTTTTCTGCCTGACGTTTTTGGTCGTTCTTTGCAATGCTATCCCGCTTATCATAGAGCTTTTTGCCTTTTGCTAAAGCAATATCAATTTTAACCAAACTGCGATCAAAATATACCTTAAGTGGAACAATGGTATAACCTGCTACTTGACTTTCTTGAGCAATTTTTCGAATTTGGATTTTATGAAGCAAAAGCCGTCTAACCCGAAGAGGATCTTTATTAAATATATTCCCCTGCTCATATGGGCTAATATGCATATTGTAAATGAAAGCTTGTTCGTTTTCAATGCGAATAAAGCTTTCTTTCAAACTGCATTTGCCTGCACGCAGACTTTTTACTTCCGTACCTATCAAAGAGATGCCGGCCTGAAATACTTCTTCGATAAAGTATTCATGATATGCTTTTTTATTTTGCGCAATAAGTTTTGTTCCGTTTCCCTTTGCCATAAAAAAACCTACGCTTTCCTTGTATCAATGGAATGATGAGAAATTACTCTAATGTATGATAACACATATTTATCAAAAAGGCAAATGACAAACATATTACAATATTAAGAAATTTTGGAATTTTTTATTACATTTTATATTATAATACCTGAGGAAAAAACCTTTTCTTAAAAGATTTTTAAAATTCTTTTCTTTTATCCCAAAAAGCAATATAATAACCCAAGTATGTCTTTTTTGTTTTGCGGTGTTTTTTGAGGGGAAAAAATGCAAAAGAAAATTATTTGGATGATAGTGCTTTTATGTTCCCTAATTTGGCGGGTTTTTTGATCATTGTCCCGCAAGGACAACCGTAAATATTTACAAAAGTAACGAGTCTGAGCCGCTTTTTATTCCAAATATTCTCAAAATAGGCTATAATGATCCCAGAAGAAATTTTGATCCTTCGGATCTGGATATTGACAATCCTTGGAAAAAAGGTATGATCGTTGAAATGAACATGGAAAGAATATAACGGCAAAGCAGGACACACATAACTTAACAAAGAGGTTTATTATCTACGGGAAATAGTAATATTGTGATGGAATAACGTTAAAAAAGGGAAAAAGGAATGAGGGAAAACATGATTCTGAAAAAGACAGCGATTATCGTATGCGTTTCGGCTGCCATGATTTGTGGGGCGATTGGGCTTTCTATGCGGCTAACAGAGGCAAAAGAGCTGGAAATGGAGGTTTCTAATCCAGAGGAGGCAACTACAACACAAGAACAAACAAAAGTGTATGACGAGGGGGACAATATCCCTTTATATTATGATGATGAAGATGTTTTGCTTTTGCCGATACGAAATGTAGCCCAAGGCTTAGGGGGAACTGTGTCTTGGCAAAAAGCACCGAAAAAAGTAATAATTACCTATAAAGGGAAAGAATTAGTGCTTGAGCCAGGCAGTGCTCAGGCACAAATGAATGGATATAACATTACCCTTCCCGCACAGCCGAAGATGATAAATGGATGCCTTTATGCAGAAGCGTCTGCGCTTTCCGACTTTTTTTTGACGGAGGTGCTTTGGGACGGTACAAAAAAACAAATCTCCCTAAAGACAAAAGAAGGTGCATCGCCTATTATTGCATCTGATTTATTACTTGGGAAAAATGAGGGTAAGGAATATAATCTGGAGATTCCCGTTATTGTGGGCTTAAATGATGCAAGCTACGAAAAAGGGTTGAATAAGGAAATTAGACTGGAAACGCAAGCCTTAGCAGACGAATTCATGCTTGAAGAAGGGGAAACCGTATTTAACCTTCAATTTGAAAAAGGCTTTGTCAGTGAGGATTTTGTTTCGTTATATTGGAAGGGAGCAAAGGGAGAACAGCCCTTTTACAAAACAATCAATATTAATTTAAGGGAACAAAAGAGTGCTATTCTTTCGGATATGCTGACAGAAGATGTACTGAATGAAATGAAGGCAAGTGGTGATTTAACAGAGCATTCTCTGTTCTATATTACCCAGCAAAAAGAGCTGGCAATTTTTGATGCCACAAAAGCCGATTTCATCCCTACGATCGTACCCACAGTTGAAGATAAATTGGGTGGACAATGGAATGCAAAGTATGATAATCTATTTTTCGGAAACGATTAAACTGCTTGCGATAAAGAAAAAACTGTTTTGAAAAACCTTGCTCACGCAAACTTTTCTCAAGAAAACAGAGAGAAATAGCCCGATTGCTTCGCGTATGATTTGCTTTGCAATACGGGCTTTTGTTTTTTCTGTCAAAAAGCGAACTATGCGTAACGGATTTATTTTGCAATAGGTTGTGTTTGTGCACAGAGAGAGGTACGTTTTTGAAAAAGAGCTTTTTATGCATATGAAGTGTTTGTTTTAGGGCATACTGAATTTTATAAGAGCTTATAAAACTTTGAACCAATCAGCTTGCTAAAATCCTTTGGTTTTATCAAGAAATATTATGAAGACATTTTATGAATAACATTTAAGCAGAACAATCTTTTGTGTAATCGTATAATTGCAAATCAAATTGCTGGGTAATTCAAAATGAAATATGGATTGCTGCGCACAGAAGAATCAGAAACAGTAAGAAGGTTGAAGTCGATTTTATTTTCGTGTTAGGAATAAAACAAGGAGTGCTCAAAGATAGTTTTGTATGGTCTGGGAAAGCTTGATTTCTTCCTGTTTATCAAAGAGAATTTTGAGAAGTAATCCATTATATTTCACCTTCTAATCCTTGCAAACAGGCTATGTATATTTTTAAATTTCATTTTTTAAAAAAGGTTTTATTCAAAAATATACTGAGATTTCAAATTTTATTTTGAAAAATATAGGATATAAATTGGGAAATTATTCTAATTTTAGATATCTTTTTATGCTGGAAAAATGAAGTTGCGAAAATAAAAATAAAAGGCGAATTGATATTAGATTATCAAACTAGTGCCCTTTCGGTGGTATTTTGAATTCCTTGCCATACTAAAATACTCCTTGTCGGACATAAAAAAGGCTGAAAAACTGCATTTTAATTTAAAATTGCATAAATATAGTTATTTTTGGTAGAATGTATTAAGCAAAGGTGACAAAAGGCTTCTTGTTAGAAACATAACGCTGAAATTTTATTTAATAGTTGAAAAGACATAAGTTTGATTGTATAATGAACGAGTAAAAAAACATCCGTTTTTCCAGAAGATAAGATTGATAATTGTCTGACAATGACCCTGACAAATATTTACCATTCTTGGGAAACGGCGGGGACTTGTACTGAGAACGGCAGACAGGTTTTCCGTGGCAAAAATTGACTATAATTTATTATTGTAAGGAGGAAGTACGAATGTCTAAAGTAATGAAAACGATGGACGGTAATGAAGCTGCTGCATACGCTTCCTATGCGTTTACTGAGGTGGCAGGGATTTTCCCCATCACACCGTCTTCCCCAATGGCTGAAAAAACAGACGATTGGGCAGCAAACGGCAAAAAGAATCTTTTTGGTCAGACTGTAAAAGTTGTAGAAATGCAGTCCGAAGCAGGCGCTTCCGGTACTGTACATGGCTCTTTGGCTGCAGGTGCGTTGACAACAACCTATACTGCATCTCAGGGCTTGCTGTTAATGATCCCTAATATGTACAAAATTTCCGGTGAATTGCTTCCCGGCGTATTCCATGTAACAGCTCGTGCTTTGGCAGCACAGGCATTATCCATCTTCGGCGACCATTCCGACGTTATGGCTTGCCGCCAGACAGGTTTTGCAATGTTGGCTTCCAACAGTGTTCAGGAAGTTATGGATTTGGGTTGTGTTGCTCATTTGTCTGCAATCAAAGGCAGAGTACCTTTCCTTCACTTCTTCGATGGTTTCAGAACGAGCCACGAAATTCAGAAAGTTGAATGCGTTGATTACGATGAATTGGCTAAAATCGTTGATATGGATGCGGTCAACACCTTCAAGAGAAATGCATTGAACCCCGAACATCCTGTAATCAGAGGTACAGCACAGAATCCTGATATTTACTTCCAGGCTCGTGAAGCTGCAAATAAATTCTATGATGCACTTCCAGCAGTAGTAGAAAAATATTTGGGCGAAATCAACAGAATTACAGGCAGAGATTATAAGCTGTTCAACTACTATGGTGCTCCCGATGCTGACAGAGTAATTGTAGCTATGGGCTCCGCTTGTGAAGCAATCGAAGAAACAATTGATTACTTGACAGCAAAAGGCGAAAAAGTTGGTATGGTGAAAGTTCACCTGTTCAGACCTTTCGTTGCTGCAAAAATGTTAGAAGTTCTTCCTAAGACAGTGAAAAAAATTGCTGTTTTGGATAGAACAAAAGAACCCGGCTCTTTGGGTGAACCTTTGTACATGGATGTATGTACAGCAATGTTTGAAGCATCTGAGGCTCCTGTTGTTGTTGGTGGCCGTTATGGTTTAGGTTCTAAAGACGTTACTCCTGCACAGTTTATTGCAGTATATGCAAACCTTGGTCAGGACAAGCCTAAGAACCACTTCACAATGGGTATCGTTGATGACGTAACAAATACTTCTTTGGAAGTTGGCAAGGAAATCAGCGTAACAGAAGGCGACGGCACAATCAGCTGCAAATTCTGGGGTCTTGGTGCTGACGGTACAGTAGGTGCAAACAAGAACTCCATCAAGATCATTGGTGACCATACAGATATGTACGCTCAGGCTTACTTTAGCTATGACTCCAAAAAATCCGGTGGTATTACACAGTCTCACTTACGTTTTGGTAAGAGACCGATTCGTTCCACATACTTGGTTAAAACAGCTGACTTCGTAGCTTGCCACAAGCAGGAATATGTTAACCTGTATGATATGGTTACAGAATTGAACGATGGTGGTACATTCTTGTTAAATACAGAATGGTCCGTTGAAGAATTAGGTGAAAAACTTCCTGCAAAATTGAAGAAGCAGTTGGTAGAGAAGAATGCTAAATTCTATATTATTGATGGTACTGCAATTGCAAAAGAAATTGGTCTGGGCAACAGAATCAACACTGTTCTTCAGTCTGCATTCTTTAAGCTTGCAAACATCATTCCTATCGAGCAGGCTGTTGAATATATGAAAGCAGCAATCAAGAAATCCTACAGCAAGAAGGGCGATTCAATCCTGAACATGAACTACGCAGCTGTTGATAAGGGCGTAGAAGGCATGGTTAAGGTTGAAATTCCTGCTGATTGGGCAAATGCTGTTGATGCAGAAGCTAAGGCAGAAAGAAAGGCAACTGACTTTGTTAAGGATGTTGTTCAGCCTATGAACGCACAAGAAGGCGACAAGCTTCCCGTTTCCGCATTCTCCGGCAGAGAAGACGGTACTTTCCCTTGCGGTACAGCTGCATATGAAAAACGTGGCGTTGCAGTTGATATTCCTCAGTGGATTCCTGAAAATTGTATCCAGTGTAACCAGTGTGCATTTGTATGTCCTCATGCTACAATCAGACCTGTATTGGTAACTGATGAAGAATTGGCGAACGCTCCTGAAGGCTTTACAGCAGTTGCTGCTAAGGGCGCAGGCTTTGGTGAATTGAAATACAGAATGCAGGTTTCTCCTTTGGATTGTATGGGTTGCGGCAGCTGTGCTGTAGTTTGCCCTGCTCCTAAGAAAGCTCTGGTAATGCAGCCTATGGCTACCCAGGAAGCTGAAGTTGCAAACTGGGATTTCGCTATTGATGTAGTAGCGCCTAAGGCGAACCCTATGGGCAAGGGATCTGTAAAGGGCAGCCAGTTTGAACAGCCTTTGCTTGAGTTCTCCGGCGCTTGTGCAGGTTGTGGAGAAACACCTTATGCAAAATTGGTAACACAGTTATTTGGTGATAGAATGTATGTTGCAAATGCAACAGGCTGCTCCTCTATCTGGGGTGGTTCCGCACCTTCTATGCCTTATACAACAAATAAAGACGGTCGTGGTCCTGCTTGGGCAAACTCTCTCTTTGAAGACAACGCAGAGTATGGCTTAGGTATGGCAACAGCTGTAAAACACATGAGAGATGGTATCAAGGGCAGACTTGAAACCTTAAAATCCATTGATGCTTCCTTTGCAGCAGTTGCTGACGAGTGGATTGCAACAATGAAGGATGGCGAAAAATCCAGAGCTGCTGCTGACGCATTGGTTGCAGCATTGGAAGCTTACAACGGCGCTGATGCTGAAGTTAAGACAGTCATTGCTTATGTGCTTGAAAACAAAGATCAGCTGGTTAAGAAATCTCAGTGGATATTCGGTGGCGACGGCTGGGCATACGATATCGGTTACGGCGGCTTGGATCATGTATTGGCTTCCGGCGAAGACGTAAACGTTTTCGTATTCGATACTGAAGTTTACTCCAACACAGGCGGTCAGGCTTCTAAGTCTACACCAGTTGGTGCGGTTGCACAGTTTGCTGCTTCCGGCAAGAGAATCAAAAAGAAAGACCTTGGTATGATGGCTATGAGCTATGGTTATGTATATGTTGCTCAGATTGCTATGGGTGCTGATAAGAACCAAGTAGTTAAGGCTATGTTGGAAGCTGAAAAATATGATGGTCCTTCTTTGATTATTGCTTACGCTCCTTGTATCAACCATGGTATGAAGGGTGGTATGAGCGGTGCTCAGCTTGAAATCAAGCGTGCAGTTGAAGCTGGTTACTGGCATATGTACAGATTCAACCCTACTTTGAAAGCAGAAGGGAAGAATCCGTTCACATTGGATTCCAAAGAACCTACAGCAAGCTTCAAGGACTTCTTGTTAAGCGAAGTTCGTTACAGCTCCTTACAGAGAACATTCCCTGAAGAAGCAGAAGCACTCTTTGCAGAATCCGAAAGAAATGCAAAGGAAAGATTGGAAAACTACAAGAAGTTGGCTAATCAGTAATTTCAAAATAAGACTTAATTTTAGGCGGGAAGCGTTGCTTCCCGCCTTTTTGTGCTTAGAAATAATATGGTATATATGGAAATTTAAGGTGAAAAATGCTTTCAGCTCTCATTTGGGAAATTTTTTATATTAAAGAAATATTAAGAAATATTAACAGACTTCTTAGAATTTTCCCCTTATAATAGAAATATATGAAAAATCAAGGAGGAAACGATATGGCTTTATCAAAGAAAAAGAAAATACTATTCGCCGTTGCAGGCTTAATTGTTGTAGCTGTTGGCGCAAAGGTTGCGTTTGGCGGGAATAAAACCCCCGAGGGTACGATGGTGAGCACCTCTTTTGTGGAAAAGCAAAATGTGGAAGAGGTATTAAAGTTAAAAGCGGTTTTGGAGGGGACAGAAAGTACCGAAGTGGTGTCAAAGCTGCATTATGAGATAAAGGAATTATTGGTAAAAGAAGGAGATAAGGTAAAAAAAGGTCAGCTGCTGGCTGTTTTGGATAGCTCTGATCTTATTGAGCAGATGAGCTTAAGTAAAGGAGAACAATCTTTATTAGAGATGCAGCAAAAAGAGCTGCTGGAGGATAGACAAGTTGAATATGATAAAGCAAAAGAGGATTACGAAGACACCAAAGCGTTGTTTGATATTAGTGCAGCCAGCCAGAGCGAATTGGATGATGCAAAAAGAAAGCTGGACGACATTTCGGTAAAAAACGGTGTTGCAGTTTTAACGAATTCAGAAAGACAAACAATGGAAAATATGAAGCGTAAGGTGAGCATTGAGGCGGAAACCTTAGGGGATTGCCAAATTTGCAGCATGATTGATGGTACCGTTACCCGTGTCAACACAAAGGTGGGACGTTTTGCAGATGATACAGACGACGATAAGCCCATGTTTGTCATTGAAAATATTGATAAGCTTCAAATGAAGGTTTTGGTAAACGAAACGGATATTGCGAAGGTTGAAGTGGGTCAGACGGTGGAAATTACAGCGGATATTTTAGGTGGAGAAAGCGTTGAGGGCGTTGTAAACCGTATTTCACCAACAGGCGAAAGCAAGGATGCAAATTCAACGGAAAGGGTAATTCCTGTTTACATAGAAGTCGGTGGCACAAATGAAAAGCTGATTGCTGGGATTACCGCAAAGGCCACCATTCATATTGCAAAAGCAGAGCAGACATTAACGGTACCCTATGAAGCAGTAAGTGAATTAGAGGACGGCTCTACGGTTGTTTATGTTGTAAAAGAGGATAACACCATTCAAATTGTACCTGTTACAATCGGCTTGGAAACAGACCTTCTGATTCAAATACAGGAGGGTGAATTGACCGAAGGACAGCAGATTGTTCTGAACCCCAGCCTTGCGCTGACGGAAGGAATGACCGTTATCCCTCAGTAGGAGGTGCAAAATGAAGGAAGTAATCAAAATAGATGAATTAAATAAAATTTATGATACAGGCGCAATTCAGGTGCATGCACTGCAAAACGTTTCTCTTTCCATAAATGAGGGGGAATATGTGGCGATTATGGGGCAGTCCGGCTCGGGAAAATCTACGCTGATGAATATTTTAGGCTGTATGGATCGAAATTTTCAAGGGACCTATTTATTGGATGGTATCTCAATCGTGGAGCAGGGGGAGAATGATCTTTCCAGAATCAGAAACAAGAAAATTGGCTTTGTGTTTCAGGCTTTTCAGCTGATTCCTCGTACATCAGCGCTGAAAAATGTGGAAATTCCTATGATATACGGAGGAATGAAAGCGGAAGAGCGAAAAGCAAAGGCTAACGCGCTTTTGGAGAAGGTTGGCTTGGGAGAACGGGTGCATCATATGCCTAACGAGCTTTCGGGCGGTCAAAAGCAAAGGGTTGCAATTGCCAGAGCCTTGGCCAATGACCCTGCCCTTATTCTAGCAGACGAACCGACAGGTAACTTGGATAGCCATTCCTCCCATGAAATCATGGATTTTTTCACCAAGCTCAATGACGAGGGCGCAACGGTTGTTGTTGTTACCCATGAAGAGGATATTGCCCAATGCACAAAACGTATTATTCGTTTTCAAGATGGGCAAATTGTAAGCGATGCAAAGGTGGTGAAGGAGGGATGATATTCGAAAATCTCAAATTGGCATTGTTCTCTATTCGTGCCAATAAAATGCGTTCTTTTTTAACCATGCTGGGTATGATTATCGGCATCAGCTCGGTTATCGCCATTGTATCTTTGGGCGATACCATGCGCAGTGTGGTAGCCGGGGAATATGAAAATTTCGGTTCGGGATTGGCATATGCCTATATTATGCCGCCGGATGATACTTATACAGAAAATGAAATGTTTACAAAAGAAGATGGGGATCAGTTAATGGAAGCCATGGACGGCAAGGTTACATGCGTAAGTTTCCGAACCTCTAGTAGGACAGATGTGAAGATTGGTAGAAAAAAGGAAACCGTTACTTTAAATGGATTAGCAGAAAACCCCACGGAAATGGAAGACCCCCAAATTTTATACGGACGAATGTTAAATAATAAAGATATTTTGGGTAAGAAAAAATTTGTTGTTTTGGATTCCACAACGGCGGTTAATATTTTTGGACAGGAAAACGTTGTGGGAAAGACTGTGAAAACAACCATAAATAATCAAGCGGAAGAGCTTTTGGTGATCGGTATATTTCAAAATACAGATTCAGCACTGATGAAGCTTATGAGCGGTGGTTCTTTCGCGAATGCTTTTGTTCCTGAAAGTATCATGATAAATGAAAGCGATGCTCAATGGGCAATTTATTTCTGGATGGCAAAAGACCAAGATATGGATCAACTGCAAAAAAATATTCAGTCTTATATTGCCAGAATGAAAAATCAGGATGTAGAGAATGTGGCTTGCTACTCTGCAAAAGAGGAAATGACCACCATAGATAATATGCTTGGCTCTCTTTCCGCCGTGGTTGGCGCAATAGCGGCCATTTCCTTGGTAGTAGGCGGTATCGGAATTATGAATATCATGTTAGTATCCGTAACGGAAAGAACCAGGGAAATTGGCATAAGGAAAGCCCTTGGAGCAAGAACTGGGGACATTATGATTCAGTTTTTAATTGAAGCCGCTGCAATTTCTGCCGCAGGCGGAGTGATTGGTACCATTTTGGGTGTTTCCGTCGTCGCCATTGGCGGCATGGTAGTGGGGGTAGGCGTTGTTGTAAAGCCAACTGTTGTGTTAGTGGCGGTTGCTTTTTCTGCCATGGTTGGCTTGGGCTTTGGTCTATATCCCGCGAAAAAAGCGGCAAAGAAAGACCCCGTCGAGGCTTTGCGATATGAATAATTTGTAATACGAAAACAGTGTACTATAACGGTACGCTGTTTTTTTATAAAGTTTCGGAAGCCCTTGCTGTTCTAGTGCCGAGAAGCTCCCCACTCTTGTGATTAAAACAATAATCTTTATAAAAATAGTTTTGACTTTGAACATCAAATTTTCAAAATCATTATTTTACATTCGCTGTTGTTGTGATAAAGTATAAATAACAATTGAGAGAAGATCAAGCGGATCAAATGATGAAAGCTTTGCAAAAAGGAGATTGCAAATTTTACAATAAAAAAGTATATTTTTAAGAAACACAACTGTTAATTAGGCTTGAAAAGGAATGAACCATGGAGTGGGTGCAGCATTGTCCCGCTGGGACGTAAAACTTTTTTGCTCTTTTTTATGTTGGGAAAATATGATATAATAAAAGGAAATCTGCATAAGTGAGTTTTTAGGGGGTGCAAAATGGAGTTTTCGGAAAATTTAAATGACTTAAAGCCTTTTGTGCACCTGCATGTTCATACGGAGTATAGTCTTTTGGATGGTTCGGCAAAGATAAAAGAACTGGTTCAGCGAACGAAGGATTTGGGAATGGATAGCGTTGCCATTACGGATCATGGGGCAATGTTTGGTGCCATAGATTTTTATAAAGCTGCATTAGAGGTGGGGGTGAAGCCAATTATCGGCTGCGAAGTTTATGTAGCACCCAACTCTCGCTTGCAAAAGGATGGGAAAAACGGCGGAAATTATCATCTTGTGCTTTTGGCGGAGAATAATGAGGGGTATCAAAATTTAATCAAACTGGTATCCTACGGATTTATTGACGGATTTTATTATAAACCCCGTGTTGACAAGGAGCTATTAAGAAAGTATCATAAGGGAATTATTGCCTCCAGTGCCTGCTTGGCAGGGGAGGTTGCCAGAAATATCATCAATGTGTCCTATGAAAAGGCAAAGGAAGTGGCATTGGAATATTTGGAAATTTTTGGGGCGGGGAATTTCTTTTTGGAGCTGCAAGATCATGGGATACGGGAGCAAAAGCAGGTAAATATGGCGTTACTGCGTATGAGCGAGGAAACGGGGATTCCCTTGATTGCCACAAACGACAGCCACTATATTTATAAAGAAGATGCGGAGCCCCATGACATTTTGCTATGTATTCAAACAGGGAAAACAGTTTTGGATGAGGATCGGATGCGTTATGAGGGCGGGCAGTTTTATGTAAAAAGCCCCGAGGAGATGTATGATTTATTTTCCTATGCTCCTGAAGCGTTGGAAAACACGGCAAAAATTGCCGAAAGGTGCAATGTTTCCTTCCTTTTTCATGAATTAAAGCTACCGCAGTTTGATGTACCTCAAGGGAAAACTGCCCAGCAATATCTTAGAGAGATTTGTGAGGTGGGTTTTCAAGAAAAATACCCCGAAGGAAAAAAAGAATGGAAAGAACGACTGGAATACGAGCTTTCTACCATAGAAAATATGGGATATGTGGACTATTTCCTCATTGTTTGGGACTTCATCAAATACGCAAAGGACAATGGAATTATTGTTGGCCCCGGGCGTGGTTCGGCGGCAGGAAGCATGGTTTCCTATTGCTTATCCATTACCACCATTGACCCGTTAAAATATGACTTAATTTTTGAACGTTTTTTGAACCCGGAACGTGTCAGCATGCCGGATATTGATATCGATTTTTGCTATGAACGGCGACAGGAGGTCATAGATTATGTAATCCGCAAATATGGCGAGGATCATGTTGCCCAGATTATTACCTTTGGTACCTTGGCGGCGAGGGCGGCAATTAAGGATGTAGGCCGTGCGTTGGCCATGCCCTATGCAGAGGTTGACCGCATTTCTAAAATGATTCCCACAGAACTGGGGATTACCATAAAAAAAGCTTTAACCATGAATCACGATTTGCAAAAGGCGTATGAAACGGAGGAGGATACCCACCGTTTGATTGATACCTCCATGCGTTTGGAGGGGCTGCCAAGGCATTCCTCTACCCATGCGGCGGGCGTAGTCATTTGCAAAGAGCCTGTCATGGAGTATGTGCCTTTGAGTGCCAATGATGGGCAGGTGAATACCCAATACACCATGACGCTTTTGGAGGAATTGGGCATTTTGAAAATGGATTTCCTTGGGCTGCGCACCCTTACAGTAATACAAAATGCAGTGCAAGAGGTGGAGCGTATCCATGGTATTCAAATAGATATTGATGCAATTCCCGATGACGATGGTGAGGTTTATCAGCTCATTTGTCAGGGGAAAACAGAGGGCGTTTTTCAGTTGGAAAGTGCAGGCATGAAGCAGTTTATGCGTGAGCTTCAACCGAAACGGCTGGAGGATTTGATTGCAGGGATTTCCTTATATCGTCCCGGTCCCATGGATTTTATCCCCAAATATATCAAAGGGAAAAATAATCCGGAAAATATTCAATATACCCATCAAAGCCTAGAGCCAATTTTGCAAAATACCTATGGCTGTATTGTATATCAGGAACAGGTAATGCAAATTGTGCGTGATTTGGCGGGCTATAGCCTTGGACGAAGCGACCTTGTTCGTCGAGCTATGAGCAAGAAAAAAGCCACAGTTATGGCTGAGGAGCGAAAAAATTTCGTATACGGTGTAGGCGAAGAGGTTCCCGGTTGCGTAAAAAATGGGATTCCTGCGGAAAATGCAGAGAAAATATTTGATGAAATGACAGATTTTGCCAAGTATGCCTTTAACAAAAGCCATGCAGCCTGCTATGCCGTTGTTGGATACCAAACCGCTTGGTTAAAAGCCCATTATCCCGTAGAATTTATGGCTGCTTTGATGACAAGCGTTATGGATAATGCAAGCAAGGTTCCAAGCTATATTGAGGAATGTAAAAAAATGGGCATTGCACTGCTTCCACCCGATATCAATGAAGGCTATGGGCATTTTTCCGTTTCCGATGGGAAAATACGCTTTGGGCTTGCGGCAATTAAAAACGTGGGGCGCGGCGTGGTGAATGCTTTGGTTCAGGAACGAGAGAAAAAAGGCTTGTTTCAGTCAGTGACGGATTTTTGCAGCCGTATGGAAACAGGAGATATCAATAAGCGCAGCATTGAAAGCATGATTAAAGCCGGTGCCATGGATTCCTTGGGCGGCGCCAGAAGTCAATATATGGCGATTTACAAAAGTATTTTGGATGGAATTGGACAGGCAAGAAAGAATAATATAGCAGGACAAATGAATTTGTTTGATATGGATATGGGGGAAGAAAACTTCATGGCCCAAGATGATTTGCCAAATGTGGCGGAATATTTGCCACGGGATAAGCTGGCAATGGAAAAAGAGGTTTTGGGAATTTATGTAAGTGGGCACCCTTTGGCAGAGTATGAAGCGAGCCTTCGAAGAAAAATCAGCCACAGCAGCATTGATTTTCTGCCTGCTGAGGAGGGCGAGGAGCAACAGCAGATTGAAGATCAAACCAAGGTGATTGTTGGCGGTATGATTGCGGCGGTTTCTGTGAAATACACAAGAAACAATGAAAAAATGGCGTTCTTAACCTTAGAAGATTTTCAAGGAGCGATGGAGATTATTGTTTTTCCTAAAATTTTCAAACAATTTTCCGAGCTTTTGCAAGAAGAAACGGTTATCCTAATCAAAGGTCGTGCAAATGTGTCGGCGGATGGGGAAGCAAAGGTCATTGCCTCTGGAATACAAATATTGCAATTGGAGGCAGAGAAACCCTCCACGTCGTTGTGGCTGAAAATTGCCAAGGAAAGAGAGATTTCTTTAGAGCAAATCACAGAAATTTTAATGCAGTATAGCGGGGATATTCCCGTTTATATTTATCAAGAAAAAACAAAGGAAAAAAGAAAGGCCGAAAAAAAATATTGGGTAGACGGTTCATTGGGATTACAGCAGGAGCTAAAGCATTTACTGGGTGAGGTCAATGTAGTTGCAAAGGACAGCTAGGAGGTGGGACGTATGGATGAAAAAAATGTAGAAAATACGCCATATATCTGCGTGAAAGCGCTGGAAAAGGGTGTAAGCATCATTGGGGTTACCCGTGGCGAGGTTACAAAAATTCACCATACGGAAAAACTCGACAAAGGCGAGGTTCTGATTGCCCAGTTTACGACGAATACTTCTGCGATTAAAGTAAGAGGTGAGGCTGAAATTTATACGCAATTTGGTGTAATTCATTCAGAAAAACTTGAGAAGGAATGACTTTTGGGATAGGAGGGAAATAGGATGGAACAAAATAAGATTAAAAAAATCGGTGTATTAACCAGCGGTGGGGATGCTCCGGGCATGAACGCAGCCATTCGCGCAGTTGTAAGAACAGCTATTTTTCATGATATTCAAGTGATCGGGATTCGTAAGGGCTATAATGGCCTGATAAATGGCGAAATTAAGGAAATGCACAGCAAGGATGTTTCCAATGTAATGAACCTTGGCGGTACCATTTTGCATACGGCACGCTGCCCGGAAATGATGACAGAGGAAGGCTTGAATAAAGCGGCTGCGATTTACAAAATATTGAGCTTGGATGCCCTGGTTGTCATTGGCGGGGATGGCTCTTATAGAGGCATGGCTGAATTGGCAAAGCTTGGTGTAAACTGCATCGGTATTCCCGCAACCATTGACTTGGATATGAATAGTACAGAATATACCATTGGGTTTGACACAGCCGTAAATACGGGAATGGATGCATTGAATAAGCTGAGGGATACCTCAAGCTCTCATGAGCGCTGTTCCGTGGTTGAGGTTATGGGTCGTGATGCAGGATATATTGCGGTATGGTGTGGTATGGTTGGCGGTGCCGAGGATGTTATGTTCCCCGAAGCAAAGGGTTTTATTGACAGCCAAAAGGTGATTCAGCAGATTTTAGAAAATAGAAGTGTTGGAAAAAGACATAATTTGATTGTAGTAGCCGAAGGTGTTGGCGGAACGCAAAAATTAGCAAAAGATATTCAAGATATAACAGGTATCCAGACAAGAGCCACCATTCTTGGTCATTTACAAAGAGGCGGAAGCCCCACAGCGGTTGACCGTATGCATGCCTCTATGATGGGCTATCATGCCGTAAAAGCCATTATGGAAGGAAAACAAAATCAGGTGGTTAGTTTTAATAAAGGAAGATACGAAGTGATTGATTTAGAAGAATCTTTGGGAATGCAGAAAACTTTGGATCAGGATATGTACAATGTAATTAAAATTCTTGCCATATAACGAACTTTCTTAAGTCCTCTGCTTTATTTAGGCGGAGGACTTAAGAAATGTATGCAGAAGGCGCAAAACGCAGACTGTAAGCAAGGTACCATTGTACGTCAGGAATGAAAATGATATTTTTAGTTTTGGGAGTGACTATAATAATCAAAGTTCATTTTATTTATACAGAATGATTATTGCATTTTACAATAAATTTAGTTGAAAAAAGAAAGAGGAGGTACTGCAATGCGCAGGACAAAAATTGTTTGCACACTGGGCCCGGCAACGGATAGTGTTGAAATTATGAAAAAATTAATTCAAAATGGACTGGATGCTGCCCGCGTGAATTTTTCCCACGGAGATTACGAATCTCATGGGGAAATGATTAAAAAATTAAAACAAGCCAGAGAGGAATTGGGTGCGCCCATTCCCTTGATTTTGGATACGAAAGGCCCTGAAATCAGAATTAAAACCTTTGCCGAGGGTAAAATTGTTCTGGAAGAGGGCGATAAATTTACATTAACCACAGAAGATGTGGAGGGAACCAAGGAGAAGGTATCCGTAACCTATTTGGATTTACCCAAGGATTTGCAGATCGGTTCCCGCGTATTAATTGATGATGGCTTAATTGAACTAAGGGTAGACCATATTGCAGACCCTGAGGTGCATTGCACGGTAATAAATGGCGGCAAGGTTGGCTCAAGAAAAGGGGTAAATCTGCCCTGTATTAAAGTGAATTTGCCGGCATTAACGGAAAAAGATATTGAAGACTTGAAATTCGGAATTGCCAATGGTTTTGACATTGTTGCTGCCTCCTTCATTCGCTGTGCTTCTGATGTAACAAGAATCAGAAAGGTGTTGGAAGAAAATGGCGGAGAGAATATTCATATTATTGCAAAGATTGAAAATCAAGAGGGTGTAGACCATATTGATGAAATTTTAGAGGTTTCCGATGGAATTATGGTTGCCAGAGGGGACTTGGGCGTGGAAATTCCGCCAGAAGAAGTGCCTTTGGTGCAAAAGCAGTTGATTGCAAAGGCAAATCAGCGCAGCAAGCCCGTAATTACGGCAACACAAATGCTGGAGAGCATGGTAAATAGCCCAAGACCCACCAGAGCAGAAGCAAACGATGTAGCAAACGCTATTTTTGATGGCACTGATGCCATTATGCTTTCCGGCGAAACAGCGGCAGGCAATTTTCCCCTTGAGGCTGTTGCAACCATGGCACGCATTGCGGAAAAAACAGAAAGCAGCATTAATTATAGCAAACTATTAACCAGACAGCCTGATGGCGTAACCACAAACATTACTAACGCCATCAGCTTTGCTGCTTGCACAACGGCTGCCGAGTTGAATACTGCGTGTATTTGCACCATTACGCAATCCGGCTTTACTGCCAGAATGATTTCCAAGCATAGACCCGTTTGCCCCGTTGTTGCAGCAACCATGACAGATCAGGTTTGGCGTCAGCTTAATTTGGTATGGGGCTGCAAGCCAATGCTTCACAAAGAAAAGCTGCAGCAGGGACAGGTTTTTGATACGGGTATGAAGATTACCCAGGCAAGCGGGCTTGTGAAAAACGGCGATACCGTTGTTTTGGCATTAGGCATGCCCCTTGGCGTTAGCGGTGCAACCAATACCCTTCGGGTGGATATCGTTGGAGATGTGCTTTATAAGGGCATTGGTGTGGGAACCAAAAAAGCCAGTGGTAGAGCAAGAGTCATAAGAAAGCGGGAGGATATGGAGCGTAACTTCCAAAAAGGCGATATTTTGGTTGCAGCAGCTACGGATAACGATTTTATGCCATATATCCAAAAGGCTTCCGCCATTATCGTAGGGCCTATGGATCATAGTGACAACTGTCACGCAGAAATTGCAGGCAGAGCGTTGGATATTCCCGTGATTATTTGCAATGCAAAGGTAACGGATTTTGTTCCAAATGATGCGTTGATTTCAGTGGATGCATCAACTGGGTTTGTTTATGCAGGTCTGCCTGATCATAAGCAGAAAGGATAAAGGGAACTGCACAATTAATATTTTATAATGCATAATGGAATATTTTAAAGGTCACGTCAAATCGGCGTGACCTTTTTGTATGAAATAAAGAGCAAGACGTGTTTAGGTATACTAAAAAAATATTAGAAGCTTTTTTTGATTATTAAGCTATATTTCATAAAAAAGGTAAGGAATTATTGTACAAAAAAACGATACTTGCATGAAAAGAAATGAAAAAAAATATAATAAAAGTGGATTTGTTTCGTTATTTGCGTTATTGACAGAAAAAGAAAAGAATGATAGTATTGTGAACAAAGATTCAAGATATTGAATTAATTCAAAATATTGAATGATTCTTCAGGGGTCTTGGGTTTGCATTTTGGTTTAGCAGCAACGAAGGTGCAAACACGGAATTTTACTTTCTATTTTTTATTTAAAGGAGGAGATATTATGACAAGTTCAACATTGATTAGTGCTGACAACACGTGGGCACTCATGGCCATTACCTGCGGCTGGGTTGCGTTTTCTATTTACGCAGAACAGACATGGGCTTGGGCTTCTAAGCTTTCCGGCGCAATTATTGCGCTGATTGGTGCGTTGGTATTAACAAACTTTAACATTATTCCCACAAATGCCCCTTGGTTTGACGACATTATTTGGGGCTATGTAGTACCCTTGGCAATTCCCCTGCTGCTGCTGCAGTGCGATATCCGCAAAATTTGGAAGGAATCCGGAAAGTTATTGCTTATTTTCTTAATTGGCTCCATTGGTACTACCGTTTCCGCAATTGTGGCCTTCAATTTATTGAAGAACAATGTTCCCGATCCTGCTGGTGTTGCGGCAATGATGACGGGCTCCTATATTGGCGGAGGAGTAAACTTTGCAGCTTTGGCTGGGTCTTTTGAAATTCCAGGCGAGACTGTTGCAGCTACAACGGTAGCAGATAATCTATTGATGGCTTGTTACTTCTTTGTGTTAATTGCAATCCCTAGTATTGGTTTATTCCGCAAGGCTTTTAAGCATCCCCATTTGGATGAAGTTGAGCGCGCTGGTGTTGACGAGGCGGCAAAAACACAGGCAGCTGCTTACTGGGAAAGAAAACCTATTTCTTTAAGAGATATTGCTGTTGATTTTGCGATTAGTGCAATCATTGTTTGGGTTTCCATTGAAATTGCTAAATTGTTTGCTGCGGTTATTCCCGCAGGCAACTTTGTAATGACGATGCTAAACGGTTTATTAGGTAACAAATATTTAATTATGACAACGGTAGCCATGCTTGTTGCAACCTTTGGCTCAAAGCATGTAGAAAAAACAGCCGGTTCTCAGGAAATTGGTACCTATTTAATTTATTTGTTCCTGTTTGTTATCGGTGTTCCTGCGTCCATTAAACAAATTCTCGTAAATGCACCATGGCTGTTTGTATTTTGCTTGATTATGGTTGTTGGAAATATGCTTTTCTGCTTTATTTTTGGCAAACTGTTTAAATTCAATCTGGAGGAAATCATTCTTGCATCCAATGCAAACATTGGCGGCCCTACGACAGCGGCGGCAATGGCCATTTCCAAGGGTTGGGTAAAATTAGTAGGCCCTATTATGCTGGTTGGTACACTGGGCTATGTAATTGGTACATATTTCGGAACCATCATCGGACAATTGTTCGGCGCATAAACACACATAAACATAAGAGTATTTAGAGACGAAAAGAGGAGTATTATGATTTTTGACGGACATTCTGACATCTTTTCGGATGTCACCATCAAACGCCTGCTTGGGGAAACGCAGGTAATTAAGAATCACCACCTGCCCAGATTGCGTAAAGGCGGAATTGAGGGAGGCTGTTTCGTCATTTGGATTGATCCACCTTATGACAAAGAACCATCGAAAAGGTTAGAGCAAATCTTGAAGGCAACAAAGGATGAAATGGCTGAGTGCGATGAGGCGGTTTTGGTTCATAATATGGCCGAAATTGAAGCGGCGAAAAAAGCGGGCAAATTCTTTATCCTGCTTGGGATGGAAGGGCTTTCCGGAATTGGGGAGAACCTAGAGCAGATTCACAGGCTTTATGATTTTGGTGTACGCCATGCAATGCTGACATGGAACGAGCAAAATTCTTTGGCAACAGGCGTTCAGGGTGATCCAGACAGAGGGCTAACAGTGCTTGGCAAAAAAGCCGTTCGCATGATTCAGGAGAAAAAAATGATTATGGATGTTTCCCATCTAAATGAGCGTTCCTTTTGGGATGTTATGGATGTGGCGGAAGGCCCAATTCTGGCATCACACTCCAATGCAAAGGCACTGGCTGCAGCGGCTAGGAACCTAACGGATGAACAGCTATTAGAAATTAGAGATACAAAGGGCTTGGTAGGTTTAAACTCTTTTAATCTTTTTGTAAGTGAGGATTTAAAGGAGCAAAATGTGGATAATTTGGTAAGGCATGCATCCTACATAGCAGACAAAATCGGCGTAGAGCATCTTGGCTTTGGTTTTGATTTCTTTGAATTTCTTTCGACAGACTCGATGAAGAGTTACAGTAGTCAAGAAACCTCCTTTACCGTTGGCTTAGAGGATTGCTCTAAGGTGCCTGAATTGCTTATCAAAATGAAAGCGGCAGGTTTTACGGATAAAGAGCTGGAGATGGTTTCCGGTGGCAACTGGTTAAATCTAATCCGCAGAGTGATTGGTTAAATCATTTTCATGAGAGTTTCGTAGTAGGAAAAAAATCTCCAAAAGAGGCAGACATATTGTTTGCCTCTTTTTTATGACCTTTTCAGTTATTTATGAAAAGGAATTGTTTTTAAGAAACAAAAAAACGCTGCAAATTTCGCAGCGTATGGTGCTTGTTTAAAAAAACGGAGGGGTCATTGCCCAGATGGAAATACATTCTTCTTCGGAGTTATTGATATATTTATGGGGGAGGGTGCTGTTAAAATAAATACTGTCTCCTTCATAAAGCACATATTCGTTTCCGTTTAAGTGAACCGTTAACGTGCCTATTAAAACATAACCACACTCCTCGCCCTCATGGCAAAGGGTTTCTTTTTCATAGGTACAGCCGCATTTCAAACGAATCTCCGTCATATCTAATAAATGGCCGGCACGGGTAGGCGACAAAAGCTTATAAAAGCTATTATTTCGATGAGTTACAATGATTTTATGGTCTCCCCGACGAATGAGAACCCCATCCTCCTGCTGCTTTTCTTCAAAAAAGTAATTGATATTTGTGTCCAAAGCATTGGCTAAACGCCAAAGGCTGACAACGGAGGGAACGACTAAATCACGTTCAATTTGGCTGATTAAGCCCGTACTCACATCAGAAATTTTAGACAGCTCCGCAATGCTCAATTTTTTTTTATTTCGCAGTTCCCGAAGTCGTGAACCGATTTGCAAATCCATGAATTTTCCTCCTATTTCTACAGGAATAAAAGTGATTAGAATATTTTTTATAGCTTGCGTTAATTTCAGCAAAAAATACAAACAGAATTAATCTAATACAAATGAGCTTATAAGGGTATGTTAAACTCACACAAAGACAAAAATGAATCGTTTCTTTTTTTATACATTATATTATATTTTACCATTAATCGTTTGAAGGAACAATGATTATTTTTACAAAAAAAGTCGATCGTCCAATAACTGGATAAAATGGGCTTTTTTTGGGGGTTCGATTGCAAAACAAGGGTTTGTGTGCTATGATATTAAGGATTATAGAGAGATATAATAAACAAATTGGAGGATTTTATGTTAACGAGCAAACAAAGAGCATATTTACGTTCCATGGCAAACGGAATCGATGCAATTTTTCAGGTTGGGAAAAACGGGGTAACACCTGAACTGAGAGATACAGTGCATTCGGCGTTGGAAGCCAGAGAATTGATTAAAGTTAGCGTTTTAGATAATAATATGTTGTCAGCAGCACAAGCGGCAGAATTGCTTGCCAGCAGAACAGGGGCAGAGGTTATTCAGGTGATTGGCAATAAATTCGTATTGTTTCGCCAGTCTAAAACGAAGCCTGTTATTGAGCTGCCCAAAGCCAAAAAATAAAACTTGGGGGAGAGGATTCCATGACTAACGTATTTGATTATCTGCTTTGGCGGGGAGATCTAACGTTAGAGCAATCCCCGTTTCAAGAGGTGGACGGACTGATTCTAACATGCTTGGCCTATCATTATTTTAAAGGGGTTTTGAAGCAGTATGCTGCTACACCTGTACGCATTGAAGACTTGGCAATAAAAGTGAAGGATTTGCCCGCAGAAAAGCTTCGTATGCGAGATCCTCAGGATCTTGTGCTTTTGCAGCTTATGGGGAAAAGCCAGCGGTTTCAAAACATGGAGATATGCTATTACGTTGACCATGTTGACAGGGAAAAAGAAGCACAATTTGCTGCCTTTACCGTTCTTTTAGGGGATGGCACAATTTTTATTGCATACAGAGGAACAGATTTGTCTTTGATAGGATGGAAAGAAGATTTTAATATGAGCTTTTTGGATTTTGTCCCTGCACAAATTGCTGCGGCGGCATATCTTTTGTTTGCAGCGCAAAATCTAACAGGGGATATTCGTATCGGCGGACATTCAAAAGGCGGAAATCTGGCAGTTTTTGCGGCGGCAATTTGTCCCCGTAAAATTCAGCATCGGATTTTATGTATTTATAATCATGACGGCCCTGGGTTTCAAGAGGGAATGCTGCGCTTTCAGGGCTATAAAGATATTATTTCTAAAGTACATTCTTTTGTGCCCGAATCCTCTATTATTGGGATGCTGATGAACCATCAGGGGGGCTACACGGTTGTCAAGAGTGCACAAAAAGGCTTGCTCCAGCATGATCCCTATTCTTGGGCAGTATCGGGAAAAGACTTTGTTCGTTTGGAATCTGTTTCTATGGAAAGCAAATTTTGGGATAAAACATTAAAGAACTGGTTAAAAAGCTTAACGCCCGAAAAGAGAGAAAAATTTGTGGATGCGCTGTTTGAGCTGCTTTCCATGACCCATGCAGATGAGCAAGGGGAGGTTGTTTTATCGCCGAAAAATGCATATCGCACCCTGCAAACCTTGAAGGATGAGGATGAGGAAACGAGAGAAGCCATATTTGATGGATTGCGGCTGCTATGGATTGCGGCAAGAAAAACGGCGGGTGATTATGGCTTCGCGATACAAAAACTGGCAGAGTTGAAACTATGGACAAGAAAAGATAAAGAGGCGGTCCTATGCGAAATGAAATAGCAAGTTTTAGAGACTGTAAGAGCATTGCTATTATGGGCGGAACCTTTGACCCCATCCATAATGGACACTTGGTGACGGCCGAAGCCGTGCGCCATCGTTTTAATGTGGACAAGGTTATTTTTATTCCTTCCGGTAGGCCTGCCCACAAAAAAGAAAAGATTATAACGCAAACAGAGCATCGTTATTTGATGGCTGTTTTGGCAACCATGCGCAACGAGAATTTTGAGGTATCCAGAATTGAAATTGACCGACCGGGCATAACCTATACCATTGATACCATTGAAGAATTAAAGAGAATGTGCCGACCGGATGTAAGGCTATATTTTATTACCGGCGCAGATGCCATTCATCAGATTATGAGTTGGAAGGAGCCAGAGCGGCTTTTGTCGTTATGCGATTTTGTTGCGGTAACCAGACCGGGATATGATAGAGAGCGTTTGAACGGAGATATTCGCAAAATCAGAGAGAAATATACCACGCGCATTCATTTTATGGAAGTGCCTGCGTTGGCGATTTCTTCTTCAGATATCAGAGAACGTGCAAAAAGAGAAGAACCAATTAAATACTTATTGCCTCAAGCAGTGGAGGATTATATCCGTAAATTCTGTTTATATCAGGATGAGGAAAAGGATGAGGTGAAATTTATGTTGGATTTGGATGTAATGCAGGAAAAATTACAATCTGCATTGTTTATCAAAAGATATATCCATACCATGGGTGTTGCCGATGAAGCGGAGCGCTTAGCCGAAATATTTGGCACACAAAAGGATAAACAAAAGGCACGGGTGGCAGGACTGCTGCATGACTGTGCCAAGGATTTTCCACCCCAGGTGAGAGACCGTTTTTGTAAGGAATATAAGGTTCCTGTGGATGACTTTATGAAAAAGGTTCCTGATTTGATCCATCCTTTTTTAGGTGCCGAGGTTGCGAAAAGGGATTATTTGGTAACGGATGAGGATATTTTGGGCGCCATTCGTTTTCATACCACAGGAAAGGCAAATATGACTGTTTTGGAAAAAATAATTTATATTGCGGACTTTATTGAGCCGAATCGAGAGTCATTTGACGGGCTTGAAGAAGCCAGAAGATTGGCATATTTAGACTTGGATATGGCAATGAAGTATATTTTAGAGCAAACGATTCAATATGTAAAATCAAGGGGACGGGAAGTACACCCTTTTTCCCTGGAAGCATTAGAATATTATAAGGATTGTTAAGGAGGAACTATATGAACGCATTAGAAGCTGCCAAAATTTCGCAAGGGGCATTGGAGGATAAATTGGCACAAGATATTAAGGTTTTAAATTTAAAGGGATTATCCAATATCGCGGATTGCTTTGTAATTGCAAGCGGGAATAACGTAAACCATTTAAGAGCGATGGCGGATGAAATTGTACAGAGATTGTTCCAAGAGGGCGTGAAGCTGCATCATTCAGAAGGTTATAGCGGTGCAACTTGGATATTATTGGATTTTGGGAATCTCCTCGTGCATCTCTTTAATAAGGAACAGAGAGAGTTTTATGGCTTGGATCATGTTTGGAGCGATGCTGCGGACGTAAAATAATCGTTGTATTTTAGATAATGAAATTATTAAGAGAAAGAAGCGCCACCCAAGGCTTTCAAAGGTGGCGCTGTTTTTTTGCTTTGACAGCAAAAAAAACGGTTATTTATGGAAA
This sequence comes from Anaerotignum sp., assembly GCA_028710085.1. Lineage (GTDB taxonomy): Bacteria > Bacillota > Clostridia > Lachnospirales > Anaerotignaceae > Chakrabartyella. The sequence continues at coordinate 24,732 of JAQUSU010000030.1, forward strand.
GATAGAGAAACCTTGTGTTCATTGATTGAAAACAATTGTACGCCTGCAATGGATTATAAGAAAAAATATCAAACGTTTTTTCGGTGTTGACTTGTAATAACGTATATATTTTTATAAAACAATGATGTTTTTATTGAGTATTATATCCAAAAGAATTTGGATGTTGGTTGTTGGTAATAGTAACTAATGTTCATATTTTTGCGGGTTTCGATAAAGTGCGTTTTTCACTTTTGCTTTTGTCATTGCAAAGAACAACAAAATAGATTATAATTGTCCCCAAGATCAAAGGAGTTCTTAAACAGCATGCGTTGTCTGGCTGTTTAAGGACTTTTTTTTTTCTCAAAAAGCAAAAAAAATGAGGTTTTTTTGTTTGCGTTTGATGAAAAAAATATAGAAAACTGCATTTAAAAAAAATTCGAACCGCTCCCTTTGAGAGCGGTATTTAGACAACAAAAGAAATAGAAAGGATGAGGGGTATGAGCGATAATTTGTTTCAGCAACTTAAGGAACCACAAGGCCTATATGATCCGAGCTTTGAGCATGACAACTGTGGTATCGGTGCAATTGTAAATATCAAGGGAATCAAAAGCCACCAGACTGTGGAAGATG
>JAQUSU010000109.1:0-3199 GCA_028710085.1 Anaerotignum sp.
CCCCGACCTCATCAGCGTAAGCAGGAACCATGCCAAGGGTCATTCCCAGCGCCAAAAGAAACGCTAGGTAACGCCGGACAGAGTGTGCTTGTATTTTTTCCATAATTATATCCCCTCCTCGTTTTTTTCTATAAATCTAGTCGTGATGCATTCATTGTCCCCGCTTGCAGAATCCAGGACATTTCCTTCCCAGCTTTGATAAAATATATATCCCCCCTTTATTGTGTAACGATTGCCAAGCCATTCGCTTAGAATTCCAAGCCGCTTTTTAAAAGAATTCCTCACACCCTCTGAGTGATGCACTCACTGCAAGTAACACAAGACATGCTTCACGGGGTCTGTGGCGAAACTGCGAATAAACAACCCGCGCATAAGCTCCACCAAAGCTGCCCATCAATCAGTATCCAAGTATTATTCCGAGTACAAAAGAAAGCAGGAGGATGTAATATCCCCCCGTTTTCTCCATCGGTGCTAAATATTTTAGGAGCTGGAGCACCTTTATCGCGGAATTTTTTAAGCCTTATTCAAAGATTACAAGTGTTGCGGTTGCATTTACAATATGATTATAGTCTGGGATGTAAATGCTAAATACTGCTGTAAATTCTGCATCCAGTGTAACCTCGCCGTCAAACACAAAGGTGAAGCTTGTGGGATGAGCAGCCACATCAGGTGTTCCGGATTCGCCGTCCAGTGTCATTGTTTTAATGTATCCTGTATGATTAGTACCTCCCATGGGGAATGTCCTGTCCTGAACATAAACAACAACTGTGGTTTCATTAGCGCCAGAATCATAGGTCACATCGGCGCCCAAAATTGCAGGATCACCCATAGACAGATTTTCATCTGGTTCACTTGGATCATATTCTCCATAGGTATACAAGGAAGCCTCCTGCGCTCCGGGTGAAGCTGCAAAAGCGCTTACGCTCATGCTAAAGAGCATTGCTAAAACGCACCCGAGTGCAATAAGCATTTTGCCAAAAGAATTTGTTTTTGTCATGAAAAAACCCCTTTCTAAATGTGGCGGCCAGTTGTGCATGGCCTAGTTAATAGTGATGAATGTGATATGTTGAGATTCCGCCAAAGTGATGCATGGATAAATGCGATGCTTCGCTCCTAAAGCGACAAGTCTGAAAGTCAAATTTTGCTCACCCTTGTAGTTAGCTAAGGCTAACAACGTACGAAAAAAAATCGTTGGTGATATAAGTCCCTTTGACCAGTGAGAACTTATCTGCAATAAATATACCAAATATTTACTAGGGTGTCAACGGCGCCAAAATCACGGCATTTGAACGGCAAAGTAACTATTTTCCATATCTTTAAAATGTTTATGCGCTAAATATAAGCTTGTCTGAAACATTTTCAATCCCAAATATTGGATTTTTGAGTTTAGCTAACTAAACCTGTCTCCAAAAATAAAAATGAATTTCGGCATATTGCATAAATCAAGGCGCCATATCTGCCACATAATTTGGTACCTCTGTAAAATGTTGCCAACTTCTGCTTTAATCCCAAGGAATGCCTATAATTCTGCGTACGAAATGTGCAATCAGTTTTCTGTCAGAGAAACCAAAAAGCGCAGCGAATATAGAAGGTATAGGCATGGACAAAGCATCTGCCAACAAGGGCATGTTGTTGCTCACCCTTATGGTTAGCTATAGTTAACAGCATAACAAAAAAAATCGTATGCTGTTAACTACCTTTGACAATAAGAATTTATCTATGCCAATGTGCCAAATATTTACCGAATGTCATCGGAATCAAAACAAAATTATATGAACTTAAGCACCACATCCGCCTCACTCACAGGCATTCCTGACATACAATTCCGTACCTCTGCTTTAATTCGAAGCGATGCCAAAAGTGTGCCGTCAGGCGTAAGGCTTAGCTTATGGATATAGTGAATCGGAATCACATATTCGTTATGCTTTGGGTATATTGAAATAAAATTACCCTCATATAGACAACTGAGTCTTGTCAGCTTTCCACGAAAGCGATTTTGCGCTTTGTCTTTATAGCGTATCTCTTTCGCTTTGAGAGTAATGGTACCCCTGCCATTTAATACATTCATTTGAGCAACCTTGACAAAGCCTCTATCGCCCATGGAAAGCTCATTTTTGCCCGCTTTGTACACATTGAAGGGAATTTCATAGCTCCCCTCGGGAAATGGGCAGATTGTATCAGGTGTTTTGCCTTCAACATCCCATCGTATGCAATTAATCTTTTCCTTACTTTCCAGGATACTTACAAGCCCTTCCACGCTTTCCTTGGGCATTCCACACAAATATTGTAAAGCACACTCCTGCGCCAATTCATTAGAAAAATTTGGCATAGCTTGGAAAAACGGGTATATTATACTGTGCTTCTTCTTCAAATTAAGAACTTCCTTTTCCGCTTCGGCAGCAAGGAAAATGCTCTTATCATCTCGCTGGATAAAGCCATTTTTCTCATACAGATTCAGTATTTGGGATACAGCCCCTTTTGTAACGCCGAACTTCTCCGCCAAATCCGATATAAGCCGCCCACTGTCTTTATAGCGATCTATATAAAAAAGATACTGTAATTGTTTTGACATCATTTTTATATTCCCTCCCATTTATTTATTATTGTGCAATAGCCTTTCACGCGATAACTTCTGTAATAATTAACCCAGGTTCGTTCCGGAAAAATTTCTCATACAACGCTGAGCGCTTAAGCTGTGACGGTGCAGAAATTATTTTTAGCATAATTTACATTTTGCACCTTGTCAATACAACCTCTGAAATTAATCTATAATTCCATAAGCTGCCTTGGAATGTTCCCAAAGCAGTTTATCCTCTAAATACAGTGATTAGCCCTGCGACTGAGATGGTTTTCTGCCGAGATTTTTTGGGATATGTTATTCGGCAAAAAGCTTCTCTGTAGGACTAATTTAGGTTTGAAATTTACATATTCCAGTTTCTTTTGTTTGCCTCGACTGGAGAAAACTCCGTCGTATCATAAATTATGCTTTTACGCATAACAAAGGGTACAATTCGCAATTGAACTGTACCCTCTATATTTAAATTATATTTTTTTAATCCTCTGTGGTTGCTTCAATATCTGTTACATAATCATCGCTGTCTATGGTAAGTTCAACATAAATGGTATCGCCGTCATCTACAGCGTCGATTAATTCGTCAACGTCAGAATCGTCATCATCAAGGGTTACATCTACATCATC
>JAQUSU010000109.1:3299-5170 GCA_028710085.1 Anaerotignum sp.
TCAACGTCAGAATCGTCATCATCAAGGGTTACATCTACATCATCAGAATCCTCAAAATAGTAATAGGTTCCATCGGTAAGCTTAATTTTGCTTGTTGTTATCGTTGAAATCGTTCCCTCATCTTCATCTTCGTCCTCTGTGGTTGCTTCGATATCTGTTACATAATCATCGCTATCTATGGTAAGCTCAACATAAATGGTATCGCCGTCATCCACAGCGTCGATTAATTCGTCAACATCTGAATCGTCATCATCAAGGGTTACATCCACATCATCTGAATCCTCAAAATAGTAATATGTTCCATCGGTTAGCTTAATTTTACTTGTTGTTATCGTTGAAATTGTTCCCTCATCATCTTCGTCGTCATCCTCGGTTGTTGCTTTAATTTTTGTTACATAATCATCGCTGTCTATTGTAATTTTAGCATCAATATCATCATCTTCCATTGCATCAATCAGATCATCTAAATCTATGTCATCATCATCAAGGGTGATTGATACATCATCCTCGTCAATATAATAATATGTGCTGGTGCCAGAAAGCTTAATCTTTGTGGATGAAAGAGAGCTGATTGTTCCCGACAAAGTTGTAGTTGTGGGTATTTCCTCTATAACCACCTTTGTAACCAAATCACCATTATAGGTAAGTGTTACACGCTGCCCCGCGGTAATATCTGTATTTGCTGCGGTCGTTCCGTCTTGATAGGATACAGGCACGGCAGAGTCTACTGTATAATTTGTTCTTGGCATTCCGCTTGAAAAGGAAAGTAAAACACTGGTTCCGTAAGTAAATATCGTTGATACAGATGCCGTGGCAGTTCCTGCAGCAGAGGCACTTGCCACAACAGAGGCAGTTCCTACAGGAGGGGCTACTTCTGTTGATTCCCCTTTAAGAACAGTATAGCTATTTGTTGTTAAAACAGCCATTTCTGCTCGATTAATGGTTTTCTTAGGGTTAAAGTTTCCACTTTCGTCACCTGAAAGGATATCCTGATTGGAAAGCAGTGCCACATATCCGGCTGTCGCGGACGAAATTTCTGCATTATCCTTAAATGAAGTTGAGGTACTGCCTGCTGAAAGGGAACTGTCCGCCAAGCACAATGCTTTTCCAATCATTGCTGCAACTTCTTCTCTTGAAGCGCCTTTACTTTTTCCATCCGCACCCACAAACTCCGAAATACTGCTGCTAGAAATGATGGAATTTTCAAGGCAATAAGCAACCGATGTGTATGCCCATGTCGGAATTTTATAGCCTGCCATCACAGGGGTCCATTTTGAAATAACATCATCAGAAACCGTTACACCCTGGGCTATTTTCATTAGCTTATAAACAATCTGTGTTGTTTCTGAAAGGGTTACAGCATCCCTTGCTCTAAATATTATCTTACCATTACTTTCCTCACCTGTCATTAGTCCAAGGCTTGCCGCCTCGTTAATAGAGGTTGCGGCACCTGCCCATGGCACATCATTAATATCTGCAAAGCTTGCACCAAAACTTGTTACCGTTGTTGAAATCGTAAGCGCTCCGGCGAGTAATATACTTAATTTTTTCTTCATTTTCTCCACTCCTTAAACTATAATTTTTTAGTTTTTCATTTTGCTTGTTGTAAAGCATCATAATAGGTTGACGTTAAGGAGGGGTTAAAGAAGAAAATTTTTTATTTACAAAAATAACCCATTATGGCATAGTTAAATAAAATTAACCATTATTAACCTTGCTTTAACCAACTTTAATTATTATTGTGAAGGAGCAATCTGGTAATATGTCAAGAGTTGATTTGAAGGATTTTTAATCGACTACTTAATAGAAAGGCTCAGCAAATAGACCTACGCATTTTAACTCAAAAAACGTAGATTAGAGTCGTCGTATTT
>JAQUSU010000031.1:0-11333 GCA_028710085.1 Anaerotignum sp.
GTAAGCTTAATGTACTCATAGCCAAAGCCCTTGGATAAGCTGCCTTTGGAAACCCAAACCGCCCCTTTGGGAATGGGAGAATCCAAGCTTTCCATATAAACCGCTGGAATGCCCATCTCCACAAGCTCCTTCGCCATGCGCTGTGCTCTGGAGCCGGTTCCCCCTAAAATCAAGGTTCGGTACTCATTTTTCTTCAGATATTGCAATTCCTCGCAAAAAAGATCCACTCTTTTCCTGAAGGAGGGTGTGGAACGCACCGCAAAATCCACCTTGACCTTGGGTTCAAAATCAGCGGTTCTTTGGCTTAAACCGGCAAGTAAAATCCGTCCAAATTTTTCTCCCTGCCTTAAAATATCCGTATAGTCAAATAAAAGCTTTGCCTGTCCCGGCAACAAATAGCCTTGGGCAATGCGCCCCTTCATGCTCTCCCCATATTCTTGTGTAATTGCGGCCATGTGCTCCCGAATGCGTTCAGGCTCATCAAAGCAAAGCAGTGTATCTTCAGGAATATAGTCAAGCAGGCTTACTGTATTCTCATAAAAATAGGAAATATACACGCCGATATTGGCTAAATTTTTTTCAATTCTTAATCGCTCCGCATCCTCGCCAATATTTTCTTTTAAGCGTTCACTCTCCTCTGACAAGCCTTTTTTCGTCATGTTTTGGAAGCACTTGGCAAACTCCTTGCTGATTTTATTTGCTGCCTGCTCCACCAAGCTTTCTTCATAAACTAACTCCCGCATGGGGAAAATACGAGCCTCCTCCAGCTTATCAACGGAACGCTGATTTGTGGCATCCATGGCGCGAATGGAATCTATCTCATCATCCCAGAATTCTATGCGCACTGCATCCTCTGCGGTCAGGGAAAAAATATCCAAAATTCCGCCCCGCAAAGCAAACTGCCCTGCACTCTCCACCAGCTCTGCCCGCTCATACCCTAAGCAAATCAGCTGCTTGGTCAGCTTATTGATATCAATGATGTCTCCAACCTTTAAGGTTAAAATGGATTTGGTGAAAATCTCCTTGGGAGGATACCTGTCTAAAAGCGCCTCCGCAGAAGCTACGATAATCGGTCGTTCTCCTGCCAGCAATCGTTCCATGGCAGAAAATCTATGGCGGTTCATTTCCACGCTATGCACATCCGCACTGTAAAAGAGAATATCCTTTGCAGGATAGTAGATGGCGTTTTTATGGAAAAATGACAAATCCTCCAGTATTTCCCTTGCCCGCAGTTCACTGTAGGTTAAAATCAGTAACGGTCTTTGGCTATGCTCCTTGATGGTATAGAGCAAATGGGTTTTTTCCACGTCAATAACCCCCGTTGTAAACACAGGGGTATGATTCTTCAATATCGCTTCCAATACATTCTGATAGCCTTCCAATTCCAATAAAGGCTCAGTAAGTGCTTTCATCCTTACACCTCGCCTTGAGGTTTCTTTTCTTCCTTAACCTCAGCTGCTTTCTCAATTTTTTCTTTCTTGGGCGGTTTCGGCCTTTGGTTTGTCTGATTCATGGCCTCCATAATGCCTTGGGATAAAATCAGCTCCACCGCTTTTACAGCCTTGTCCAAGCCCTGCTCCAGCATGGGTAAATCGTCCTGACTAAACTTTGCCAAAACATAATCCGCCAAATCCCAGCCGTTTGGTCTTTCGCCAATCCCCACTTTAATGCGCCAAAACTCGTCTGTCCCCATCTGATCGATCATATTGCGTATCCCATTATGTCCGCCGTGGCTGCCTTTTTCACGAATCCGAAGACCACTCACAGGCAGACTTGTGTCATCATAGATTACAACAAAATGATCCTGAGGGATTTTATAGAAGTTTACAATCTCCCGAATGCTTTCTCCGCTTAGGTTCATAAAGGTTTGGGGCTTTACCAGAAGCACCCTTGTGCCCTCAATCGTACCATCGCCCACCAAGGCTTTATGCTTAAATTTATTAATCTCTATATTATATTTCCTTCCCAAGCGTTCTACCACATCAAAACCAACATTATGCTTTGTTCCTTCGTATTTCGGCCCAGGATTTCCCAGTCCTGCAATTACAAAAAAATCCTGTCCTTTTTCACTGTTTTTGAATTTATTGAAAAGTCCCATGTTATCCTCCGGCAGTAACTCTATTTTTATCCTTTACAAATATTTGCTTTTTTTATGTATCTTATCGAAAAAATTTCTCCACGAAAAAAGTCGAATACAATTATTAAACACAGTTAAAAGCCCTAATTTCATGAATTAGAGCTTACATGTATCATTTCTTCGTTCATGGCTTTAATCACCTTTTATTTCTATCATCTCCAAATTATTGTTATATTATAGCATAATTGTCTCCGTAAAAACAATCCTTTCTCCGCTTCTGAACCAAAAAGTATGGCAATATTTCGCCGCATCTAACCAATGGCATCAAAAAAAGCGGACATAATCATGTCCGCTTTTGTATCGCCTTTTGTTTGCATCATTTTATGCAACATTATTTTACTTCGTTAACCAATTCTGTGCCTGCCAAGAATGCTTTTGCATTGCCACAGGTTACTTCTGCCATAGAGGTCAAAGCTTCTTCTGTCAAGAATGCCAAGTGACCGGAAAGAACAACCTTTTCACTTGCCAATAATCTTGTCAATGTAGGGTCTTTCTCTGCTTTATTGCTTCTGTCTTCGAAGAAGTATTCATGCTCAACTTCGCAAACGTCCATACCAACGCCACGGAATTTGCCTGCTTCAACTGCATCAGCCAAAGCTTCGGAATCAACCAAGCCACCACGAGCAACGTTAACCAAAAGAACGCCGTCCTTCATTTTAGCGATTGCTTCTGCATTAACCATATGGCGTGTTGCAGGCATCAAAGGGCAGTGAAGAGAAATCACGTCAGAACGAGCATACAGCTCATCCAATGTAACATATTCCAAGCCAAGGTTAGGGTTAGGGAATGCATCAAAAGCGATGATCTTCATGCCAAAGCCCTTCAAAATATTAATCATGCACTGGCCAATTTTACCGGTACCAATAACGCCTGCAGTTCTGCCAACCAAAGCAACACCGTCTAAGCCAGCAATGTCAAAGTTGAATTTTGTGGATCTTTCATAAGCCAAGTGGGACTTTCTGTTTACAGCCATCAACAAAGCTGCGCCTTGTTCTGCAACAGATTCAGGAGAATATGCAGGTACTCTAAGTACAGGCAAACCGCATTCCTTTGCAACTGCCAAGTCAACACTGTCAAAACCAGCGCAACGCAACAATAATACCTTAATGCCCAATTCCTTCAATTCGCGAACTGCTTCCGCAGGCACTTCATCATTTACAAAAGAACAGGTTGCATCATGGCCTGCTGCCAAATGTGCAGTTGCAGGTGTCAATCTTTCGTTAAAGAAAGTAACTTCATAGCCATATTTTGCAGCCACAGGACTAAAAGAGTCTTTCCAATAGGACTTTGTGTCAAAAAATGCGATTTTCATATTAAAACTCCTCCTAAAATTATGTGATAAGGTTAAAATAAGTTGGGAAACAAAATCGGTTTCGCCAAAATAAATACAGAGCTCGCTCCATTTGTCTTACTTTTAACAATATAATCCTTTTATGATAGTTTGTCAACTAACAAAACATAAAATTGTCAGTTTGCCCAATACATGCCTGACTTCCTACACATAACCCAATGGAAAAAGCTGCTTTTTCCTGCCTGTTTTAGGCCAAATGCCTAATTTCCCCCTATAATTGTAAGAATAATTTAAAAAAACAACCAAAAATATCTTTATAATATAATTTTTTTGAATAACAAAAGCCACCATTTCCCAAATTAAGGAAAATGGTGGCTCCTCCTATGACAGATTTATTTTTTATACAAAGATTAGTCAAATAACTGAGAAATAGAACTGCCTTCATGGATACATCTCATTGCGTTTGCAAAAATGTCAGCAACAGATACCATAGCAATCTTTTCAGTCTTTTTGTCTTCAGGCAAATCAATGGTGTCAAGAACCAACAATTCGTTTATCGCAGAATCTTGAATACGCTTGATTGCAGGGCCGCTTAATACAGCATGCGTACAGCAAGCGTCAACCTCAATGGCGCCTCTTTCTTTCAAGGCATTTGCCGCATTTGTAATGGTACCCGCGGTATCAATCATATCATCAACCAAAATTACTTTTTTGCCCTTAACATCGCCAATAATGTTCATAATTTCACTAACATTTGCCCTAGGTCTGCGCTTATCAATAATTGCAAGCGGAATATTCAAGCTTTCCGCAAATTTTCTTGTTCTGGTTACGCTGCCAAGGTCAGGGGACACAGCTACGAAGTTTTCCAAATCGTCGCCGTATTTATTAATGTAATAGTTTGTCAGCATGGGGCTTCCCACTAAGTTATCAACTGGGATATCAAAGAAGCCTTGAATCTGCGCACAATGCAAATCCATTGTTAATACACGGTTTGCGCCTGCTGATGTCAAAATATTAGCTACCAATTTTGCACTGATGGGATCTCTTGCTCTTGCCTTACGATCCTGTCTTGCATAACCGTAATAAGGCATTACAGCTGTAATTCTTGCCGCAGAAGCTCGTTTCATGGCATCAATCATAATCAGCAGTTCCATTAAATTGTCATTCACAGGAGCTGAGGTGGACTGAATAATGTAAACATCCGCGCCACGAATCGTTTCGTTAATTTTTACAGAAATTTCACCATCACTAAATTTCTCAACTTCTGCATTTCCCAGTGCCATACCCATTTTTTTTGCGATTTCCTCAGCTAAAACGCGGTTGGAATTACACGCAAAAAGCTTGATTTTGCCACCATTAGAATTAATCATTTCAATATCCCCCTAATAATCTTTTGCATTTTATCATCTGTGGCTGATCGCAGCCCGCCATTTATATGTTACACCCATTGGACACCAATATCAACTAAATTCCGCCGTATTTCTCCATTTTTACGATTCTTTTTTTATTTTCTTCTTTTGCCAGCCTTCAATTATTATCTGTCTTGCCCTTGCAACAGCAAGCACATCCTCAGGAACATCCCTCGTAATTGTGGAGCCGGCTGCAATGTAAGCACCCGCTTTTACGGTAACAGGCGCAACCAAATTTGCGTTGCAGCCAACAAAAACACGATCCTCCACAGTAGTGCGATGCTTCTTCTCTCCATCATAATTCACCATGATGCTGCCGCAGCCAAAATTCACCTTCTCGCCCGCATCGGTATCACCGATATAAGCCAAATGAGGAATTTTTGTACCGTTGCCCACCGTTGAATTTTTCACCTCAACAAAATCCCCGACCTTAACATTTTCGCCGATTTTACAATTGGGACGGATATAAGCAAAGGGGCCTACCGTTGTATGATTTCCGATTTCAGATTCTATGCCCGTAGAGCTTTGGAATGTTACCCCATCTCCAAGGCGCATATCTGTCAAACGAGCATTTGGCCCAATTTTACAATCCTCACCGATTTCAGTTTTTCCTTCCAACACGCAGCCCGGCAGAATTACCGTATCCATGCCGATTTTCACTTGTGCATCGATATATGTGTTTTCCGCATCCACAAGGGTGACGCCATTTTCCATATGACGGCGGTTAATCCGTGCCTTCATAATTTGAGTGGCCTCCGCCAATTGCACCCTAGAATTTACGCCAAAAAATTCCTTGTCGTCCTGGGCAGTAACAGCGCCCACTTTTCCGCCTGCTTTTAAAATCAGCTCCAGGCAATCCGGCAGATAGTATTCTCCTTGCACATTATGGTTATCCAGCTTCTCCAAGGAGGCTTTTAAATGAACGCCTTTAAAAATATAAATGCCCGTGTTTATCTCGTTTATGCACCGTTCCTCTGGTGTTGCATCCTTATGCTCCACAATTTTCATAAAATTCCCGTGGGCATCACGAATAATACGTCCATATCCTTCGGGATTATCAACTGTTGCGGAAATAACCGTCGCGCCCAAATCCTCCTGACGATGCTTTTTCACCAATTTTTGCAGGGTATCTCCTTGAATCAAGGGCGTATCCCCGTAAAGAATTAAAACGTCTCCATTGGTTTCAATAAAATCACCCACCATCATAACTGCATGGCCTGTGCCCTTTTGCTCCGCCTGCAAAGCAAAGGATACACCGTCTTTTACAACGGCCTCCTTGACTTCCTCAGCCTTATGCCCTACAACCACACAAACCTCCTGTGCACCGCAGCCCTTGGCGGTATCTATTACATAATCTATCATTGTTTTATTCAATATTTCATGGAGCACCTTTGGCTTTTTTGACCTCATTCGGGTGCCTTCTCCTGCCGCCAAAATAACAGCCTTCAAATTTTCCATTTTTTTCTCCTTTCTCACGGCTTCTATCCATAAACCGCACATAGCCTTGGATATTTTCTCATCTTTAGCGTGAAAATTCAATATACGCATTTACTAAAAAACTCTTTTGTTTTTAAAAAAAGTCAGTAAAACCGCATTTTTGTTAAAAAAAAAGAAAAAACAGGCGTCGTTTTCCATCGCCTGCTTCTTCCCATTTATAGTCTTGTCCCTTTTTTCAAGATGGCTAAATCCTGAACAGATTTTCCAATCACCTGTTGTCCATCAGAAAGCACAACCTCTTTATCCAAAATTGCATTTTCAACCACACAATTTTTTCCGATTCTGCAGCCCTCCATAATAATAGAGTTTTTCACCACAGAACCTTCCCCCGTGTAAACCTTGCGGAAGATAACAGAGTGCTCCACCCTGCCGTTAAAAATGGTACCGCTGCCTGCAATGCAATCCCGTACATCTGCGTCGATATTGTACTTTGCCGGTGGTTCATCCTTTGCCTTTGTTTCTAAATATGGATACTGATTGATAAAAGTATCCCGAATTTCTTTCTTCAAGAAATCCATGTTAACGTTATAATATGCGCTGATGCCTGTGCTTAAGGTGTTCCAATAGCCTTTAAATTCGCATCCATAAATTTTTAAATCCTTGCGTTTTGCAATCAAAATATCTCTTACGATGTCATATTTTCCTTGGGGAACAATCTCATTCAAAATATCTATCAAAAGGGTTCTGGAGATAACGTATGTCCCAAGGGATGCCTTATTCGTTTTTGGCTGCACGGGTTTTTCCTCAAATTCAAGCAGTCGCCCTGTTTCATCCAGCTCCATGTTCCCAAAATTCTTTAAACTCTCTCGCTCCATCTCCTGATAGGCGATGGTAATATCTGCATCATTTTCCTTATGCCTCTCAAGCAAACTGCGGTAATCCATTTTATAAATGGAGTCCCCACTGGTTATGATTACATATTTCTCGTTACTTCTCAAAAGATAGGTCATATTTTGGTAGATCGAATCCGCAGTGCCCCGAAACCAATTTGAATCGGTGCTGCTGATAAAGGGTGTAAAAACGAACAGCCCACCCTGTTTTCTGCCAAAATCCCACCACTTTGAGGAGGTCAGATGATCCTTCAAGGATCGGGAATTATACTGAGTTAGTACTGCGACCTTACCGATGCCGCTGTTTGACATATTGCTTAATGTAAAATCTATAGCTCGATAGCTGCTTCCAATGGGCAATGCAGCCGCCGCTCTATGGTCGGTAAGAACTCCAAGTCGTCCCTCATTGTTACCGCCTGCTAAAATGATACCAATGGCTTTCATACTCATTTCCCCTCCCGAACTACAGCTTTGCCGCTTTCCAGCTTCCCGTTTTCATAATCCTCCGCCTTCGTATCGCCGTAGATTACACAATTTTTTCCAACCGTAATGCCATCCGGCACCTTGCTATGGGAACCAATTACAGTGATGCCTGTGTTGTAAATATTGGGCTTTGTTTCATTTGGCACATTTTCACCAATCCCCATATGTACGCCATTGCCAACCACACAATCCTCATCCACAATGCAACGCTCCAGCACCGTGTTCTCTCCGATTACGGTTTCCCCCATAATGATGGAATCACGAACGACGGCACCCTTGCCCACAACAACCCCGGAACCCAAAACAGAATGATATACCTGGCCGTAAATTTCACTGCCATCCGCCACAAGGGATTCCTTCACCACAGCCTCAGGCGAGGTATAGGTTGGCGGCTGATGGTCGGCATTGGTATAGATTTTCCAGAAATCCTCATATAAATTAAACGCAGGCAAGGCTTTAATCAATTCCATATTGGATTCCCAGTAGGATTCAATCGTCCCGACGTCCTTCCAATAGCCTTTAAAGCGATATGCAAACATTGTCTGGCCTTCATCCAGCATTTTGGGGATAATATGCATCCCAAAATCACTATCAGGGTGTACCGTCCGATCCTCCACCAAGGCTTCTCTTAATCTGCTCCATGTAAAAATATAAATCCCCATAGATGCCAGATTGCTTTTGGGATTTGAAGGCTTTTCTTCAAATTCATAAACACTATCGTCATCCCTTGTATTCATAATACCGAAACGACTTGCCTCTTCAAAAGGCACTTCCAAAACGGCAATGGTTGCCGCTGCACCTTTTTCCTTATGAAATGCCAGCATTTTGGAATAATCCATTTTGTAGATATGATCCCCCGATAATATCAATACATATTCGGGATTATTGCTGTCAATATAGTCTATATTTTGATAAATTGCATTTGCAGTACCCATAAACCACTCGCCGGAATCCCCGCCCTTCACATGAGGGGCTAAAATGGTGACACCACCGTTTTTCTTATCCAAATCCCAAGGAATACCAATGCCAATATGCTGATTCAACCGTAAAGGCTGATATTGCGTCAGCACACCCACAGTGTCTACCCCTGAATTGATACAGTTACTGAGGGGAAAATCAATAATTCGAAATTTTCCACCATAAGCAACCGCCGGCTTTGCTACCTTGCGTGTCAAAACACCCAGACGGCTTCCCTGCCCACCTGCCAAAAGCATTGCAATCATTTCTTTTTTACGCATTTGTATCTACCCCCTGCCTTTATTTGTCCAAAGTATTCCTTACAAAAACAAATATATATTAGACAATTCATAATATTATTCCATAAAGCCTATTTCCAATCCAAATACCGCTGAAATACTTTTTATACTTTGCCTTGTCCAATGGCTGCCTATGCAGATGCTGCGATTCTAAATCTAAAAAAATAACCAACCCTTTCTTTCAAAAAAGCCGACCAAGGAACAGACCTTTTGCCTTGCCCTGTGTGCATGCTTTTTTGCTTCATGAAAAACCCTTTGCTGTAAAACATTTTTCTTTTATTTCCATAATTATACCATAATACGCCTATAAAAAAAACAAGTATTTCTTTCGTCATTTCTACCAAATGCGTTGTTCTTCGTGTTTTTTCAAAAAAACTTTAATTTCTTGTTTTAATTCCATTATTTTGGTATAAAATTAAATATAGAAATGTTTGTTAATGATTGCCTTTCTTTTTTTAGTATACTATAATGGAAAGCAAAGTTATGCTAGGTTGATGATTCTTACAACAATAGAGGCGGTAATATATGACAACAATGTTTAAAAATTCAGACCATGTTTATTTTATTGGCATCGGTGGGATCAGTATGTCAGGCTTAGCGGAAATTTTAGTAAGCCGCGGCTATAAGGTTTCCGGTACCGATATTCGCAACACCCCGGTGACAGATCATTTGCAATCCGTGGGGATCCAAATTAATATTGGCCATGATGCCAAAAATATCACAGATGATGTAACCCATGTTGTTTTTACAGCAGCAATCCATGATGGCAACCCCGAATTGGAAGCAGCAAAAGCAAAAAATCTTATCATTTTGGATCGTGCCCAGCTTTTGGGGCAAATTATGGCAGAACACACGAATTCCATCGCCATTTCCGGAACCCATGGCAAAACAACAACAACCTCCATGGTATCGGAAATTCTTTTGGCGGCTGAAAAAGACCCCACCATCACCGTAGGCGGCATTCTTCCAACCATTGGAAGCAATTTAAAAATCGGAAGCTCCTCCTATTTTGTGGCAGAAGCCTGTGAATACTACAACAGCTTTTTACGTTTAAACCCTTTGGTGGGTGTAATTTTGAACATTGAAAGCGACCATCTGGACTTTTTTGGTTCCTTGGATAATATTTACCTCTCGTTTCATGATTTTGCAAAACGCATTCCTGAAAACGGAATTTTGATTATCAATCAGGAAATCCCAAGGCTATCAGAAATCACAAAGGATTTGGCTTGCAGGGTTGAAACCTTTTCTATGACCGAGGATGCGAACTGGACTGCAAAAAATGTGATTCATCATGAGGATGGAAAAAACACCTTTGATGTATATTACAATCAAGTAAAAAAGGCTACCCTACATCTGAATGTTCCGGGAGATCATAATATTTCCAATGCCTTGGCGGCAATCGCTTCTGCAAGCTTTTTGGAAATCTCCGCTGAAGATTGGGTAAAAGGCCTTGCTCATTTTTCGGGAACAGACCGTCGTTTCCAAAGAAAGGGCGAAAAGAACGGCGTTGTTGTCATTGACGATTATGCCCATCATCCAACGGAAATCAGGGCAACCCTAGCTGCCGCAAAAAAGGTAAAGCACCGCACCACCTGGTGTGTTTTCCAGCCCCATACCTATTCTCGTACCAAGTTTTTATTTGAAGAATTTGGGGATGCCTTTTTGAATGCAGACGAAATCATCATTGCCGATATTTATGCCGCAAGGGAAACCGATGATGGCACGGTAAGTGCCGCAATGCTGGCAGAACGAATTGCAAAAACAGGAAAATCCGCACGTTATGTGGGAAGCTTTGAGGATATTACAGCTTATCTCAAAAAATACTGTCAAGAGGGGGATTTACTTCTTACGGTTGGTGCAGGGGATGTGTATAAAATTGGGGAAGCCTTTCTTGCTGAATAAACAAGAGCAATTCCCTAGGTTAAAATATATTTAAGGCGGAGGGCAAAAGCCCTCCGCCTTAAATTGTAAATACTATTTTTTTATGCCGTAAAGCAGCAAATGAAAATGCCGCAGCAATTCCTCCTTTAAACAAAAATCAGGATATCTGATACACCACTCATAGGTAAAGCCCCGCAAAACTGCAATCAATTGCGCCGCAGTCGTTTTCACGTCAAGCTGCTCCCTAAACTCTCCCCGTCTGATGCCTCTTTGAATCAGCTCGCTAAATACTTGATAAATATCCCGTCTATAGCTGAGCAATACATCGGCACTGTTATTGCGGTCAATTTGAATCCGATAGGCAAGCTTAATCAGGTTGTATCCAATTTTGTCCGTTAACTTATCTGCAATTTCCCCCACAAAGGAAATCAAAATAGCAGAGGCTTCTTCACTCTCAGGAAAAGCCTCCAGAAACGCTTCATAGCTTAAATCCAATTTCTCCACATATTCCCTAATTAGTACCGCAGTTAAGGCATCCTTTGATTCAAA
>JAQUSU010000031.1:11433-24179 GCA_028710085.1 Anaerotignum sp.
TTATCTGTAAACTCCTCTACCCTTGGAGGGTTATTCGGCAAAATCGGTGAAGCCGGGACTGTTGAAAATCTCACCGTGTCAGGAACAATCACAGGGACTTACTCCCACACTTTGGGTGCCGGCGGAATTGCCGCAGAGAACCATGGCACCATAAAAAATTGCATAAACCAATGTAATATTACCGCGAGCGCTTACTATGTCGGTTTTGGCGGCATTGTGGGAGTAAATTGGGGAACCGTTATAAACTGCGCCAATATGGGGAATATCAATGTCTCCTCCATTGACGTTGGCGTTAATGCCGGAGGCATATCAGGATGCAACTGCAAATTTATTGCTAATTCCTATAACACAGGCACGATATCCTTTGATTACAACAAGTTTGACTTTGGAAACTGCGGTGGGCTGGTAAGTTATAATGTATGTATGGATGGATGGAATCGCCAATTCATCTCGTATTGTAAATTGCTTTAACAAAGGAGCCATAGTAGTTTCGGAGCCTGGCACTTATGCTTTCCACGGGAGCCTAATTGGATACCTTCAGAATGGGATGATGTCAGAGTGCTATTGGCTCACTGACACCCACGACAATGCGGCGGGCCGTAACAATCCAACCTCCATAAATATTCGCTCTTTTTCATCCACAGGAGAATTTGATTCTTCCTTGCCCGAAATAGGTGGCACGACCTGTACTAACCTTACAGAGGCATTGAATACATTGGTGGACAGTGGTACAAACAGTCAGTCCTATTGCCATTGGAACGACGCAGGCGCAGACCCTAGCTTTTTCACTAACTGGAGCGAGGTTGCAGCACATGCCAAGCCAGCCACCGATTACACCGTTTCTGAAAACGACTATACCGTGCAAACCGCTCTTGGGCTTGCCTACGTTGCATCCCTTGTGAACAATGGTGATTCAGTCAACAGCATTACCCTATCCCAGGATATCGACCTTTCGGGCTATCAATAGACACCAATTGGCACCATTGACTCTCCTTTCAGTGGAACCTTTGACGGTGGCAAACACAAAATAGAAAATATGTTGATTAACACCACCAAGGATAATCAGGGGCTGTTCTCCTATATTCAAGACGGTACAGTAGAAAACCTAATGCTGACGGATTACGTCGTAATCGGGAGGAACAACTGCGGCGGCATTGTTTCCTCCATCTCTGATGGCAGCATTCAAAACTGCGGCGTGACAGGTGCAATGGTTGGCGATACCTCAGGTGGCATTGCCGCAGAACTCTCCCACAGTAGCATGGAAAGCTGCTATACAATGGCAACCATGAAAGGTGCAAACTGTGGATCTGTTGCTGCCCAAGCCGAAAACAGCAGTTGGATTCAAAGCACATATTATATCGCAGTCGATGTAAATTCTGGCATTCCCTTCCGTGATGGCTCCGTAACCGACACAACCATGGGAAAGGATACAGAAAGCTTTGCAAACGGCGAGGTGGCATGGCTTTTGGATACCTACGGTGGCGGCGCTGATTACACCCACCAAGAAATTTGGTCAAGGGATGCCAAGACTCCTGTTTTCGCAGACAGTACCCACCAAACAGTTTATCGTGTGCTGCTGCAAAACAGTGAAAACCCAACGGCAGTCTATTCCAGCGCCAACGGCTCAATTACTCTGCCTAGTACCCCGTCAGATGTCGATGGCTATACACTTTTGGGGTGGTTTACCGACGCATCCTTCAGCAATGCTTATACCGCCCCGTCGGCACTTTTTCAGGATGAAATTATATATGGCAGCTTCGGTACAAGAATCATCAGCGCAGAGGATTATTTCACCCGTTCCACAGGAAATGCTGTTGATTACAACGGTGCAATCTCAGACAATGCCAGTGAAATTATTGGTGCAAGCCCACTAACCTATACATATTATATCGACAGCGCCGGAACCATTCCAACCACTCGAGCCAATAGCGGAGCTAGTGGTGAAGGCTTGGCACCGGTTCGGGTAGGAATGTATTATGTGAAAATTTCTGCCCCCGAAACCGACAGCAACGGCGTTAAGCTCAAAGCAGCAAGCACCCTTGTGGGGATGAAAATAAAATCCAAGGATACAACAGATTACTATTCAGTCACTGCAACACAAAGCACAGGCGGAACCATTTCCGTTTCCAGCAGCACCGTAGAGGAAGGCTGCAACGCTACAATAACCATAACACCAAAGGAGGGCTATGAAATCTCCGACGTTTTGGTTAACGGCATTTCCGTGGGTGCAGTTTCAAGCTATACCATAAAGGCAATGAATTCCGACATCACAATCAGCGCAGTTTATCAAGCAGTTGACAGCGAAATTGACAACAAAACTGGCGACGAAATAGATACTCCATCAGACGAGCCCGCACCGAATGAACCATGGTCTAATCCCTTTCAGGATGTTCCGGAAGGAAGCTGGTACCACAGTGCCGTGGAATTTGTATGCACAAATAATCTTTTTCACGGCACAAGTGAAAACGCCTTTAGCCCGAAAAGCCCTATGACACGAGCCATGCTTGTTTCGGTATTAGGCAGACTTAGCGGCAATACCGCAGGCTATTCCAATGCCTTCTCAGATGTTGCCGAGGGCAGCTGGTACGAGCAGTCAGCGGCATGGGCGGCGGCAAACGGCATTGTAAGCGGCACAGGAAGTGACTGCTTCTCCCCCGAAAACAACATAACCCGTGAACAGCTGGCTGTAATACTTTACAACTATGCAAAATACAAAGGATATGACGTTTCAATCGAAGAGAATGCAAATACACTGCCTTTTGGAGATGCCTCTTATATCTCAAATTATGCGTATCAGGCATTGCAGTGGGCATATGCCGCTGGGATTATTCACGGCGATGAAATGGGAAATCTGAACCCACAAGGCTTTGCCACACGAGCCGAAGGAGCGACAATTCTGGAAAGATTCGTTGAAACAATCATCAGTTAATATATTTAAAACCAAAAAAGCAGACAGTCCCTCACTTATTTGTGAATGGCTGTCTGCTTTTCTATATACCCGTTTTCGGGGTTTATTTATGATAGGGTTCTTGACGGTTAATTTTCTCAGCCCGATAAATTTGTTCCAATAAAATAACCCGCATCATTTGGTGGGGAAAGGTCATGGGGGAAAAGCTCAAGGCAAAATCCGCCCGTTCCATCACCTCTTTGGATAATCCCAAGGAACCGCCAATGATAAACACCATGTGACTCACCCCTCGCACCGCCTTCTCCGCCATAAAATCA
The DNA here is from genome assembly GCA_028710085.1 of Anaerotignum sp. GTDB lineage: Bacteria > Bacillota > Clostridia > Lachnospirales > Anaerotignaceae > Chakrabartyella. Next base: position 14,659 of record JAQUSU010000031.1, read on the forward strand.
GCCAAAGCCTGGGAGGAAAGGCTTTTGCCCTCAATCGCCAATGCCACTGCAAATGCATCCTCCTTGACTGCCTTTAATATGCGCAGCCCTTCTTTTTGGCGAACCTCTACCTCTTGGGCAAGGCTCATGGTTTCCGGTGCTTTCTCATCAGGCAGCTCCACAATTTCCAGCTTCATATAACGTCCAAGGCGCTTGCTGTACTCCTCCACCGCCCCACGCCAATATTGCTCTTTCAGCTTGCCCACGCACACAATTGTAACCTTCATTTTCTCACCTATAATTCAACTTTTATTCCCGTGTTATGGCGATATGCCATATCCATTTTAAAATGCTTGCCTACCTGAATTTTGTTTTTTCCCAAAATGCTCTCCACCGTATCAAAAGCCAAATGGGGATCATTATTTTCCTGACTTAAATGCCCCAAAAAAATATGCTTCGTTTTTCCGTCCACAACGGAAGAAAGGAGTTCTCCCGCCGTTTTATTGGAAAGATGACCCATATCGCTTAAAATTCGCTTTTTTAAATGCCAAGGATAGCTTCCCTTTTGCACCATGTCCTCATCATGATTTGCTTCCAACAAAAGAATTTCACTTCCGGCAATGCTTTCTCTGATTTCATCTGTAATATGCCCAATATCCGTGGCAAGGGTAATCTTTTTTTCCCCTGCAAAAATATTGTATCCAACAGGGTCTGCCGCATCATGGGGAATACAAAAAGGTTTTACACAAATATCATTTATGATACAATTTTCTCCCGGATAAACAAACCGTTTGTTTGCCGGCGAAATCTTTCCCAAGGAATCCTCCATGGCAAGCCATGTTTCTGAGGTAGCATAAATCGGAATGTTAAACCGTCTGGACAAAATTCCTGCGCCTTTAATATGATCTATATGCTCATGGGTAATAAACAATCCGTCTATGTCTTGTCCTGTTAGCTTCAGCTCCGCCAAGCATTCCTGAATTTTCTTTCCGCTCACCCCCGCGTCAACTAAAATACGGGTATACTTCGTAGCGATGTAGGTACTGTTTCCGCTGCTTCCACTTGCGAGGGTGCAAAATTCTACTGCCAAAAAAACTCCCCCATTCCATTTAAACTGCTCTTTGAATGACAGAAAGCAGGGTTCCCCCTGCTCAGCCTGTAAAACCTATTTTTTAGAGGAAAGGTCTTAAAACCTTTGTTGCAAGGTTCGATCAATCGAGCCCTTCCTCCTGCTTTTCATTATTTCACTCAGAAATACGCCGAACATCCGCGCCTAAAGCATTCAATTTATCCTCAACGTTTTCGTAGCCTCGATCAATATATCGAACCCCGTTAATTTGTGAGGTTCCCTCTGCCGCCAATGCCGCCAAAATCATAGCTGCGCCAGCCCTTAGGTCAGTAGCCTCTACAGTGGCTCCCTGATAATGAGGAATTCCCTCGATGGAAGCAATTCTTCCGTTGATATCCACACAAGCACCCAATTTACGCAATTCTTCAATATATTGGTATCTGTTATCCCATACATTTTCGGTAATTACGCTGGTTCCTTTGCAAATACTCAAAAGTGCTGCCATTTGGGGCTGCAAATCCGTGGGGAAACCGGGATAGCTCATGGTCTTAACATTTACGCTGCGTAAAGGTTGGTTTGCCATCACGCGGATGGAATCGTCCCCTTCTTCCAGCTTCACATTCATTTCTTCCAGCTTTGCCGTCAATGAATCCATATGCTTTGGAATAATATTTTTCACCAAAACATCTCCGCCTGTAATTGCTGCCGCAATCATATAGGTACCCGCCTCTATTTGGTCGGGAATAATGGCATACTGTGCTCCGTTTAGCTTTTCTACGCCTTTGATACGAATAACATCTGTTCCGGCACCCTTAATGTTTGCGCCCATCATATTCAAGTAATTGGCGGTATCAACAACGTGAGGCTCTTTTGCCGCATTTTCGATGGTGGTAACACCCTCTGCCAATGTTGCCGCCAGCATAACGTTTATGGTTGCCCCAACACTAACCTGATCCATATAAATAGAAGCTCCAACCAATTTATCCGCATAAGCCCGAACAAAGCCGCACTCTTCTATCACCGTTGCCCCTAATGCACGAAACCCTTTTAGATGTAAATCAATGGGACGCTTCCCAAAATTGCAGCCGCCGGGCATGGCAACCTCCGCCCTTTTGTAGCGTGCCAAAAGTGCGCCCAGTAAATAGTAGGATGCTCGAATTTTTTCTACCTCTTCAAAGGTAGCCCGATAGTCAATTCCCATTGAGCAATCAATTTCAATGGTATGATTATCTTTATGTATACATTTTCCACCCAATTTTTCAATGGTATGACAAATACAGCTTACATCCTCAATATCTGGTAAATTTTCCAAAACACTTTTACCGCCTGCCATAATTGCAGCGGGTAGTACCGCTACTGCGGCATTTTTTGCTCCGCTTATCATTACTTCGCCCACAAGACGTTTTCTGCCTTTTACAAGCAATTTATCCATTAAACGTTCATCCTTCCAATGAATTACCAAAGGACACTCCCTTTGTACACGAAAGCCGGGCTTGTCTTTCTTTTTTTCAACCGATTTTTATTCGTTGTCGCCCTAACCATTCGAATTATATCATGAAAAAGCGGCTGTGGAAAGCCTTTTTTCCGCTAATCCACAGAATAGCAATTTTTATAATCAATCATTTATTTCCCCTTTAACCTCTATAAAGAAAAAAGAGCAACGCCCTTTTTTTGCATTTCGATTATATTATATCCTTTTTTACAATCTGGCAAGTATATGCGTTTACCAGATACGGCTCACTATCCTCCATCAAATAAATACGATAACATGGCTCCAAATATAAGCCCGTTCCTGTCACCGCACTGCCTTGCTCCATTAAATCATACCCAAGCTCAAGCTTTTGTATCGCCGCATCACTGGCATCCTCACGCTCGCTCCATTCTCGCATAAAAGTCATTAAGGCTTCATCTATCATATAAATATCCTTCTTTTCCTGACTCATACCGATGATTTCACAAAAGGTAAAATCAAACTGATAAATCCCTTTGTCAGACACAAAAATAGAAAAATAATTGGAAAAAATTGCTTGCTCTTTATAGACCGAGCAAAAGTCAATCCGCCACCCGTCTTCTTCTTTATAGGAATAGCAAGACTCAAATTCTCCAAAAATCGGTTTCATCTGTTCCATTTTCTGTTGCGCCAGCTTTATTGCCTTTTCCTTACTCAAAATCACCAAGCCCTTTTCAACGGCTTGATCCGTAAAGCTTCCCTTGTCCCCCTCCAGTGTGAGGGTTTTATTCTCCGATTTATACACTGTTTTTGCGCCTATAGAAACCTTGGTTTTCTCTCCATTAAAAATGGCTGCTTCCAGGTCTTCCTTGTTATACGAAGGAACCTTTGCCTCCAATCGACTCATGGGCTGTGCATCTATATTTAAATCTGTATATAACGTGATTCCATTTTGGGACAAAACCTCAAAAATCGCCTTTTCCTGGGCAGAGGTCATGGTATTATCCCGTTTTTGCTGTATATTTAACCCAAAGAGGGCTACATTCAAAATAAGCAGCAAGACAATTACAAAGCGCTTCGCACCTGCCCATTCCATGACCTGTCTCCTTTCCCATTCCCGCAATCCTTCATGCACATTTTTCTATTGAATTTGACTCATTTGGGCAGTAGTATCTGCGTAGGTATCTGTTACAAATAAATAATCATACAATGTAACAAACCATTTTAAACCAATATTGCCCGTCAAATCCACATAATAACCTAAGGAAATATTCTTCACATCCGTAATTACCTTTTCCTCCACCGTTTCCTGATAGGTTTTATTGGCTTCATCCAGCGCATCAATAAACTGAATATCCAGCTCCATATCCTGTGTGCTTGCAGCTTCATAATTTACCATATATCGCTGATATTTTTTGACCCTTTGATTTCTGACCGTAACCTCAATTGCGTGTCTGCTTCCGATTTTATCCTGCATTGCCACAGATAAATTAACGGGCAAATGGTCTACGGCATAGTCAAAATAATAAATTGTTTCATTGCTCTTTTTTTCAATATCCGCCAAAAAAACATCCGTCGTCAACGAGGTATCGTTTTCCAAGAAATTACAGCTTATTTGATACCCCTCAAGCAGCCCGATATTATTGTTATCATTCCCGTAAGCCTCATAGCTATAATACTCCAGGACCCGTGTATCCGCAAAATACTTTATCACCGTTTGGTTGTCGCTAAAAGTGAAATCGCCACTCTCATCCCTCGTGCTCCAATCCACCGAAAAGTTTCCAAAAAAGTCTTTTACTGTGTTTTCTATATCAACACGGCTCACCACGCCATCTTTTTCAAAAGCGGCAATCTCTCTTAAGCTGCTATAATGATAAGGCAAATTCGCCCACTGCGGCAAAAATAAATTTCGCCAAATCACAGAGGCTCCTGTTTTCTGACCTGTGGAAATATACGTCATTTCCTTTTCGTCGGTTACAAGCTTCTCATAAAAATCAGCCGCAGATTGGCTTTTTTTCGTGGTATAGCATACACTCTCGTTGGTTTTGGAATTCACAAAATAGGCCTTGCTCTCCTCCCCCGGGCGTCTGGAGGGAAGGATTGTAATATAATCAAAGGAATCCATTTTATCGTTATTTTTCAATTTTTTATATTGACTTAAATATTCATCTGTCGATACCATAAAATCATACTGCATCACAATGCAGCGTTCTCCAAGAATTCCCTTCCAATCGGCACTGACAATGTCCATCTGCTTATCGTTATCCGATAAAACTTCATTTAAAACATCATTTGCCTGTTGTAAAAGGGTGCTTGTCCCCGTTTCATCAGGATAGTATACAGAAAAGGTTCCCTCTCCCTCACCCACAGCATAGCGGGTTGCCAAAAGGACATTCCCGTCGGCCTGTTTGTTAAAAAGAGCTTCTCCCTTATCCATTAAATTAAAAAAGTTATGACTCGATGTTCCCTCAAGCCATAACTCTCCTGTTTGATAAACCGCAGCTATGACCAAAGCAACAATGACAAAATTCGTGATTTTGTATAATTTCATTTGATCCCACCGCTTTTTCTCTAATTTTTATTTGTGTTTTGGCATTAAGCCGGGTAAAGCAATCATGTTTTTTAATTCATCCTTCACTGATTGAGGCTTTCTTTTCAATTCATAGCTATAAGTTGCCACGTCATATTCCTCGTCCGTAACGGTTATCTTAATATAATTGGTTCCCATATTCAGCGGAAACGACATACTAAAAATACCCAAAGAGCCTACCTCGAAGTCGTCGTGATACTCCTCAAGCATGCTTCCATCCCAATTCATACGGGAAACGGTTACAGTAATATCTGCAAAAGGCAAGGTTTCCCCATAAACCATACGAGAATCATCAAACGTAGCTTCCTGCGTCTCTTCTTCATCAATATTCAATCCACTGGTAATTGAAAATGGCGCAGGATTTTTTATGTCATCAGCAAAGGCTGAAACGGGTGAAATAGATAACATCAACACAACAATAAATATTGCAAAACGCATGCTTCTCTGTTTCATTCCCTACACCTCCAATCCATTGTACAAAATAATATAGTTTTGTTATTATTATACAACAGAAATATTACATTCATGTTACAACGAGCTTACAGTTTCATAACATCTTTTTCCAATGCAAAATAAGCGGTTTTTTTGCAGAAAAAAGTTAGGTAATACCGCATAATTCTGTGCGTCCAGATGCGCAGTCAGGTTTTTCGTCAGACAAAACAAAAAGCGCAGTGAATACTAGAGGTATTTACGAGCATTTTTGTGCAGACTGACGGAAAAGATGCAAGTAGATGGGCGTACAAGGCGTCAGCCGCGAATTGTGCGGTGTTGCCTTAATTATACTTCTGTATAGCCCTGTTCCGGAGGTTTTTTCGGAAACCACATGGTCATGGTTGTACCCTTACCATACTCACTTTCTGCGCTCAGCCTTCCTCCGTGGCCCTCCATAATCTCTTTGGCAATGGCAAGGCCAAGGCCTGTGCCGCCCATGGCACGGCTTCTGGCTTTATCCACACGATAAAAACGCTCAAAAATACGAGGTAAATCCTCTCTTGCAATTCCCATACCCGTATCCTTCACGGAAATTTTATAATAGGTATCATCCTCAGTCATATAAATTTTAATCGTGGCTTGCTCCAAACTATATTTCATGGCATTTGTAACAATATTATTCACAACCTGACCCAGGCGATCTCGATCCGCATGTATGAATACAGGCTTCTCGTATGGCTCAAAGGTCAATTCCTGTCGCTTTGCCTCCGCATGGATTTTGTATTGCTTTACCGTTAAGGCTAAGAAATCATTCATTTCGATAGCTGAAATATCCAAATGCACCTGCTTATTATCAAAACGGGATAGCTGAAGCAAATCCCTGACTAAGAACGCCATTCGGTCAGCCTCACTGTCGATGATGCCTAAAAACTCCATGGCAATTTTCTTGTCATCCATCGCACCATCCATAAGGGTTTCCGTATAGCTTTTTACCGTCGTTAACGGTGTTCTAAGCTCATGAGAAACATTTGCCACAAACTCCTTACGCATATCATCGAGCTTCTTTTGCTCCGTAATATCTTGCAAAACAACAATGACACCCTCAATCTGCCCCGCAGCATTGTAATATGGGGTAAAGGTTGCATTGATAAAATGCTTGTCCACCGGGAAAGTCACCTTTTGGGAAGGCTCACTGCCCATATCCAAATATACACCGGAATTAATATCATACTTTCTTATAAAAGTAGAGAAATCCATATCAATCTTATCTACCCCAAGCATTTCCGTTGTGGCAGTATTGGCAAGCATCAATTCCCCATCTTTATTAAAAGAAATCACGCCATCACTCATATTATGCAGCAAAATTTCCAAGCGGTTTTTTTCCTGATAAATCTCCCACATGTTTTTGGTCAGCTGGGAGGCCATATAATTAAAGCTGCTGGTCAGCTGACCAATTTCATCATCACTGCGCACCTTTAGACTTTGCTCAAGGTTTCCTTCCGCCATATTCTTTGCGCCCTTTGTGAGAGCCAAAATAGGGCCCGTGAGGGTTTGTGCAAACACATAGCCCATAATCACCGCCAAAAGCAGAGAAATGGCAACGGCAATAATAATGATTTTTGTTGTCTCATCCAAGCTTGAACGCATATCTCCCGCATTCAAACGGGTATAGATGATATAGGACACAGCTCCATCCTCCCCTTGAATGGGTACGGCATAGCTCATCCATTCTATCAGCAGTCCAAAGGAGTTCGTACTCTTTTTCCCCGAGGAAAAGGAGGGGCTTCCATTCATGGCAGCAATAATTGCCTGGTCTGAATAGACGGGATACGGCGCATACAATGTGGTGGTGGAGGCAATCGTATTGCCATTGGCATCTAAAATATTGCCTTGAATGCCCACCGCATCAGGAACCGTTGACAGAAGGTTATCCTCAAAATGTATTTCCTCACTACCCTCTATTACCTGTTCGTTAATTTTTTCCGCATATTCCGCCAACTGCTTTCTGGATTTTTCAACCTCAATATCCCTAAGGCTCAGCAATATATAAGAACCACTGACAATCATCACAATCAGCACCAGTCCAAGATACATAATGATTAACTTCCACTTAATACTTCGCAAAGGCTCCAACCCCGTCTTCCTCAGCAATCAAAATAATAGCCCACGCCTCTTTTGGTTAAAATATATTCGGGCTTTCCCGGATCATCCTCCAGCTTTTCCCGTAAACGACGAACCGTAACGTCTACCGTACGAACGTCGCCAAAATATTCATAGCCCCAGACCTTTTCCAAAAGAATTTCTCTGGAAAAAACCTGTCCCTTTTGCTGGGCAAGAAATTTTAAAAGCTCAAACTCTCGCAGTGTTAACTCAAGCACCCGGCCGTCCTTACGAACCTCGTACCGCTCCATATTCATGCTCAGCCTGCCAAATAGAGAGCCGTCTGCTTCTTCAACAACAGCCTCCTCATGAACAATCTGACGACGTAAATTCGCCTTCACTCTCGCCATGAGCTCTCTTACGCCAAAAGGCTTTGTAACATAATCGTCCGCACCCAATTCAAGCCCTAACACCTTATCCACTTCTTCCGCACGGGCCGTAAGCATAATAATAGGTGTATTTTTCTTTTCGCGAATTTTTTTACAAGCTTCATAGCCATCCATTTTAGGCATCATGATATCCAGCAAAATCAAATCAGGATTTTCCTCTAGGGCAAGCTTCACGCCCTCCACGCCATCGGCAGCTTTTAATATATTGTAGCCTTCTTTTTTCAAATTAAATGCGATAATCTCAACAATGTTTTTTTCATCATCTACGATTAATACCTTTTTATCCATTATTTTCCCCCATAACATAGGTCAGAATAAACTATCTTTCTCCATTATACAAAATATATTGAAAAAAGTACAGTTTTTACATCTTTTCTCTCTATATTACAATTTAACACAAAAACGCGCAAAAATTAAGCGTATCATGAAATGTTCCAGTCATTCCCTCTGTTTTTGTGGACTAATGCAATCCAAAATCAGCGTTCCGCAGTTCACTGTTTTAGGTGCTTTTTGGCCTTCTCAAATTCTTTCAATAAATGAAATAAAACGCTCATATCGATGGGTTTGGGAATGTGCTTGGTCATGCCTGCGGCCATTGATTCCCCAATATCCGAAGAAAAGGCATTGGCTGTCATGGCGACCACGGGAATGCTTTTTGCATCCTTATGGTTCATTTTGCGAATCGCTTTGGTTGCTTCAAGGCCATTCAAAATAGGCATTTGGATATCCATCAATATGGCGAGATAGAAGCCCGCCGGAGAACGGCGAAAAAGCTCCACGCACTCCTGCCCATTTCTTGCAACATCAACAGAAATATTACACATTTCCAAAAGTGTTTTTTCAATTTCCACATTCATCTCGTTATCCTCAGCCAAAAGAACGCGGGTATTTTCAAATTTTCCCACCATTTTTCTTGCCGTCGCAGCCACGTCCACCTCCTCCTGCACTTCTTGAGGCTTTCCTTGAATTAAAGGAATCACATGTTCAACCTTTCTTTTTAAAGGAAGTTCAACGCGAAAAACACTTCCCCGTCCTTCTTCACTTTCAACAAAAATTTGACCACCCATAAGCATTGCTAGGTTTTGAGAAATTGCCAGCCCTAAGCCTGTTCCGCCGGCTTCCAGCCCCCCCTTTCCCTGTTCAAAGGGGAGAAAAAGTTTTTTCATAAAGCTCTTATGTATTCCTATTCCATTATCCTTAACCTCTATTTGGAGCAAAACGCTGCTTTCCTCTAAAATTTCAGCTTCAACGCTTAACGATATTTTCCCTTTTGGCGGCGTATATTTAAAAGCATTACTCAGCAAATTAATTAAAATTTGGTTGATTCTAAGGGAATCCCCCTCAAAAATCCCTTCCATTTCCCCTTTTATCTGCACAAGAAATTCCTGCTCCTTCAATTGCCCCTGGGTATAGCCATAAACTACTGACTCATGCAGCAATTCGTGAATATCA
>JAQUSU010000110.1 GCA_028710085.1 Anaerotignum sp.
ACCTCTTCGCAGCAGGGACAAAATATTCCAGGCATTGCCCATTGTGTTATGATCGAGGGCTGTGGCGAAAAGGAGGCGAAGAAATGATTACATTTCTCAAAGCCTTTCTTGTAGGCGGACTTCTTTGTGTAATCGGACAGATTTTAATTGACAAAACAAAGATGACGTCAGGCAGAATTTTAGTTTTATATGTTTGCGCAGGTTGTGTTTTAGGTGGCCTTGGGATTTATCAGCCGTTGAAAGAATTTGGCGGCGCAGGTGCCACTGTTCCATTAACAGGTTTTGGTTATCTCTTAGCGGAGGGGGTAATGAAGGAGGTTGATTCTTCCGGATTTTTGGGGATTTTTACAGGAGGCTTGAAAGCCGCAGCTGGCGGCATAACGGCTGCTGTAGTATTTGCTTTTCTTGTTGCCCTCGTTACGAATCCAAAGGAAAAGTAAAAATTATTTTATTTTTTGCAAGGTCTTATGAAGAGATAGGACCTTGCTTTTTTTATGAATGTAAGTATGGATTATGTTAAGTATTGATAAAATGAGAGTAACCCTTCACTTTTCAAAATGCCCAAAATGGCGTTGATGAAAATGAAGAATTTTTATTCAAATAAGATAAGAAAACAGTGAATGGGTTTTGAAATTAATTATTTCATCATAAAGACAAGAAGGAAAACAGTTGATTCAAGCCCAAAATTTACAACTGCGGCCTACGTTTTTGTGTATTTTTTATGAATTTTATTGAAAAATCCATGTTTAAAGCGAACAAAAGAAAAGATAAAGATTAACATAATTTTGCTTGGTTTGTTTCTTGTGTAAAATTCGTTCGTATGCTATAATAAAAAAGTTGAAGCAGATTATATGAAGATCATCGACTTTTGGTTGGGTAATTTAGAAAAACGATGGAATCTTAGGAAGATAAGTTGATTTTTCTCCGCTAAGTGATATAATTATGTTAATCTAAAAAAGGATGTGAGGCCAATGCACAAGGCAATTGGTTCCAAAAAAGATTTCAGCAACTTAAATGAGGATGAATTATTGGCAGAATACAATAGTTGTGTGGGGGATATCATTGATCATGAAATGGTGAAGAAGATGGATTCCTGTATGCAACACTGCAATACAAGCCGCTTGCAGCATAGTATTAATGTATCTTATTATAGCTTTTGGGTTTGCTATCGTATGGGGTGGGACTATCGTTCCGCAGCCAGAGCAGGACTTTTGCATGATTTATTTTTTTATGACTGGAGAACCAAAAAGGGGCTTCGCACCAATCATGCTTCTTGGCATCCCAGAGTTGCATTGGATAATGCAAGCAAAATTACAGAGCTAAATAAAGTAGAAAAGGATGCGATTCGTAAACATATGTGGCCATGCACATTAGTTCCACCCAGGTATATTGAATCCTATGTGGTTACTTGTGTAGACAAAGTTTGTGCCATTTGCGAGGTTGCATCGCGTAAATATGAAGGTATCCGTGTGAGAAAGGTTGCTGTTTCTTAAGAAACAAAGCACCGTTTTATGAATGAAATATTGGTATTTATAACGTCGATTATCACAAAACTTGTGGTGATCGACGTTTTTTATATGCTTATTTATAATTTGTGGCATCATAAAAAGCCAAAAACATTTTCTCTTTTTTGGCTTTTTCAGTTAAAAAATATTTTTTAATTAAGGTTTAGACAAAATTTGAGCAAACACAAGGATAAGTTCATCCAAGCCTTGTTGGGGTGAGGAATTATTTTCGCAAAATCCCTCTGCGGCAGCTGAATACAAGGGTAGACGCTCTTGATATAGGCGAAGGGTGGCCTCCGCATTTGGCGCTAAAGGCCTGCCATTTCCGCTTTCCAGCAAGGAAACCTCTCTTTTTATCCAAACGATTCGACCATTTTGTTTTAGGGCATCTATATTTTTGGAATCTTTAATAACCCCGCCGCCGGTTGAAATAACCAGTCCGTTTAGTTGTGAAAACTTATGGACCATGGCTTTTTCAACTTCACGAAATGCAGGCTCGCCCATTTTAAAGAAGTATTCTTCAATAGGCATTTTGATTTCTTTTACAATTTCCTCGTCGATATCTATAAAGGTTTTACCAAGGCACTCTGCTGCCTTCCGCCCCAATGTGGTTTTGCCGCAGCCACTCATGCCGATTAGGACAAGATTGCTGCGCTCTGCCAGAAGCGCGGAATATAGCTTTCGGGTTGTAGCATCTTCTATTTTTTTGCCAAGGAAGATTGCAACTGCACATTTTGCTTGTCCAATCAGCATTTCTAGTCCTCCAACAGCGATGACGCCCTTGGAAATCCCATCTAAAACGAATTTTGTTCTCAAAGGATTATATACAACATCCACCACTGCCTCCAGCTTTTCAAAGGGAGTCAGGTCAATTGGGTTGTTTTCAGTATTGGGGTACATGCCAACAGGGGTGGTGTTGATTATGATTTGTGCATCTTGATGGTTTTTGTAACAGGCTTCATAGGAAATTGTTTCGGGATTTTCCTTATAGTATACTGTGAGAACCTCCTTTGCTCCCATGTCCTTTACCACTGCAATACAGGCTTTTGCAGCTCCGCCTTTTCCCAGCAGCAAAACCTTTTTTCCTTTTGGATCTATTTTGTGTTTTACAAGCATATAGCGAAAGCCATCATAATCTGTATTATAGCCGTAAAGCATATTGTTTTTATTCACAATTGTATTGACTGCGCTGATTGCCTCAGCCTTTGGGTCAATGTAATCCAAATATGGAATGACCATTTCTTTATAAGGAATGGTTACATTGATTGCGGTAAAGTCTTTTTGTGTCATGAAAGTTGGGAAAGACTCTTTGGATAGGGGAATTAAATTGTAGGTATAATCTGCCAGCTGTTCATGTATTATTTTGGAAAAGCTGTGTCCAAGCTTTTCTCCGATTAAGCCGTATTTCATGGAAGCACCTCAAATCTAATGGTTTTCTCCTATGGTAATACAGTAAATGAAATTATGCAACGGTTTATTTTGTTTTCTCTTTCTATGTGATATTTTCTCTAGGAAAATAACGTTTGGGCGATGCAAAGAGGGTAATTACTTTTGGGCAGAGCTTGCAGGAGAAAACATTTTAAAATAATTTATATGTTGCATGAATTGAATTATACTAGACCATAAATTACCAGCAATTCGTAATTTATTCTTAATGGTAATAGAGGGAAAAATGTGATAAAATAGGAAAAAGCGGTAGAATTAAGTAGATTAATAGGAGAAAATGATGAAAAAATTGTTGAAAAAAATTAGTGCGACAATAATATCGGCCTCTTTGTTGATAAGCAGTGCAAACTTTGTTACGGCATACGCGGATGATTCCAAGGATTTTTGCGGGGTATGGATTTCAACAGTGTATAGTGCGGATTATCCCTCTGTGCAAAATGATATAGAAGGCCAGAAGACGGAATTTACGCAAAAATTAGACAAATTGAAGGCACTTGGGGTAAATGCAGTGGTGGTTCAGGTCAGACCCAAGGGTGATGCTTTTTATGAATCAGAATTAAATCCATGGAGTGCGGTTTTAACCGGTGTGCAGGGAAAAGATCCGGGCTATGATCCAATGGAGTTTATGATTGAGGAAGCGCATAAAAGAGGGATGGAGTTTCATGCGTGGATGAACCCATACCGTATTACCACTTCGGGAACAGATTTGGCAGCCCTTGCTGCCGATAATATGGCAAGACAACACCCCGATTGGATTATTACTTACAATGGCGCAATGTACTATAACCCTGCAAAAACGGAAGTTAAGGAGTATATCCGTGACACCGTTGGCGAGGTAGTAAAGAACTATAATGTGGATGCAATTCATTTTGATGATTATTTTTACCCTTCAAATTATCCTTTGCCTGAGGAACAAACGAGGGATGGCGAGGAGGCGAATGCCCGCCGAGCGCATGTCAATGATATGGTGCAAATGGTGAGTGAGAAAATAAAAGAAATCAATTCTAAGGTGCAATTTGGCATAAGCCCCTTAGGGATTTGGAAAAATAACAGCTCCGATCCTTCAGGTTCTCAAACAAATGGAGGGGAAGGTTACTATTCCGTTTTCGGTGATGCAAAGGCTTGGGTGCAAAAGGGATGGGTGGACTACATCACACCTCAGTTATACTGGGAAATAGGTTATTCCTATGCAGATTATGAAACACTTGTGAAGTGGTGGAGCAATTTGGTAAAAGACACCGATGTTACCCTTTATATTGGACAGGGGATTTACAAGGACGTTGTGGCAAAGGAAATAACAGAGCAGTTAGAGGTAAATGAGGGTTATGATGTTAACGGAAGTATTTTCTTTAGTGCAAGGGATTTGTTTGATGATCGACAGGGTGCGGCAACGGCAATAAAAAAATACTATAATGAGGCATCTCCATCTGGAACGACAGATTCACAAGCACCAACTGTAATTGAAAAGAAGAATGCCTATGCAACCAGCTCCGCAATTACTGTAAATGGCAACCCTGTTTCCTTTGAAGTATATACAATTAATGATTATACCTACTTTAAGTTAAGGGATATTGCTTATTCTATCAACGGCACCCAAAAGCAGTTTGATACCGTATGGAATGAGATGGATGCATCCATTAATTTGTTGACAAGCTTGAGTTATTCTGGAACGGCAGGCGCAAATACGACTGCAAAGGATACATCGGCAATTACCTCTACGGCAAAGCTTTATCTGGATGGGCAACAGCAGAGCGTGAGTGCGTTTACCATTAACGATTATACTTATTATAAATTAAGAGATATTGCAAAGCTTCTGGATGTTGGGGTTACTTGGGATAGTGAAACATCTACCATTGGCATAGATACCACAAAAGGATATGAATAAATTTTGGCTCTATGTCAATAGTTGGGGTGGGATTGATTTTTCAATCTCACCCTTTAAAATCCAATGTTAGTTATAATTAGACTGTGAATGTAAAATTCTGGTTCTAAAACGTTTAAAATTCCTAACTC
>JAQUSU010000111.1 GCA_028710085.1 Anaerotignum sp.
GTCCATGCAAAAAAGCTGATGCATGGCAAGCAAAGCGAAATTGACATCGACAATTCCTCTGAAATTTTTCAAGGGCTGCCACAAAAAATTAAGGCGGCAAGGTATCATTCTCTTGTGGCGGAGAGAAATTCAATGCCCCATAGCCTTGAGATTCTTGGAGAGGTGGATGGCGAGGTAATGGCGGTAAGGGTAAAGGGCAAGCAAATTTACGGCTTGCAGTTTCACCCTGAGTCCATTCTTTCAGAGAATGGCGCAAGGATTATAAAAAATTTTTTGGAAGGATAAATTAGGAGGGAATTGTTATGATAAAAGAAGCGATTAAGCTGGCAATGGAGAGGCAAAACATTTCTGCGGAGATGGCTGAGGAGGTCATGAACGAGATTATGACGGGCAATGCTTCCGAAACTGAAATGGCAGCGTATTTGACAGCTCTTCGAATGAAGGGGGAAACCATCGACGAAATTACTGCAAGCGCAAAGGGAATGCGCAAGGCCTGCACAAGATTGCTCCATGAAAAGGAGGTGCTTGAAATTGTGGGCACAGGCGGCGATGAAGCGTTTACGTTTAACATTTCCACCATATCGGCTTTTGTAATTTCGGCGGCAGGGGTTCCTGTTGCAAAGCACGGCAACAGAAGCGTATCCAGCAAATGCGGCGCAGCGGATGTTTTGGAAGGCTTAGGGGTAAATATTACCGCAGAAACCGAGGTAATGACAAAATGCCTTGAGGACAATAATATTTGCTTTATGTTTGCCCAGAAATATCACCCGTCCATGCGTTTTGTTGCACCTGTGAGAAAAAGCTTGGGTGTCAGAACCATTTTTAATATCCTTGGCCCTCTTGCAAATCCCGCAGGCGCAAATATGGAGCTGATGGGGGTTTATGACAAGGAGCTGGTTCGCCCTCTTGCCCAGGTGATGCTGAACCTTGGGGTGAAGTCGGGGATGGTTGTGTGTGGTGATGACGGGTTGGATGAAATCACGATGACAACCACAACAACTGCTTGCGAAATCAGGAATGGAAAGCTGAAAAACCGTGTGATTGATCCTGAGGATTACGGCTTTCAATACTGTGAACCGTCGGAGCTTGTGGGCGGAGATCCCGAAGAAAACAAGAAAATTGCCTTGGATATTCTTTCGGGAAAAGAGCAGGGCGCAAAGCGAGATGTGGTGCTTTTGAATGCGGCGGTTTCCCTCTACATTGCGGAAAAATGCGACAGCATAAAGGATGGCATTGAACTTGCTAAGGAAATGCTGGACAGTGGTAAGGCGATGGCGAAGCTGGAAGCCTTTGTAAAGGCAACCAACGGCTGATTGAAAGGAGGAAAACAATGATTCTGGATGAGCTTGCTTTAAGCACAACGAAACGTGTGGATGCGCAGAAAAAAATAATTTCCTTGGAGGAAATGAAAGCCCTTGCTGAAAACGTGAAATTAACCCCTTTTGCCTTTGAAAAAGCGCTGCGAAAAGACAGCCTTGCCTTTATTTGTGAGGTGAAAAAAGCAAGTCCCTCAAAAAGCGTGATAGCGGAGGATTTCCCGTATTTGGACATCGCAACGGAGTATGAACGTGCCGGAGGAGATTGCATTTCCGTACTTACGGAGCCGACGAAATTTCTTGGGCAGGATGAATATTTATCCCAAATCAGCATGCGGGTTCAAATACCCCTTTTACGCAAGGATTTTACCGTGGATGAATATATGATTTATCAGGCAAAGGTCTTGGGGGCGTCGGCGGTGCTGCTGATTTGTGCGTTACTCGACACCGAAAGGCTGAAAAAATATATTGAAATTTGTGACAGCCTTGGGCTAAGTGCCCTTGTGGAAGCCCATGACGAGGAAGAAATTGGTTCGGCTGTAAGGGCAGGGGCAAGAGTGATTGGTGTTAACAACCGTAATTTGAAGGATTTTACGGTGGATATTCACAACTGCATTCGGTTGAAAAAATATATTCCTAATGATGTAATTACCATTGCAGAAAGCGGGATAAAAACCGCCGAGGATATTGCAAAAATAAGAAATGCAGGTATTGATGCCGTTTTAATTGGGGAAACCTTGATGCGGGCAAAGGATAAAAAGAAAGAGCTTAATGCTCTGAAAGGAGCGCTATGAAAATTAAAATCTGCGGATTGAGCCGCGAAGAAGACATTGCAATGGCAAATTCATACAAGCCCGATTTCATAGGCTTTGTGTTCTATCCCCCCAGCCGAAGGTATGTAACGCCCCAAAAAGCCGCAGAATTAAAAAAGCTGCTTGCTTCGGACATAAACGCCGTAGGGGTGTTTGTAAATGCGGAGATTCCATTGATTGAAGGGCTTTGCGCCCAAGGTGTGATTGATATGGTTCAGCTGCATGGGGATGAGGACGAGGCGTATATCATACGGCTAAAAGAGGTTGTGGAAAAACCCATTATTAAGGCGGTACGGGTGAAGAATGCAGGGGAAATTATCGCGGCGGAAAAGCTTCCTTGTGAGTACCTTTTATTGGATACCTACCGTGAGTACAATTTTGGCGGAAGCGGAGAAACCTTTGACCATAGCATCATTCCGCCGATCAAAAAGCCGTATTTCCTTGCAGGCGGTTTGGATGTAAATAATATTGGTAAGGCGGCAAGAACCTGTAAGCCCTTTGCCTTTGATGTAAGCAGCGGCTGTGAAACTGAAGGGTACAAGGATGATAGAAAATTTATGGGAATTGTAGCTCTTGCAAAACTACTATAGTTTGGAAAGGATTGATATTATGACTGAGATAAAAGGAAGATTTGGCGGCTTCGGCGGACAATTTATCCCCGAAACCTTGATGAATGCCGTCATTGAGCTGGAAGAGGCTTATAACAAATACAAGGAGGATCCCGAATTTGTGGCGGAGCTTGCGGATTTATTCAACAATTATGCTGGTCGTCCGTCAAACCTTTATTATGCAAAGCATATGACCGAAAACCTTGGCGGTGCGAAGATTTATTTGAAGCGTGAGGATTTGAACCATACAGGTTCACACAAAATCAACAACGTTTTAGGGCAGGTATTGCTTGCAAAGAAAATGGGGAAAACAAGAATTATTGCCGAAACAGGCGCAGGCCAGCACGGTGTTGCAACGGCAACAGCGGCGGCACTCATGGGGTTGGAATGTGAAGTTTACATGGGAAAGCACGATACAGACCGTCAGGCGTTAAATGTTTACCGCATGGAGCTTTTGGGGACAAAGGTTCACCCCGTCACCAGCGGAACGATGACGCTCAAGGATGCTGTAAACGAAACCCTTCGTGAGTGGACAAAAAGAATTGACGATACCCATTATGTTATGGGTTCAGTCATGGGTCCCCATCCTTTTCCCACCATTGTGCGGGATTTTCAAGCGGTCATCAGCAAGGAAATCAAGGAGCAGATGCTGGAAAAAGAAGGGAAGCTGCCCAATGCAGTGATTGCTTGCGTGGGTGGCGGAAGCAACGCAATGGGTGCATTTTACAACTTTATTGAGGACAAGGCAGTGCGGCTGATTGGCTGTGAGGCGGCAGGGCTTGGCGTTGATACAAAGGATACTGCCGCAACCATGGCAACGGGAAGCGTGGGCATTTTTCACGGGATGAAGTCCTATTTCTGTCAGGACGAGTACGGGCAGATTGCCCCTGTGTACTCCATTTCCGCAGGGCTTGATTATCCAGGGATTGGCCCAGAACACGCATATTTAAGGGATTCGGGCAGAGCGGAATACGTACCTGTTACCGATGATGAGGCAGTAGAGGCCTTTGAATATCTTTCCGGAATTGAGGGAATTATTCCGGCAATTGAAAGTGCTCATGCAATTTCCTATGCAATGAAGCTTGCGCCAACGATGAGCAAAGACCAAATTATTGTAGTGAATGTTTCGGGACGAGGGGACAAGGACGTTGCAGCAATTGCAAGATACAAGGGGGTTGAAATTTATGAATAATATGACTGCACAAAGTTATATAGACAAAGCCTTTTCCAACGGAAAAGCGTTCATTCCGTTTATTACCTGTGGCGATCCTGACCTTGAAACCACGGAAAAATTGGTTTATGCCATGGAAAAGGCAGGGGCAAATTTGATTGAATTGGGGATTCCCTTTTCTGACCCTGTTGCCGAAGGGCCGATAATTCAAGAGGCAAGCGAACGTGCACTAAAGGGTGGGGTCACAACGGATAAGATTTTTGATATGGTGAAAAGAATTCGTGAAAAGTCCTCGGTGCCTCTTGCGTTTATGACCTATGCGAACCTTCTTTTTACTTATGGGCTAGACAAATTTCTTTTGGGCTGCAAGGAGCTTGGAATTTGCTGTGTGATTCTTCCTGATATTCCCTTTGAGGAAAAAGGGGAAATGCTGGATAAATTTCAAGAATATGGCGTGAAAATGATTTCCCTGATTGCGCCTACATCCAAGGATAGAATCAGTAAAATTGCGGCGGAGGCAGAGGGCTTTGTTTACTGCGTTTCCTCCATGGGCGTTACGGGCACAAGAACGGAAATTACAACGGATGTTGCGGCAATGGTTGCAGGTGTTAAGGAGGTCAATGATATTCCATGTGCCGTTGGCTTTGGCATTTCAAACGCTGAAACCGCTGCAAAAATGAGCAAGGCTGCAGATGGTGTGATTGTAGGCAGTGCCATTGTTAAAATCGTTGGTGCCCACGGCAGGGATTGTATTGAGCCTGTTTGTGAATTTGTGAGAGAATTGAAGGGTGCCATGGAACAGGAGTAATTTCATATAAAAAAAGCCCAATTGCAGAGGTTTCCAAGAAAATTTGAAAAAAGCAATTGGGCTTTTCTTTTGCCATTTATCAAGAGGTGTTTTTATGTATTTTGTTGGGATTGATTACGAATAAGAAACGCAAGAAAGCCCTCCAAACCCTCCATAATATCTGAATGGGTAATATCAAAATTCCCCGTATACCATGGATCGGCAATATCTCTGGGGCGAGAGGAAAAATCCAAGAGGCGGTA